>JAJEIW010000272.1 GCA_022828045.1 Acidimicrobiia bacterium | reverse complement strand
TGCGGAATCAGCGAATGTGTGCCATTCACAAACCGCGCAAGCCGCAGGGAGGGACCCATGCAACTGAAACCGCTCGCAGCGGCTTGCACGGCCCGCAGAGGACCGCGGTTTGTGAATGGCAGGCGCGACTCTCGCGTGTCGGCCGGCTCGTGTCAAGCGCGTGTTCGTCGAGCGCTCACCGTCGGGACCGCGGTTGATGGCGGTCGACGACGCGGCGTTGCGGCTGTTACCGATCGGCAGCCCGCGAGAAGCCTCACCGGATGCCCGGCAGGCACAGTTGCCCCGAGCCGACGGTCTCGATCAGGTGAGCGACATCTCGGCGGTCTCCGCAGTGCCGCACCGTGTCGGCTTGCAGTGTGCCGATGTCGTCGGTGTAGTGATGCCAGAACCGGTCTCGTCCGCAGCCGCGCTCACCGGCCGCATCAGTGCCGCAGCCCCACCACAGCCGCTGTCCGCAGCTTTCGCAGTATCGCAACAAAGGATGCTGCGAATGGCCGCAGCGTGGGCATTCCACGGTCGGCATCTGTGACACTTCGTCGTTGCGAACCTTGCGGGCAGCCAAGCTCCAGTACATCTTCGTCGCCGGGTCGCCATGCTGCATTGTGTTGCGGGCCATGTCCACGATCACCGCATACGGCTTGCCTTCCGAAGCTCGCAACGCCCGCCCGTTGATCTGCCGATACGACGCCAGGCTCTTGGTCGGCCGAAGATGCACCACCGCCGCGCAATCGGGCACGTCGAAGCCTTCGGTGGCCACAGCGACGTTCAAAAGGTGCATCAGCCTGCCGTGCTTGAAGTCGTCGACCATCCGCCGCCGGTCGCTGCGAGGCGTCTCCGCGGTCAGCACCGCAGCCTGCTCGTCAGCCTCGTACAGCACTTCTGCGAGGCGTGACGCTGCGGTGACGGTCGGCAGATACCAGATCGTGCGGCGGTCCACCAGCGGCGCTACAGCGGCCCGCCATTCGTTCACCACCACGTCGGTGTGCAGAAGCTCGATGACCGCCGCCCCGGCTGCTCGGCTGTCGATCTCGCCCATGCCGTCTTCAGACAGATTCTCAGGCAGCCGCACGGTCGGCTCGACCACCCGGAAATCGGCCAGGCAGCCGAGGCTGCGAAGCTGGCTGTAGTCGGGGCCGCAAATCAGCGTGTCCCAGACATCGGAGAAGCCTTCGTAGTCAGACATCCGCCACGGCGTGCCAGTCAGCCCGAGCCGGTACCGCCAGCCGCACGCCAGCAGCTTGCGGTACGTCGTCGAAGTCGAATGGTGCGCCTCGTCGACCACACACAAGCTCATGCGGCCAGTAGTCAGCTTCTCTGCCGGCCACGACCTTGCCGACGACGACAACAGCAGAACCCGACCGGCGAAGTCATCCCAGCGGCGACGCTCCGCAGGCAGATTCGCCCACGACCCCGACTCGACCCCGACACGCTCCAAAGCGTCGGCAGCTTGGTCGTGAAGCTCGTTGCGGTGAGCAACCCGGGACTGTCCGGTTTTGACAGACCCGCCGTTGGCGTAGGAAAATTCCGCTTGGTAGCTGAGCACCGTTGACGCTGGCGAGTAGTCGTCCTGTTCCTCAGGCTCGACCGTCACAGTTTCCACATGAGGAGGCAGCGTCACTGTCCCGTCTGCCGTCAGCATCACAGTGAAGATGAATCGGGCGTCCGCTACAAGGGTTTCACGCTCAGCGCATCGTCTCAGGATGTCTCACAACAGCACAGGAAATCTCACAATCTGCAAACCAGCAGATCGCAACGTCGCAGGCGCTGCTGCCGCCCGCACCGCTCAGTGTTCTGCTTCTGCGCCTCGCTGATGCGTCCTGAGCGTGCCGACCTCGAGCTCGATGGCTCGGACACGGCGCAGCGTTCGCTCGGCGATGACGCGGTTGGCGCGCAGCAGGTCTGCGAGCACGCCCAGCATCACCAGCTGCATCGCGACCAGCAACGCAACGGCCCCGAAGATGAGCGATTGAACGTGACCTGAGCCGCCCGACGTCACCCAGAACCATCCGAAGCGGCCGAACAGGAACAGCCCGACCGCTGCGAACAGCGCCGCCGGCACCGCGAATACCCGCAGCGGTTCGTGCATGGCATAGACCCGGGCGATCGTTCCGGCCGCCCTGCGCACGTACTGGCGCTTGGACTTGAACAAGCGCGACGGTCGGGTGGTGGCATTCACCCGCACTTCGACATCGGCGACGGCGAGATCGGATTTGCCGGCCTGGATCACCGTTTCGAGCGTGTAGGTGAAGCGCGAGACGACGTTGGCCGCCAGAGCGGCTTCCCGGCTGTAGGCGCGGAATCCCGAGGTGACATCGGCGACGTCGGTGCCCGAGGCCTGACGCACTGTCCACGAGCCGAGGCGCTGCAGGCGCTTCTTGAGCGGCGAGAACTCGGGATGATTGCGGATGTCGCGTGACCCGATCACCAGATCGGCTCGGCCGGCCACGATCGGCTCGACCAGGCGGCTGATGTCGCCTGCGTTGTACTGGTTGTCGCCGTCGGTGTTGACGATCACATCGGCACCCATGCGCAGGGCCGCGTCGACACCGCTGGCGAACGCCACGGCAAGCCCCTTGTTCTGCGTGAGGCTCACGACTGCGTCGGCGCCGTGCGTCCACGCCACATCCACCGTGCCGTCGGTGGAGCCATCGTCGATCACCAGCCACAGCACCTCGCTGAAGCCCTCGACGTGCCGCGGCAGATCGCTCAGGGTCTGTCCCAGGGTGCCTGCCTCGTTGAGGCAGGGAATCTGGATCACCAAGCGCACCCGCACATTGTGTCGGGTACGCCCGGCACACGGGAACTCAGCGTCGGGTCAGTCCACGTCGATGTGGCGGAGTCGCACGGTGGCGAGCACGAGGCTGGCCGCCGACACGCATGCCAGCACGATGACGGCGGTGACGAGCCGATACGTCACCAGGCCCAGGTCGACCTCGGCGATGCGAGCGAGCAATGCGCGGGCATAGCCGCGCAGCGACAGCCGCTCGGCGAATTCGCCCAGGCCCACCGCCAAGCCCTCCCACAGCAGGATGTAGGCGACCCCCCACAGCACGGCCTTGCGGAACAGCAGGCCCACCAGCACGAACAGGCACGAGTAGGCGATCGTTCCCAAGGCCGCGGCGGCCAGCGATCCGAGCGCGACCCGGCCCGAGCCGGCGACGAAGTCAGTCGCTAGCCAGCCGCCCAGCACCGTGGGCACCACGCACAGCGGCAGCGACACCGTGACCGACGCCAACGCAGCGGCAGCCGCCAGCGGGGCACGACTCATCGGACGCAGCCACAGGTACACCAGCGTGCCGTCATCGCGTGCATCGCCCAGCGAGGCCGCAGCGAACACCAGCGACACGATGGGCACGATCACGATCAGGCCGAATCCGTCGGCGTAGCTCGCGCCGTCGAAGATCATCCCCGCAGCGCTGCTGCCGTTGCGGCTCGACGAGCTGCCCACCACCCAGCCGACGACGATCATGGTCGTCCCCAGGGCGCCGAGCGCTGCGATGCGACCCATCGAGACGATCTGGCGGATCAGGACCCGGTAGCAGAGCGCTGTCGCACGCACCGCACCGACACGCCGTCGGGCGGCCGTCGAGGCCGAAGCGGCGGCCGGGGTGCTCATCGCCGTTCCACCAGGTAGCGGAACACCGACTCGAGGTCGTCATCGAGCGGCTGCACCGTGCGCAGTCGCGCATCGAGGCGGCGGGCCAAGGGTGCTATCTCGCGACCGAGCCGATCCACGTCCAGCGTGTCGGCGACGACGGCGCCTCCCTCGACGCGGACACCGACGGCAGTGCCCGACTCCACCAGCGCCGCGGCCAGGCTCCGGGGCTTGTCAGCCTCGATGCTGACCTGATGAGGACGGTCGTCCATCAGCTCGCGGAGCTCGCGGTAGTCGCCGCTGGCAACGAGCCGGCCTTGGGCGATCACCAGGATGCGCGACCCCAGCAGCGCGACCTCTTCGAGCACATGGGATGACACGAGCACGCAACGGCCCTGTGCACCGAGGTCTTCGAGCATCTCGATCATGCGGCGCCGCTGGAGGGGATCGAGGCCGTTCAGCGGTTCGTCCAAGATCAGTACGTCAGGGTTGTGCACCAGTGCGGCGGCCAATTTCGTGCGCTGGCGCATGCCCTTCGAGTACCCCGAAACCGGTCGGGGATCGTCTGGGTTCAGTTCGACGAGCTCCAGCGCCCAGCGTGCAGCGTCGATGGGGTCGGCGACGCCATGAGTCTCAGCTGCGACCTGCACGAAATCGAGCGCGTCAAGCCGGTCGAAGAGGGCGTCCTGTTGCGGCGACAGCCCGATCCGGCCTCGCACGTCGCGGTCCAAGCGAGCATCCGCGCCCAGCACGCGCACAGTTCCGCGCGAGGGCGACGTCAACCCGCACATCATGCGGAACAGCGTCGATTTGCCGGCGCCGTTGGGTCCGAGCAGCGCGGTGACGCCCGAACGCACCGCGAAGGTCACATCCGACACCGCCACCACGTCCCCGAAGATCTTCGAGACGCCATGCACCTCGACCATGCCGGCGGGCAGATCGGACACCCCCGCACCGCTCGCCTCGCCTGCCGGCTCGCTCGAAAATCTGCCGCTAACTGCCGTCGAGCCGGCTGGGGGCGCCGGGGCCGGCACAGGGCGCGGGCGCGGGCTCACTGCGTCGCCTCGATGCGCCGGTACCGCCACCAGACCACCGCGCCTCCTGCCAGCACCCACGCGGCATTGGCGCTCAGCACGAACCATGTCGCCAACTCGCTCAAGCGTCGTCCCGGCGCGCCGTCGTCTCCCGCGAACTGCAGCGGCGGGCCGATGCCGTAGATGCGGTCCTTGAGCGCGGCGCCGATTTCGAAGAGGTTGAACGCGTACAGGCGAGAATCCAGCTCGGCGGTCTCCACCAGCGAACTCGTGACGAGAGAGCTACCGAGCAGCAGCAGGATGACGCCGATAACGGCGAAGGCCCGGCGGTCGGTCAGGCTGGATATGGCCAGGCTGGCCGCGGTCATCGTGGCGGCGATGGCGATGCCAGACCCCAGGATGCGCACGAGCACCGTCAGCCAGTCGCCGATCCCGGTCGGGCCCGATCCCTCCACGGTGTAGGCGACGAGCAGGAACAGCAGCGGCCCCATGGTGATGACCGCCAGTGTCACTGTCACCGCTGCGGCCTTCGACGCCAGGTAGCTCCACAGCCGCAACGGCGTCGACAGGTACAGCGGCAGCATCCCGTTGCGGCGATCGGCCACCAGGATCTCGGGCACCACGATCCCGCAGAAGAAGAACAGCGCCGCCTGGATGTAGCCGTAGTACTCGTGGTACTCGGGCAGGATGTTCTCGCTGATCAGGTCGATGTCGAGCACCGTCGCGATGCCCACGAACACGATTGCAGGCACCAAGGCGATCACCACTGCCAGCCACGGCAGGAACTTGTGGCGGGCCGGGCGACCCAGTCCGAGCGTGAACCGCGTCGACGAGACAATCACCGCACGCATGGCGCCGGCAAGGCCGTGCCGGGCGCCGTCGTAGGGCCGATAGCGCTGATCGAGGATCTGTGCGGCACCGTCGGCTGCCGCAATGGGGGACTCGTTCGATTCCGCCGACTCGTTCATGCCGCCGTCTCGAACAGGTCGGTCAGCGAGCGACGGCGAGCCTCGAGCCTCCGGATGCGCGCGCCCGCATCGGCCACCGCATCGCGAGCTCGGTCGCACAGCACGTCGCGCTCCAGGCCGCCGAGTCGCAGCGTCGTGCCGGCGCGTTCGAGAGCGATCCCCGCAGCACGCAATGCACGCTCGACGGCATCCACCGAGCCGGCCGGCTCTGCGACATCGACGAGTTCGAGGGTGACGCCTTCATCGTCGCCGATGAGGTCGCTGAGCGGCCCGCTCGCCACCAGCCGGCCGGCATCGAGCGCCACAACGTGGTCGCACACGCTCTCGACCTCGTTGAGCAGGTGCGAGGAGAGCACCACGTTGACTGAATGCTCATCGCTGATCTCGCCGATGAGCGTGAGCATCTCGCTGCGCTGGGTCGGGTCGAGTCCCGAAGTCGGCTCGTCGAGCAGCACGAGCTGTGGATCGGACGCGATGGCCTGCGCGAGCTTGACCCGCTGGCGCTGGCCGGTCGACATGGTGCCGAGCGTGCGGGTCCGCTCCTCGCCCAGGCCCACCAGCCACAGGCTGTCCGAGGCCCGCGTGCGCGCCTCGCTGCGCGGCAGCCCGCGCACCTGCGCCAGGTGACGCACGAAGTCGACGGCTCGCATCTCGCCGGGCAGCACGTCTCGCTCGGGAGCGAACCCGACGCGGGCCCGCAGCGCGGGGCCCTGGCTGCGGGGGTCGAGCCCCAGCACCTTTGCCAAGCCCGACGTCGGGGCACGCAACCCCAGCAGCGCATTGATCAGCGTCGTCTTGCCTGCCCCGTTCGCGCCGACCAGCCCGGTCACGCCGGAACGCAACTGGACATCGATCGCGTCGAGCGCGACAGTCGATCCGAACCGCTGCGTCAGCGCCGCCGTCGAGGCAATCACCGTCTCGGCAGCGTCGCTCACGCGCTCAACCTAGGCGCACAGCGGCTCGGGAGCGAGTGACCCCCTCAACTTGCGGCTAGTGATCCGCCTCGGCGAGACCCGCGACGGCCAGCGCCTTGCGCTTGGCAGCGTCGAGGTCGTAGTGCTTGCGGGTCACGATGCGCTGGGCATACAGCCCGCCGCCCGCCTGCAGGTTGGTCACGAACTTCCATCCGCCGTAGGAATCGGCCGTGAGGTCCCTGATGGTGTGCATCAACCGGGCCCGGTACTCGCCGTCGACGTCGTTGCGGGTCGACATGTACTTGCGGGCAAGCGCACCGACCTCGGCATTCTCGAAGTCGGCCGGCACGGGCGAGGTCAGCACTGCACCGCCGGCGATGTCGTGCAGGTGGCGCACCATCGCGCTGTAGTTCGCCGCCGCCTGAAACTTGCCGGCGTTGGTGTAGAGCTCGTTGGGGAATGCCGCGCCCTCGGGCCCGATCGAGCAGTGAGCGATGGCCGCTTCCAGCGCGGCCCGGATGAGCGTCGCGTGGATGATCAACTCGGAGATCTTCTCCTTGACGTGGCCGATGCCCGCCGTGCCGTTGGCCTCGGCCACGAGCTGGGCCAGACCGACGAGCTGGTCGGCTTCCTCCACGAAGGCCGACAGCCCGCCGAGGCGCTCCCACAGGCCCAGCGCGTGGGCGAACACGGCCGCGTAGTGCGTCTCGCCGTCGAGGAAGACGCGCTCGTGGGGCACGAACACGTCGTCGAAGATCACGAAGCCCTCGGGATAGTGGTGCTCACCCGACACCGGGAACGCCCGGGGGTCCTCGTGGCGCGGCGCGTAGGTGGTGTTGATGATCTTCACCCCGGGCGCGTTCACCGGCACCGAGCAGCCGATCGACCAGTCCTCCTCGCCGGGCTTCATGGCCTTGGTGGGAATGGTGAGCAACTCGTGGCCGAACGAGGCGCCGGTGATGTGCAGCTTGGCGCCGCGGATGACGACGCCGTCGCGCTGGCGGTCCACCACTCGCACATAGGCGTCAAGGTCGTCCTGGCGGGCCGGAGGCCGGCTGCGATCGCCCTTGGCGTCGGTGATGCACTGGGTGATGCGGATGTCGTCGCTCTGGGACTCGGTGATGAAGGCATCCATGCGCTCGATGTAGTCGGGCTTGGTGTCGACCATCCGACCGGCTGCGGTCTTGAGCGTCTGGATGGAGGTGTAGGTGACATGGGCCATCATCCCGGCTGAGTGCAGCAGCGGGATCATCTCGCGCAGATCGTCCGCGCTGCGCGGCACCGTCATCAGCGGTGACATGGCGTCTGGTGCGGGGTCGTAGACGCGGTCGTACGCCTTCGCCGTGGCGTCGACGGTGAGCCCCAGGATCGGGTGCTTTTCGAGATCGTCGACCTTCTCGCCCTCGAAGTAGGTCAGACGACCGTCTGCGAGCGAGTCTCGGTACTGCTGTCCGGTGCGCATGCTGGGCTCCCCCGTTCGTCCTGTGTGCGTCGTCGTGCGGCGCGGGCGGCTGTCACGCTAGTTCTCTGGCCGCTGGCGAGCCTGAGCGATCGTGGGCGGCGGGCAACGGCTTGGGGGGGCGATAGAACGGGGGGCATGGACGACGCTCCTGCTCCCTCCCCGCTCAACCCTGGCGCGGTGTCGGCCCCGGCCGACATCACGTCCCCGACGGCCGCCGCGACCTACGAACTCGACGGTCACATCGCCACCATCACCTACAACCGGCCCGAAGCACTCAACGCCATCAACGGCGAGATGCGAGCGTGCCTGAACGCCGCTTGGCTGGAGTTCTACAACGACCCCGACGCCTGGGTGGCGATCATGACCGGCACCGGCCGGGCCTTCTGCGCTGGCGCCGATATGCGCGACCGCACCGGGGGCTCGGCAGGCATCTGGTCGGGCACGTTCTTCGAGACCCCGACCGTCAACAGCTACGAGAGCGGCCTGGAGCTGTGGAAGCCCACCATCGCAGCGGTGAACGGGGCATGCATCGGTTACGGGCTCACCGGCGCGCTGGTAGCAGATTTCCTGATCGCGTCGGACCGGGCGATCTTCGGCATGCCGGAAGTGAAGATCGGTGTGCCGACCATCGTGGGATCGATGCGCATGCCGCCCAAGATCGGCTGGGCAAACGCCATGGAACTGCTGCTGACCGGCGACAACGTCGATGCCGGGCGGGCTCGCGAGATGGGCCTGGCATGGAAGGTGGTGCCGCACGACACGCTGATGGACGAGGCCCGGGCGCTGGCCGAGCGGCTCTGCCAGGGCGCACCCCTCGCAGTGCGAGCCGTCAAGGAAGTCGCCTGGCGCAGCGCCCGGATGGGCTGGACCGAGGCTGTCCGCATGGGCGAGTCGTTGCGCCGCCTCGTGGCCGCCAGCGACGACGCCAAAGAAGGCGGCCGCGCCTTCGCCGAGAAACGCCCGCCCGAATGGACCGGCGCCTGACGGCTCACGACACAATTGCCGCGGCCATTGCAGCCAGTCGCTTTGTCCTCATGCGAAGGCAGCAGCCAGCCCGACGCATGCGGCGCGACGAAGAACACCGACAACAGGCCCCACTTCACGCCGCCTGACGACTCCCGTGGGCTTCCCCCCATATTTGGGAGGGTCGGCCAGTCGGTGTTGGCTTGTTCGTAGTCGATGGGGCTGGTCATGTCGAGGGTGCTGTGCAGCCGTCGGGGGCTGTACCAGTCGGTGATCGGTCTGGCGATGTCTCGGCGGGCTTGGCGGCGTGTGGCCCAGTGTCGCTTGTGTATGAGTTCGTGGGAGAGGGTGGAGAAGAACGACTCGGCCGCTGCGTTGTCCAAGGCGCAGCCGACCCGCCCGGTGGAGCGGGTGATTCGGAGATTCTCGCAGGCGACGGCGAAGTCTCCGGCGGTGTCGGTGGCTCGGGTCATCACGGTGTGGCGGCCGCTGGACGCTTCCCAGGTGAACTCGAACCAGGCCCAGCCCAGCCGCGCCTGCGGACCGACGAGTTGGGCTTCGTGCCACGATTGACCTGAATCGTCGCTCCATTCGACAGCGGCGATCCTGCCTGCTGGCGAATGGGCGTAGCCGCCGATGCGGTGCTCACCGGTGTCGAGTTCGGCCGGCCATGGCAGCGCGAGCGCGCTCTTGATGGTCTGGGTGGTCGCCACTCTGCCTTCGGCCTGGCCCTCGGGCGGGTAGGCATCGCCGATCAAGACGTACGATGTGGTGTTGTTGCGTGCCCACTGCTGATCCGTCGACACCACGATGCGGCTGAGCCACTTGATGCTCGTGCTGCCCACCCAGCCCGGGACGAGTGCCCGGAACGGGTAGCCGTGGTCTCGCGGCAGCGTGGCGCCGTTCATGCCGTGCACCAGCAGCGTGTCGGGGTCCATTGCCTTGTTGATGGGGATCACACGGCGGAAGCCCGCCTCGGGCGAGTCGACGTCCATGCCGATCAGCATCACGCTGACGGCGTCGTCGCTGATGCCTGCCGTGCTCAGCACGTCTGCGAGCGGCACCCCGGTCCACATGGCATTGCCGACAGCGCCGGTGCCCCACTGCGTGCCCTCGGCCGTCTGGCCATTGATCAGGTCGAACATGGCCCGGTGATTCCCGGCGCATTCGAGGTACGCCTCCAGCGTTCGGCTCTCCATGGCGAGCACGTCTTCATAGGACAGCGCGATCTCCGTGGTCACGGCGTCGCCGGTGATGCTCAGTGACCAGTCGTCGACCGCGACATCGAGGCTCACCGAGTTGTTCCGCACGAAGAAGAACCGTTCTGGCGTGATCAGCCCGTCCATGTTCTCGAGACGAGCTTCGAGGCCCGAGGAGCTGCGCACGATGAACGGCGCCGGATCCTTGAACCACGGCGCCGCTGAGCCGTTCGGAGCCGCCGACGCCGTCGATGCCAGCGTCTCAGCCGGAACCCGGATGCCCGTGCACGCGGCCAACACGGCCGATGCCCCGCCCGCCGACAGCAGCCAGAGGAACCGGCGGCGGTTCATCCCCCGCTCGTGGACGAACTCCCACAGCGGTCGAGGTTGCGCGGCCCCGGTCACCCTTGGCCCCGCACGAACTAGAGCTGCAGGTACGTATCGAGGCCGATCGTAACGCCGGGGTACTCGCCGATGGACTTGCAGGCGAGCAGCACACCCGGCATGAACGACACCCGGTCCAGACTGTCGTGGCGGATGGTGAGCGTCTCGCCGGCCGTGCCCAGCAGCACCTGCTGGTGCGCCACCAGCCCCCGCAGCCGGACGGAATGAACCGGAATGCCGCCGGGGCCCTTGCCGCCGCGCGCACCCAGCACCACCTCGTCACGGGTGGGATCTGGCCCCCAGTCATCGGAGGCCTCTGCCATCGCACGCACGGTCTGCATGGCAGTGCCAGAAGGTGCATCCACCTTGTTGTCGTGGTGCAGTTCGATGACCTCGGCCGTCGGGAAGAAGGGAGCGGCGAGTTCGGCAAAGCGCATCATGAGCACGGCCCCGATGGCGAAGTTCGGGGCGATGAGGCAATTGCTGGCGGTGAACGCGGCCCGGCACCGCTCGTAGTCGTCAGGATCGAGGCCGCTGGTGCCGACAACGGCGTGCACGCCGTTGGCCGCACACCATGCCAGGTTCTCGCGAGCTGCCGCAGCAACCGTGAAATCGACAGCCACGTCGACGCTCACCGGGTCGATGTCGGCGACCGACGCGACGATGTCGATGTTGTCGGTGACGTCGCGCTGGCCCGGCGCACCGGGGTCCACGCCGGCCGCTAGCTCCAAGTCGGCATCGGCGGCCACGGCCTCGCAGACCGTGGTGCCCATCCGTCCACCCGCGCCGAACACCAGCACTCTCACGGCAGTCACGCTAGTAGCGCGCGGGGGCTGAGCCGTGAGGCGACGCGTGGCCCGAGCAGCCCGTGTGCCCGATCCGCCTGAGCGCAGCGAACAAGAGCGGAAGCCAACGATGCAGTTGACGGGAAGGCTCGCCGGCTTGCGCCGCGCTGAGCCGCTGGGTTGCGCCGCTCAGCGGCGGCCGCGGCGCCGGCCTGATCCCCGTCCGGACTGCTCGAGCTCAGGCCCGAGGTCGCCGTAGACGTCCTTCGCGATCTGCTCGAAATGCTCGCCGAACGAGACGTCCTCACGGGCAGTGCCGCTCGGTGCCGATGCAACGCCGCCCTCGTCGTCGCCGTCGGCAGCAGATGCATCTGCACCATCGCCTGCCGTCACCGCGGCGGCCACCGGCGTGCGGGACCGGCGTGTGCCGTTGCCGCTGCCGCCCCTGTCGCGGTCGCGGCCACGCTCACGCCGCGGCGGCGCGCCGTCGTCGGCCCCGTCGGCATCGCCCTCGGAGCCGCCGACCTGGGTCGGATCGGCCGGCGAGAGGCTGATCTTGCCGTTGGGGTCGATCTCCTCGACGATCACGCTGACCACGTCACCGAGCTCGAGCACCTCCTCGACCGAGTTCAGCCGCCGGCGGCCACCCAGCTTGGAGATGTGCAGCAAGCCGTCGGTGCCGGGCAGCACGTTCACAAAGGCACCGAACTTGGTGATGTTGACCACGCGGCCCTCGTAGGTGGCGCCCACGTCGGGCGTCGGCGGGTTGGCGATCAGCCGGATCTGCCGCTCGGCCTCTTCAACGACCTCACGGTCGGTAGCGCCGATGCTGACCGTGCCCACGGTGCCGTCGTCGTCGACGTTGATGTCGGCGCCGGTCTCCTCCTGGATGGAGTTGATGACCTTGCCCCGCGGTCCGATGACCTCGGCGATCTTGTCGATCGGGATCTCGAAGCTGGTGATCTTCGGTGCCGTGGGGCCCACGTCGGGCCTCGGCTCGGCGATCGCGGCTCGCATGACCTCGAGGATCTGCAGACGAGCCTGCCGGGCCTGTTGCAGCGCCTGGGCCAGCACCTCGGCGGGAATGCCGTCGATCTTGGTGTCGAGCTGGAGCGCCGTGATGGCGTCCTCGGTGCCGGCGACCTTGAAGTCCATGTCGCCGAAGGCGTCTTCGGCACCCAGGATGTCGGTGAGCGTCACGTACTTGCCGTCGGCATACACCAGGCCCATCGCCACGCCGGCGACGTGGTCCACGATCGGCACGCCGGCA
>JAJEIW010000026.1 GCA_022828045.1 Acidimicrobiia bacterium | reverse complement strand
CCCGCCCGACCCTGCCAACCGACAAGCGACAGACCCGCCTCATGAATAGGGAGCACCCATGAGCAACCAAGACCCGGTGTGGATTCTCGGCACCTCCATGACCAAGTTCGGCCGTTATGCCGACAAAGACCTCATCGACCTGGCCGCAGAAGCCTCGCTCGGGGCACTCGATGACGGCGGGGTGACCATGGCCGACATGGACGTCTTGGCGGCGGGCTGCCTGTACGAGGCCAATGGCGGCGTCGGCCAGCGTCTCCAGAAGCAGCTCGGCCAGACCGGCATTCCCGTGTACAACGTCGCCAACGCCTGCGCGACGGGTGCGACAGCAGTCCGCACAGTGATGATGGCGATCAAATCCGGTGAGGCCCAGATGGGCCTCGCAGTCGGCGTCGAGCAGATGGGCAAGATGGGCATGCTCGGTGCCGATCGAGCCGCCCGCTCCGACAAGCAAGTGTTCGAGCGCAAGGGACGCTTCGGGTCCGTCGTCGGCGTCGAGGGGCGGCTCGGCACCAACATGATGCCCGGCGTGTTTGCCCAGGCCGGCATGGAGTACGCCTACGAGAACGACGGCGTGGGTTTCGAGCAGTTCGCCAAGGTGGCGCAGAAGAACCACGAGCACTCCACGCTGAACCCACTGGCGCAATATCGCAAGGCGTTCACGCTCGACGAGGTCATGAGCTCCGAGGTGATCGCCTACCCGAACACCCTGCTGATGTGCTGCCCGACCGGCGATGGATCGGCGGCTGTGGTACTGGTATCCGACGAGAAGCTGAAGACGCTGCCGCGTGAACAGCAACGGCGCGCCGTCAAGGTCTCGGCTTCGGTGCTCACTTCAGACCCCTGGACCGAGGGCTGTCAGGTGCAGCCCGACGTCAACACGCTCACTCGCAACGCCGCTGACGCGGCATACGAGGATTCGGGCGTGGATCCTGCCGATCTCGATTTGGTGGAGCTGCACGACTGTTTCGCAACCGCCGAGCTGAGGCACTACGACAACCTGCGGCTGTGCGAACCCGGCGGCGCCGGCGAGTGGATCGACAAGGGCGGCCCGTGGCGCGACGGGGAGATCCCGGTGAACGTGTCGGGCGGCCTGCTGTCGAAGGGTCACCCCATCGGCGCCACCGGCGTAGCCAACCTGTTCGAGGTTGCCACCCACGTCCGCGGCGAGGCCGGTGACCGCCAGGTACCCGATGCCAGGGTCGGCCTGGCGCACGTGATCGGCCTCGGCTCGAGCTGCGGCGTGCACATCCTGGAGCGCTCCGGCCTGTAGCCCCGACGCGACCCTCAAACACCGGCGTTCTAGGCTGTAGGCGAACTCAGGCGCTGAACGCCTTGAGGATGGGTGTCGGCCGCGGTTACCCGCGGTTGTGTCTGATGCGTCGCGGTTAGCCGCGTCCGACCAGTGGCATCCCGTTGGCCATCACGGTCATGGTGAGCACGTTGGTGTCGGGCGGAAGCTCGGCCATGTACAGGACTGCCTTGGCAACATTGGACACATCCATCACGGGCTCGGTTCGCATGGTGCCGTCGGCCTGGGGGACGCCCGTGGCCATCGGGGCCGTCAGCGGTGACTCGGCGTTGCCGACATCGATCTGGCCGACGGTGATGCCATGGTCGCGGCCTTCGAGCGAGAGCGCCTTGGTGAGCCCGGTGATGGCGTGCTTGGTGGCGGTGTACGGCGACGAGTTCGGCCGTGGCGTCTGTGCCGACACTGATCCGTTGTTGATGATGCGACCGCCGGAGGGCTGCTGGCGCTTCATCTGCGCGAACGCGGCGCGGGCGCACAGCCACGAACCGGTCAGATTCACCCCGACCGTGGCCATCCAGTCGTCGATCGGCAGCTCGTCCACCGGTACGGGGCGGGTGCCCATGCCGGCGTTGTTGAACAGGAGGTCCACGCGGCCGAACCGGTCCGTGGCTGCGGCGAAGAGCGCATCGACCTGCTCGGGAGCCGAGACATCTGCGGTGACGGCCAGCGAGTCAGCAGCGCATTGAGCCGCCACCTCGTCGAGCAGTTCTCGGCGGCGACCGCACACGACTGTCTTCCAGCCGGCGTCCGAGAGTGCGATTGCACACGCCCGGCCGATGCCGGTACCGCCGCCGGTGATGATGGCCACGCCCTTGTTCATCGTCGTATCCCTTGCTGTTGCTGGCGTTTCTGGATGTTGGCCCACTCGTCGCGCAGGCCGACGGTGCGGTGGAAGAGCGGTGCGCCGGGACTGTCCGGCCCTGAGCTGTCGGCACAGAAGTAGCCGAGGCGTTCGAACTGCACCACGTGGCCGGGCGTGATGTCGCCGATCGCGGGTTCGGCGACCCCGGCGCAGAGTTCGCGTGAGTTCGGGTGCAGGTCGTCGAGCGGATCACCGGTGCGCTCTCCTGGCAGCTCGGTGTGGAAGAGCCGTTCGTACAGTGCCGCTTCGATGGGCACGGCGTGGTCGGCACTGACCCAGTGGATCGTCGCCTTGACCTTGCGACCGTCTGGAGCCTGACCGCCAGAGGTCTCGGGGTCATACGTGCAGCGAACCTCGGTGACGTTTCCATCGGGGTCGGTCACCACGTCGGTACAGCGAACGAAATAGCCGGCGCGCAGTCGCACCTCGCGCCCGGGCGTCAGCCGGAAGTACTTGGGCGGTGGTTCCAGCCGGAAATCGTCCTGCTCGATCCACAATGTGCCGCTGAAGGGCACCTGCCGGGTGCCCGCCGACGGATCCTCAGGGTTGTTGACAGCTTCCCGGTACTCGACGAGAGGCTCCCCGTCATCGTCGGTCGGCCAGTTGGTGATCACCAGCTTCAGCGGGCGCAGCACGGCCATCCGTCGAGGCGCGGTGGCGTTCAGCTCGGTGCGCACGAATGATTCGAGCAGCTCGGGTGCGTGCCGGCTGTTGGTACGCGCCACGCCGATGAAGCCGCAGAAGTCCCGGATGGCCGAGGGGGGATAGCCGCGCCTGCGCAGGGCCCGCAGCGTGGGCAGCCGGGGATCGTCCCAGCCGTCCACATGACTGTCTTCCACGAGACGGCGAAGGATTCGCTTGGAGGTGATCGTGTGGGTCAACTCGAGGCGGGCGAATTCAGTCTGATGCGGGCGGTCGCCCCGATGACCCAGCTCGGCGAGGGGCAGGTGTTCCAAGTACCAGTCGTACAGCGCCCGGTTGTCCCTGAATTCCAGCGTGCACAGCGAATGTGTGACGCCTTCGATGGCGTCGCTCTGGCCGTGTGCCCAGTCGTAGGTGGGATAGATGCACCAGCGGTCGCCGCTGCGGTAGTGATGCTCGTGGCGGATGCGGTACATCACCGGGTCACGCATCTGCATGTTCTCGTGCTGCATGTCGACACGGGCTCGCAGCACCCTGCTGCCTTCGGGATGCTGACCGGCGGCCATCTCCCGGAACAGGCGCAGGTTCTCGGGGGCTTCCCGATCCCGGCAGGGGCTTTCGATGCCTGGCTGTCCGAAGCCCCCGCGCCCCGCTGAAATGGTTTCCGCGTCCTGGTCGTCGACGTAGGCCAGGCCTCGCTCGATCAGGTATTCCGCCCATGCGTAGAGCTGTTCGAAGTAATCGGAGGCGAACCGGATCTCGTCAGGTTCGAAGCCCAGCCACCTCACGTCGTCGACGATGGCCTCGACGTACTCAGGACTCTCGGTTGCGGGGTTCGTGTCGTCAAAGCGCAGAAAGCAGCGGCCTCCGAACTCGGAGGCCACCGTGAAGTCCAAGCAGATCGCCTTGGCGTGACCAACGTGGAGATATCCGTTCGGTTCCGGCGGAAAGCGGGTCTGAACCCTGCCTGCGAAACGCTGCGAACCCACGTCCGCCTCGACTTGGTCTCGAATGAAGTCGCGACCGCCGTTGGAGGACCCGCTCAACGAGGCAGCCCCGCTGGAGGTCCCAGCTCGGTCAGACACAGGTCCTCAGGCGTCGACGGTGACGTGCGGCGGCGGCCAGACGCCCGCCACGATGCCAGTCTCGACCAGGTAGCCCATGATGCGCTCAAGCTGTCCCAGCAGGACCTCGAGATCGTTAGGAGGCAAGGCATCGGCCGCGGCCAATGACAGCCGGTCCGTGTCGTGCTCGACCGCCCGGCGAGCAGCGTTGCCTTCGGGAGTTTGCTCGCCGTCAGCCGTGGTCCAGCCGCGATCGATAAGTCGTTGGCAGGCGGCATCCCATTCGTCGGCGTTCCAGCCCCGGATCTTCTGGATCGTGGCCCCGTTGCCATGCCCGCCGGTGGTCATCATCACGTGGCATTCAACGGGATCCAGATCGCCGGCGGCGAGCGCGATGTTGTGGCCGTCGAAACGGAACTCTCGCAGCAGCGTGCAGCCGTGCCAAAGGTCCATCACATCGCCGCCGCCTGTGCTGTCGGTCGGCCACGGCTCCGCTGCCCATCCTGCATAGAGCGGTCGAGCCCCGGTCGGCAGATCTCCTGCGAAGCTGCGCAGCGCAGACGCGGCTGCGGCAATCTCGCCCTGATCCGGGTACTCGCCCAAGGCCCGTTGCATCGCCGTCGTCGTGAGTTCGAGCTGGCGGGCCCGGACAGCGTCGGGGTCCATGATGTCCCAGCAGCTCGGCACCGCCCGTTCCACCATGCGTGGGGCGAAGTTGTAGAACACCGACGTCACGGTCGCAGCGCTCACCCTGCCCATGGGGGCCGAGCGGTACGCAAAGTAGGCATGCCACCAGCCCTTGAAACCGTCGTCGTTGAAGCCGTAGATCTCGGGCGAGTAGTAAGCGACGGTGTGAATCGGCTCAACCGTTCGCCCGAGCCGCCGGATCGGGCTGCGACGGTCCTCGGTTCGCGGGATCTCGCCCATCTGTGCTCCTCGTTCCCGTAGCTCTCGGCATCGGTAGCTGCGAGCGGCGTCACGGCCCGCCGCGGTCGCCGCAATGGTATGGCGCAGCGGGCTGCATCGCGGTGCCTCGTCGGGGCTGTAACCGACACCTGCGCCCATACAGACGGATGAAACTACGGTTTCGCCCATGACCGTTCATGGAATGCAGCACGAAGCAAGCGTCGACATCGCGGCCACACCCGATGCCGTCTATGCCTTGGTGTCCGACGTGCCCCGGATGGGGGAGTGGAGCCCGGAGAACGTCGGGGCGGACTGGACGAGCGGCACACCGGCCACCGAAGGCTCGACGTTCGAAGGGCACAACCGAATCGGCGACCGCGAGTGGAGCGTGCCCTGCACGGTCACCGTGGCCCAGCCGTCGGAGTGCTTCGAGTGGGTGACCCGCCCGCAGGACCCCGAAGGCCCTTATGTGCGCTGGACCTACCGCATGGCGCCCAATGGCACGGGCGGCACATCGCTGACCGAGATCTGGGACGTCCTCTCGCTGCCGCCCACGCTCCAGTCGCTGAGTGCCGAGCAGCTCGCAGCACGGGCCGACGTCGTACGTGCGGGCATGGCCGCAACCCTCGCCGCCATCAAGGCGGCCGCCGAGTCGTAACTCGTCTGGGACTTTGGGAGGACGCACATGGATGCAATGGACCTGGGAAGCCTGAACTGGTGGGCGATCATCGTGGCGATTGTGTTCAACCAGGTGCTCGGTGCGGCGTGGTACGGCACGCTGGCGAAGCCTTGGATGGCCGAGGTCGGGCTGATCGACGACGACATGGAAGCAATGAAGGGCATGCCACGCCAGTGGTACCCCTACGTGCTGGCGATCGTGCTGGCGTTCATCTTCACCTTGGCGCTGGCGCTGCTGGGCCAAGGCCTCGATACCGATACCTTCGGCGAGGGGCTTGGTCTCGGACTGCTGGCAGGCGTGGGTTTCGTGCTCACCTCCCACGCGGTGAACTACGCCTTCGAGGGCCGCAGCCTGCGGCTGTGGGCGATCAACGCCGGCTACCCGCTGATTTCTTATTGCGTCATCGGTGTGCTGCTGGCTCTCTGGCGCTGACCGCCGGCATCGCCTGCTGCCGTCACAGGGTGGCGATGTGGCGGAACGCTGAGTACTTGGGTTGGTCGATCGCCACCTGGTGGGCGACTGAGGTGCGCAGGTAGTCGGCGAGCCCGGGCTCGTTGAGCGGCATGGAGCCGTCGCGCAGTGCGTGCACGAGACGCCACCGCAACGCCGTGACCTGCTCGGCGATCTGTGCATCCGGAGCGGCGCGGCCACTGGCCATCGAATCGCTGTCGCCGACCAGCGCGGTGAGCCTCTCCAGCTCGTAGCGGTGCAGTTGCGGCGCGATCAGGCGTTCACGCAACACGATGTCGAGGGAGTTGCCCGCCACCAGCGCCAGGAAGTTCGTGCGACCCTCGGTGGCCTGACGGACCTCGCCGTGCAGAAAGTCGCGCACACTCTCGAGCAATTCGTCCACGCGGGGCATGTCGCCAGCCGCGGCGTGCGCCTGCGCGCTGGTGTGGCTACCGCCGAGCGACGACGGTTCTTGAGGCCGCCGGCCGAAGTCAGGATCCAACAGACCCAGTTCATGCACGGACGGCTGGAACTCCACAGGTCCCGGGATGATCAGGTTGACGCAGTCGAGCTGGCATTCCGAGCTGCGGCGACCGATTCCTGGCCGCTCGACGGTGGCGTCGGAACCCATCCGGTAGCGATCAGCCATGGACAGGCAGCCGACCGCCCACCAGAACGAGCCGAACACCTCCCAGTACTGCACCCGATCCCGATCGACGGGGTGGTCGGCCACGCTCTCATAGCCGGCAAACAGGTCCTCGTAGTGTCCGAAGCCGCCGACCGGCAGGTGCCGCTGGCCGAAGCGCCACGAGTTGGTGCACATCCACCCTAGGTCGCGCATGGGGTCGCCGATGTGAGCGGTCTCCCAGTCGAGCACAGCGATCAGGCCGGCATCGGCGTCCACCATGATGTTGCCGTTGCGGAAGTCGTTGTGCACCAGGGTCAAATCGATGGCTCCGCGCCCTGCGAGCTGCTCGGACAGCCAGCGAGCGGCGAAGTCGATCATCGGTTGCGGCGTGGGCATCTCTTTGCAGCGATCCCATGTCTCGGCCAAGTAGTCGGCCGGATCGAAACGGCGAAGCACCGGGGCGAGTCCCGTCGCGTGCACGTCGACGCGGTGAATGCGCGCCATCTCCTGACCGCACTGGAACGCCAACATTGAGCGGGCGTTCTCGAGCTCGGGCAGCCGGGCAATGCGGGCGCCGAGCGTCACGCCGTCCAGCCACTCCATCAGGAACCCTGCGCCGACACCGTCTTCAGGCGTCAGCACGTACAGCACCTCGGGCTCGGGAACCCCGGCTGCGCGGGCCACCGCCATGCACTGTGCCTCGGCAGCCACGCCCGTGACGTTGTCGCCCTCACGGTCCTCGCCGTCCGGTCCCCGGCGCAGGCAGATATCGAACGGTGCCTGCGCATCTGAAGCACGCCGGCAGATCAACCGGTAGGTCTCCATGCTGGCCCCACCGCTCAGCCGTTCGGCCTCGACGAGGCCCTCACAGTCGGGCACCTCTCGCCGGATGACCCGGTCCAGCGCGTCGAAGAATTCAGGCACGGAAGCGGTCCGCTCAGCTATCACCGGCCATCACCCCGGCATCGCGGTAGGTGTCCGTCGGTGAACTTCATCGGTGCCAGTGTGTCCGATCCGTATCCGGTCGGCATCGCTGGGCAGGCACCCCTGAGCCATGCCTGGTGCTCAAGGCAGCGCCCTCAGCCGTCAGCGTCTTTCTGCTGGGAACCGAAGATGGTCGGCGGACCCTTGCGGGACCAGTCAGGGGCACCGTGCATCTGGCGACCGCCGATCGTGAGCATCTGGGACGCCTCGCCGCCGCAGATGCGGCCGCCGCTTGATCCCAGCACGCCGTTCGCGCCGATATGGCTGATCGGGTAGGAGTCGACCGCCGAGTAGGTCTGCAGCAGCAACGGCCGGGACCGCTGCGAGTTGTTGGGCAGCGAGCCGTGGATCATGCAGCAGTTGTGAACGGTGACCGAGCCTGCCGGCCCGCCGAGGTACACCATCTGGTCCAGATCCAGGGTTGCCACATCGGCATCGGCCATCGACCCCGCCCAGCTCCCGTCGGGCGCGTACTGGTCGAACAGCGGGCCACGGTGGCTGCCGGGCAGCACGCCCATCGGCGACATCTCAGGGTCGACGTCTTCGAGATAGACGCCGATCGTGAGCGGGGTGAAGTCGGTGTGCGGCCAGAACTGGATGTCCTGGTGCCACTTCACTTCCTCGCCGCCGCCGGACCACTTGAAGTTGAGCTTGGAGTGGTGGTAGCGCACCGGGCCGCCGAGCAGGGCCGAGGCCAGCTGCGCCGGGGGGCCGTCGAAGGTGAACCTCGCATAGGTCGGATGCTGGTCGACGGGGGAGATGAGCCGCCGCAGCCGGGGAGCATCGGCCGTGTGCGTGGGTTCGAGATCGAAGACCTTGCCTGAGGCACATTCCGTGCGACTGGCATCGATGAACTCCGCCGTCACAGCACGAAGCTCGCCGAGCCATTCCGGCCCGACGAAGCCCGGCAGGCACAGGTAGCCGTTCGCCTCGTAGCTGGCACGCTGACTGTCCGAGATGAAATCGCTGGCAGGCGGGGCAACGTCGGCAAGAGTCATGCCCAAACCGTACCGGGCGATCCGCTCGCCATTCTGTGTGCTGGGTCGCACGTGTGATGATGCAACGCCCGCCGTCGCGGCTGGTTGCTTAGGGTGAGGCGGTGGCTGCGGATCTGGTGATCTTGGGGGGCCGGTTGGTTGCTCCGGCTGAGCCCACTGAGCCTGTTGACGTTGTCATCGAAGGCGGGCGGATCGCAGCGGTGGTGTCCGCTGGGGAGGCCCCGGCGGCGCGGCAAACACTGGACGCGTCGGATGCGTGGGTCATGCCCGGATTCGTCGACATCCAGGTCCACTTCCGCACGCCGGGTGCCACCGACAGCGAGGACTTGGCTTCCGGCGCCGCAGGTGCGGCGATGGGTGGCGTCACGGCCTGCGTGATCATGCCCAACACCAATCCGCCGATCGACACGCCCGACATGGTCAACGAGGTGCTCGCTCTGGCCGCCGGTGTGCCCTGCGATATCCGGACTTCGGCGGCCATCACCGCGGGACGGGCGGGGCATCGACTGGCTGACTTGCCGGCGCTGTATGACGCAGGCGTGCGCGTGTTCACCGACGACGGCGACTGCGTAGCTGACGATGCGCTGATGGAAGCCGCCCTGGCCGCGACCGTGCGGCTGCCCGGTGCAGTGATCAGCCAGCATGCGGAGGATCCTGCGATGGTCGCCGGGGGAGTCCTCAACGCCGGCGCCGTGGCCGAACGGCTGGGCGTGCGAGGACGACCTGCCGATGCCGAGGTATCGGTAGTCCACCGCGACATCGAGATCGCGCGGCGAACGGGAGGCCGCTATCACGTCTTGCACCTCTCGGTGGCTGCTGCCATGGACCTCGTCGCCCGGGCCAAGGCCGAGGGCGTTGCTGTGACTGCCGAAGTGACGCCGCAGCATCTTGTGCTCACCGAGGACGACGTCGAGCGGCTCGGCACGACGGGCAAGATGAACCCGCCGCTGCGACTGGCCGATGACGTGGCGGCGCTCCGCCGGGGGATCATCGACGGATCGCTGGACGCCGTGGCGACGGATCATGCGCCGCATCACCCGACGTTGAAGGACCGGCCGCTGGCCGGCGCTCCGCCGGGAATGATCGGCGTGGAGACGATGGCATCGGTGGTGTGGTCGGAGTTCGTCGCCACCGGTGAGATGTCACCAGCGCGTTTTGTGGAGGTCGTCTCGACGGCACCTGCTCGCATCGCCGGCATCGCCGACCACGGCCAGCCGGTCACTGCGGGTGCACCGGCCAATGTGACGGTCTTCGATGCGGCCGAGAGGTGGACTGTTCAGGCGGAGACGCTGCAATCTCACAGCCTCAACTCGCCTTGGTCCGGGCGCACGCTGAGCGGCCGTGTGCGTCACACGCTGCTGGCAGGGGCCCCGGTCGTGATCGACGGCAATCTTGCCGTGTGACCGGCAACGCACAGATGCCATAGCTGTGGTGGTGGCAGGAGATCCTGAACGGCTGGCGGCGACGCCGCAGCGAAGCTCGCAGCCCGCGCAAACGGCAGCGTCGCTGTCTCGCATCGTGACACAGCAGCACGCAGACACGCACAACAGCGGCTGACACGCCAGCAGCGCCGCGGCATCCCTCAATCAGCCGCAGCGCCGACCGCCGGCACGCCGCCCGACACGCGCTTGACACGAGTCGCACGACACGCGAGAGTCGCGCCTGCCATTCACAAACCGCGGTCCTCTGCGGGCCGTGCAAGCCGCTGCGAGCGGTTTCAGTTGCATGGGTCCCTCCCTGCGGCTTGCGCGGTTTGTGAATGGCACACATTCGCTGATTCCGCA
>JAJEIW010000095.1 GCA_022828045.1 Acidimicrobiia bacterium | reverse complement strand
TCCTGCGAAGCGGGGATGCTGCGGTCGCAGACAGCGACTTCGCTGGCGGTGGTGCTCAATGAGCTGCTCCAGAATGCCGTGGACCACGCCTTTCCCCAGTTGTGGGAGATCGAGGACCAGGCGCTTGAGGCGGCGCCGGCGCTCGACGAGAGCCCCATCGGCCACGTCGAGGTGGATATCTCCCGGCCGTCGCCGGATCTGCTGTCGATGGTTGTACGCGACGACGGCGTCGGCATCCCAGCCGACTACGACTCGCAGCGATCAGGCGGGCTCGGCACCTCGATCGTCCGGGCGCTGTGCGGGTCCGATCTCGGCGGCACCTTCGAGGTGCGGCGCCGGACGCCCCCGCCGGGGTCCGAAGCCGTGGTGCAGATCCCCCTGCGGACGATCGCCTGACCGCCAACCGACGCTGCGGCGCTGGACCCTCGGTCAGTCAAGTACCAATGGCTGCTCGCGCGGCTCTGTTGGCATGTTCCGGATCCACTGGCGCGCTGCGCTGTGGGCGAGATCGACACGTCCGCGTGCGGTGGCCACGATCATGCCGGCGCGTACGAGCCGCTGGCGGTAAACGCCTGCATAGTTGATGTCCACATCGAGACGCTTGGCGATGTCCGCGAGACCTGAGTCGGCATCATCGACGGCCATCGCTCGCAAGAAGCGCCGGTCGACCGGAGAGAGGTCTCTCCAGACGGGTACGAGCACCACCCGGCTGACACGCTGGTTGGCCTCGGCTATTCCCTTCTCGACATGGCGAAGCGTGATGTGCTCCGAATCGGCGGGTGCTGCTGCCCAGCTGTAGAAGCCGACGAGTTGCACCATGAAGGCGTATCCGGATGTCGCGGCGCACGCTGCGTCGAGCCCGTCGTCGTCGATCGTGCGGCCCTGCTGCGCTATTGGCCCCGCGATCGCCAAACGAGTGGCGACCTGGCCGAGTTGCCCGACGTTGTGACGCGAGCAGCGATGCAAGAATGCCGACTGATCCTCGGTCTCGATGTACTCCTCGAACGGCGGCAGCGCGGCGCCCGCGAAGGCGACGGGACGCTCCTCACGGCGGCACACGTGCTGCATCACCGAGCCGAACTCCCTGATCTCGGCGCGATCGGCGCTCAACAGTTCGTCGATCGTGATCATGAGCCCTGAGCCGCGCTCGGCAAGCAGGTCTCCGAGCCGCGTGAGAGCTTCACGCAGGCCTTCGCTCTCGCCAAGCGGGGGTGCGTCTTCAAGTTCCAGACCGAGCCCTGCGGCCTGGACGCCCCGCACCCGGCGCTTCGGCGGCCCGAGCAGCGTACGCAGATGCAAGAGCGCCGCCCGTTCGATCCGGGCAACGAGCCCAGCTCGTGAGGCATCCTCGGAGATGGTCAACCAGCCTTGTTCACGGGCGATGTCTTCGACCGCATTGAGCAAGACGGTCTTGCCCGCTCCGCGAACGCCGAAGAAGATCGATGTGTAGTCGGGGTGATTGGTGCCGGTGGCGAGGGCTTCGTAGACCGAGTCCAGAATGTCGTCACGGCCGGCGATGACTGGCGGAGTTCTGCCGAATGTCGGGGCAAACGGGTTCGGCGAGCGTGCCATCACAGCGACCTCTGCAGGCAGGGCGGCTGGGCTTGGGCTGAATTGCCTCTCTGCATGTGCGTGGCCCTTGTCGACGGGGAGCTTTTGCGACCTTTAGTGTATTTGTTTCCTTTATTGTTTTTGTCTTCTTTATTGAACGCCGCGCGCCGGGTCAGGAGCTGCAGGAGCGCTGGCTGCAACCGACTCGGGTGGGGGCCCAGTCGGGGCACAGTGCCGGACGCCCCCTCCGGGCTCCGAAGCCGTGGTGCAGATCCCCCCTGCGGACGATCGCCTGACGATCGCATGGGCGGTGGCTTGGCTTGTCGAGACACCAGACTCGTTGCCCTGAGCCGAGAAGTCTGAGATCGCCTGCAGTCACGAAAGCGTACGATTCTGACCGTGGCCGTCGAACGCCTGAGCGTGGTTGAGCGCCTGCGCCTCAGCGCGGGTGAGCAACTGATCGTTGTGCTGTCTCATGAAACGCCGATACGACACGATGCCAGAGGCGATACAGGCGGGGAACAGGACGAGCACCACGGCCAGCAGCGGCACTCCGATGCCCACC
This sequence comes from Acidimicrobiia bacterium, assembly GCA_022828045.1. Taxonomy (GTDB): domain Bacteria; phylum Actinomycetota; class Acidimicrobiia; order Acidimicrobiales; family Poriferisodalaceae; genus Poriferisodalis. The sequence goes on along the minus strand of JAJEIW010000095.1, from coordinate 817 downwards.
AAGAGCCGAACCGCCAGACTGGCCCCGCTAGCCCAAAGGCAGAGTTTCCAGAACGACGGGGGCGGCTGGCTGCGGACAACGCTCATGGGCAGGTAGTTCTTGCGCGTTCGCATCGTTAGCTGCCAATCCTGAGGAGGCAGATGTTCCACCACAAGCCGTCAGCGCCCTTGTACTCGTCGCTGCCTTCCGGCAGCGAGTCTCGCAGCATCGTCGCTGTGTCGCAAGGATTCGAGGGGTCCAGATCGACACCGCCGGGATGGCCGTCGCCGGACTCTGACATCTGAGGTCGCCTGCGGTTGTGAAGATGTACGTTTCTGGCCGTGGCCCTTGAACGCTTCACCATCTCTCTTGAGTCAGAACCAGCGTCAGCGGCTCTTGGCATTGCTGCGGCAGACGAGCAGCACACGTCCGCCCGGCTGGCTGATGCTGCACGCCGTCGGCTCGTCACCCGAGGCTTGCATGGCGTCGTCGCAGACTGGGAATCTGTGCACGGAGAGTTCACCGAGGCTGAATTGGCCCGAGCGAGCGCCGAGCTGGGGCATTTGCGGAGACGCTCACCGATCAAGTTGTCGCGGTGACCATGTAGACAAGGCGGCGGATGCCGCATCGGGGATCCCCACAGCCGCTGCCACGACGGCACGCTGATTCGGTGTCGGTCGGTTACTGAGTTCAGTCCGTTGCCGCTGGCATGGCGAGTCGCAGTGCGTTGGGCACCCACTCGAGGTGGAGTTCGTTGACGGCGCCGAGGTGGTCACCGTCGAGTTGGTGGCCGAACGGGCGCATCCCGGTTACGGTGACATCGCGCACGTCGTCGATG
>JAJEIW010000209.1 GCA_022828045.1 Acidimicrobiia bacterium | reverse complement strand
CTTCAGCCGCTCGTACTCCGAGATCGGCTCGCGGCCGTCGAGCAGCATCATGGCGTACTCGGTCCAGTTCTTGTCGCGGGTGGCCTCGTCGCAGAAGCCCTCCTCGCACACCCAGTCCATGAGGCTCTGCGTGAAGGCACGAAAGCCCGGCCCGAACAGGAACGTGACCGACGCATGCCCGTCCTTGCACGGCCACATCAGCTGCACATGAAGACCCTCCACCAGCACCCCGCCGGCGTGGCGGGTCGGCGGCGTCGCGCCCAGCGGCGTCGACAGCGCGTACGACTGGCATGCCTGGTTCATGCTCTGCTGGGCCGACATGTCCACGTGCTGGCCGAGACCCGAAACCGTCTGGCGCTCCCACAGGGCGATCAGCGCAGCGCCCGCAGCCTCGGAGGCCGCATTGTGGAACGCCTGCGGGAACAGACCCCCGGTGCGCACCGGTGCCCGGTCGGAATCGCCGGTCATCGCCATGTTCACCGCGGAGGCCTGCAACGTCAGATCCGAGACAGCCCAGTCGGCCTTGGGTCCGTCGGAGCCGAACGGCGAGATCGACACGTACACCAGCTCGGGATTGATCTCCGACAAGGTGCCGTAGCCCAGCCCCAGGGCCTCCATCTGGCCCGGGCCGGCCGATTCGATCAGGATGTCGGCCGCCGCCGCTAGATCCCGCAGCGTGGCTGCACCATCGTCGGTCGCCAGGTCGAGCACCACGCTGCGCTTGCCCCGGTTGTACGCCCAGTGATGCAGCGAACGCTCGGGACCCTCAACATCGCCGGCAAAGGGGGCCAGGCGCCGGGCAGACGAACCCTCGGGCGGTTCCACCGCGATGACATCGGCACCCATCTGGGCGAGGATCGCCCCGCACAGGTGACCCCGCTCGTCGGTCAGGTCGAGCACCCGGAACGGGCTCAGCATCGAGGCGGTCTCGGAATCACTCGGGGCGTCAGGCATTCGCACATTTCAGCACGGACGCGCCGCGCCGTTCGGGCTTGGGCGCCAGGTCCTCGTGCAGAAGCGTCTGGGCGGGTTCTTCGCGATCTCCGGGACTCATGGCTCAATCGCTTGTAAGGTCCCGTCCGCCATGAACGCGGTGCAGACATCCTTACGTCGAATCGACAAATGCGGCATCGCATATCCAGCTCACCGCGTGGCATGGTCGCCGAACGAGAGAGCCTTGCTATGACCCCCCCCCCCCCAAGATGCACGACGCATAGCGCGACATAGCCCCGGCCACCGCCGCAGAAGCGGCCGTCGCGCAGCAGCGGTGGTGGCATTGGCCGCTGCCGCGGCGGTGCTGGCACCGGTTGGGACGAACCCGTCCGCAGCACAGTCATCCGGCAGCGGCGACGGCGTCGTGGTGATCGCGAACGGCTGGTCGCCGCCTGATGTGGGCGCAGCCGCGCCGCTGGCGGGCTGGCTCGATGCTGCGGTGCTGTATGCGTCGAAGGACGAGCTGGGCCAGCCCACCATCGACGCGCTCGAGGAGCTGAACCCCTCGCGGGTGCTGCTGATGGGCGGCCCGGTGGCGTTGACGCCGGCGGTGCAGTCCCAGGTGCGCCGAGTGCTGTCGGGCGCGACGGTGAAGCGGTTCTCAGGCGACGACCGTATTGACACTGCTGCCAAGGCAGCGCTGTCCGCGCCAGCGGTGTCGGCGGGCCGTCCGGTGGTGATCGCGAATGGCTGGTCGCCGCCTGATGTGGGCGCGGCCGCGCCGCTGGCGGCGTCGCTGGGCGGCAGCGTGCTGTTCGCCAACAAGAACTCCCTCGGAGCGCCCACCGTCGCGGCGCTGCAGAGGCTGGAGCCGTCTCAGGTCGTCATCGTGGGCGGCACTGCCGCGCTCAGCGGCGACATCGAGTCTCAGATAGCAGCGGTGGTGCCCGGTGTTCCCACTGAGCGTTTGGGCGGCGTGGATCGGGTCGATACCGCAGCACGCGGCGCAGCCCTCGCTCCGGTGGAGCTCGGCGAGCCGGTTGTGCTCGCCAACGGCTGGGACCCAGCCGATGTCGGCATCGCCGCACCCCTGGCAGCGGCGTTGGGCGGCAGTGTGCTGTTCACCCAGCGCAATGCGCTCAGCGACCGCACCGCCGAAGCGCTCGCCGATCTGAGCCCGTCGCGGATCATCCTGATCGGCGGCAGCGACCGGCTCGCCACGAGGCTTGACGCCGAGTTCGAGGAACTGCGGCCTGGAACACCCCGGCTGCGCATCGCGGGCGCCAGCCGTATCGACACTGCCGCCACGGCGGCACTGTTTGGCGTGCAGTTCAGTACGCAACAGCAGCGCTTCGACGAGGCGGTGGCCACTATCACGCCAGAAGAAGCCGACTGCGATGCCGCGCCCCAACTCGACGTCACGGGCGTCGAAGTGGTCGATCCACCAGCAGATCTCAACGACCCAACCGCACCGCTGACTGTCGCAGAAGTCGTCCGCATCGCCGGCGGCTGCCTCTTGGTCGACTATGTCGAACTCGATGGACGCTCAGTCGCGGAAGTTCGCGAACGACTCACCGATGAGCCCACAGTCTTCGCAGTCGGCGAACCAGTCCGCGACATTGCGCTCATCCATGACATCGGCGCGCACACCGGCTACGGCCCCGGCTCAGGTGCTCACTACAACGACGGTGCCGACGAACAATGGCACCTCCCGCAGGACTATATGGAGAAGCTTTGGGATGGCTGGGATTCCGCTACGCCGATTACCGTCGCTGTCCTAGATTCTGGCGTCGACACTCTGATCAATGCCAGCGGCTATGCGGGCCACCCTGATTTTAGGGGTCGCATCTCTGACAAGAACCAGCGGGACTGCGATCGGGTAGATCCGAGCGGTCACGGGACTCATGTTGCCGGCATCATCGCAGCCGCTGCCGACGGCCAAAACGTCGCTGGCGTTGCACCACAAGCACACATTCGACCCATTCGACTTAGCTTTAACCTTGATCCAAATGATACAAATTTGGTGCATCGCTCTCGCGCCGAGTTCAAATCCGCCTACAGCGACGAATGCCAACTCAAGAGCGACGGAATATCGGCGACAGCAGGCATCGCTAACGCCGTTAACAACGGTGCCCGCGTCATCAACATGTCGTTTCGCACGCCCGCTGAGAGTGACGGGTTTGTCATTGAGGCGACCGACTTCGCCAAGAAGTACGAATACACGTCAGCTCCCGAGACACAGGCAGACTCAGTCAAAGTGGCCCTGATGGCTGCATACAAGGCTGGTGTGGTCAACATTGCCGCAGCCGGGAACTGCGGTTCCGCTGACGACAGAAGCATGATCGACAATGAGACTGGGGAGTCAGCAACGAAGACGGGTTACGAGTGGAACAAGTGCGACCGCCAGCACATGGCCCATGCGCCAGCGAGCTACGACGAATACACCATCAGCGTGGCGTCGATCGACGCAGATGGGCAGCGCAGCGACTTCAGCACCGCGAACTCTCATGTCGACATTGCTGCCCCCGGCAGCGACATCGTTTCTGCACTTCCGAGAGAACTGCGCCCGGGCGCAAACCAAAAGGAGTTCGAGAAACTGTATGGGCCCCGGTCCGGCACATCGCAAGCCGCCCCGTTCGTCGCTGGCGTCGTGGCGCACATGCTCAATCGCTACCCCCAAGCCACCCCGGCTCAGATTCGGCAAGCGCTTGAGAACACGGCAGCCGACCGAGGCCCAGAAGGGCGAGACGAGCAGTACGGGTACGGAATTGTGCGGCCCAGGGAGGCGATTTTTCGGCTGCACGAGATTCTCGGCCTCAACAGGATCTACAACATCAGAGTGACCGCTGAGGTCTGCGCCCCAGACGACGACACGCCGAGTTGTCCCGAGCCAGCGGTGCTCACGTTGCGAGCAACATCCGGCAGTAGGTCTCGAAGTCCGAGTCACTACTCGGTCGAAGTGCCACGCGCCGCTTCGTACATGTCAGTCACGTTCGACTACGAGCATGACGAGAGACCGCGAGCGCCGTATGCGTTCCCGCCCGACTCCGAGTCGCAGGCGGGCCATCAATTCAGATTCCCCACGCACGCCGACCGGACGCAACTCACGATTTCGCTCTTCGACTGGAAGGGCGACCCCTACTTGAGTCCGTACGTACTCAACTTCACGCGGGCCGGCTCGGATCAAGCTGAGACCGAGCCGGAGTTGGCGTCGTTGGGGGTGTGGGACCGGTCGTGCGGCCCTGGTTTGAGCAGCGGGCCGCATGTGTGCCCGTCGGGGTCGGTGGCGGCGATTGCGCCGGGGTTCGATCCTGCGGTGAGGTCGTATTCGGTGACGGTGCCCGAGGGCACTCAGCTCGTGACGATCGATCGTGTCGCGGCGGCGGGCTTCGAGCTCGGGGAGGCGTCGCCGGCTGACGCGGACCCGCTCACGCCGGGCTATCAGGTGCGTGTGGCTGCGCCGGTGAGCGTGCCGCAGTCGGATCGGGCCGACAAGCCTGCGACCTCTGCTGCGGTCGGGGAGCGGTTCCTCGAGGTGGTCGGGTCCAGTTGGTCGGGCGCGGTCATCATCGCGTCTGCGGAGAACTTCCCCGACGGGCTCGCCGCTGCGTCGCTGGCGGGCGCTTTGCGCGCTCCGATCCTGCTCACCCCACGCGACCGACTCCATCCCGCCGTGGCGGAGTTCATACGCGACCACCCGGTGGGCGAGATCGTGATCATGGGCGGCCCTGCGGCGATCTCCAATGCCGTTCAAGACGAGCTGCGCCGCGTCTCGGGCATCACCAATGTGCCGCGGCTGTGGGGCGCGGACCGCTATGAGACCGCTATCGAGATCGCCGAGCGCGTCGTGCGAGACGCGGGCGACGTCGGCCAGCTGTGCGGGACCTCGAGTCGTGCAGTGTTCATCGCCACAGGGCGCAATTCAGCGGACGCGCTCGCAGCGTCCCCCGCCGCCTACGCCGCGCAGATGCCCGTGCTGCTTGTCGACCCCAAGGCACGCGCGCTCCACGCAGGAGTTGCAGACTTCATCGAGGATCACGGCATCGACACTGCGGTCATCCAGGGCGGCACCAGCGCTGTGCCCGCCCGGGTGCACGAGCAGCTCTCGGATCTTGTGTCGATCAACCGGGTCAGCAGGGTCGCCGGGCCGGACCGGTTCGCCACCGCTGCCCAACTCGCCCGCGACGTCACCTCGCGCTGCTATGACCACGGCGTCGAGGCCATCGGGCTCGCCAACGGCCAAGGCTTCGAAGACGCTCTCGCAGCCGGACCGCTCGTCGCGGAACTCAACGGCGTGATGCTGCTCACCCGACCCGACGACGTGCCCCCCGCCACCGTCGACGCGATGACCCAGATCGGCAAAGAAGCACAGCTCACCAACATCACCCTCGCCCTGCTCGCCATAGGCGACATCGCCCAAACCCCCAACGCCGTCACCAAGGCCAACAACACCTCCGGCCGCAACCTGCACAGGCCTCCCGCGCTCGGTGCAGCCAAGACCATTGCCGCAGGAGCTGATCACACCTGCGCAATCGCCATCGACAGCACCGTCGTCTGCTGGAACGCCAACGGCGACGTGGGCACAACTACGCCAGCAGGAAGGTTCACCGCCCTGAGCGCCGGCGATTCCAGCGATTGGTATCCATGCGGGATCATGGAAAACCGCACAATTCGATGCTGGGGCGAAGGCAGAAGGAGCGAATCCCCGGCGGGCGAGTTCACCGATGTCGCTGTCGGCAGGCGTGACGCCTGTGGCATCAGAACCGACGGTGCCATTCAGTGCTGGGGCAATACGCGGCTGGGCGGGTCGCGAGTCCTGCCACCGGGGCATTTCACCTCGATCAGTTCAGGCAATGCACACAGGTGCGCAATCAGGCAAGACCGCTCCCTCAAGTGCTTTGGGATTTACGGGGGGATCCACGAAGTCGAGGCACCAGGGCCCTTTGTGGAAGTCACCACCGGCCACCTCCATACATGTGCAATCGCCGTCAATGGCACGGTCCAGTGCTGGGGCCAAGGTGTGCCCAAAGGACGCTTCATCTCAATCGATGCCGGCGGGGGCCATACGTGTGGGATCAGAGTGGACGGCACTGTCGAGTGCTGGGGCGATAACCAGCACGGCCAAGCGGCCCCACCAACCGGCGCGTTCGCCGCAATCTCTGCTGGTCTATCTCATACATGCGGAATCAGGCCTAGCGGCGCGATCGAGTGTTGGGGTGGAGGAGGCCACAAGACAGCACCACCGTCAGGTCAATTCATGACCGAGGTTGGTGCTGGTTCCCAAGACAGCACACCACCTCTCTCGGACGACGTTGAGAAGATCGCAGTGCTCGCGTTACCGAAGCCGACCGCACGCCAGGTTTCCGTAACGGTTGTCGATCCGAAGCGACCCGGCGTCACGACCAGCTACCAGATGACCATCCGCCAAGAGTGAAACGTCGAGCCATGCGGTTGTCGGCGGCGATGGGGTGAGTTAGTGGCGTCTCGGGTCAGGGGCTTGGCGGCAGCGTTGGCGCTGCTGGCCTGTGTCGCGGGATTGGTCGCCATGCCGTCTGCGGCGGGAGCGCAGACCGGTGGTGTGTACTTGTCCGGCGCTGAGGCTTGGACTGGGTCCGACTGCGAGTATGCAGTGCCGATCGTGGTGGCTTCCGATGCGGCCGCTCAAGCCGACATCTACAGCGCCGTGACTCTTGCGGGCGCGGTGGGCACTGATTGCGTGGTTCTCGCGGGCCCACGCGGCTCGGACATGCCCGCGGCCCAGCGGTCGCGCCTCGACGCCGCCGATGAGGGCGGTTATGTGGTGGGAGGCGAAGCTGCAGTGCCGTCGGCCAAGGTCGCAGGCCGCCAGATGAATCGCGTCGCCGGCTCCAACAGGTGGCGGACCGCCCAGCAGGTGGGGCGCGAAGCCCAGTTGTTCGCACCTCGCCCGCTACCCGGTTCCGCCGCGAGGCTCAGGACAACGTCGGAGGTGCCCCGCGACGTGCAGGCAGCAGGCTTGTATCTCACCGGCATCGGGCCGTGGGTGACGTCGGACTGCGTCGGGGAGACGGCTGTGGTGGTCGCCTCTGATGCTCGCAGCCAGTCCGACATCTACAGCGCCGTCACCCTGGCCGGGGTGGTCGGCACCCATTGTGTCATTCTCGCCGGCCCACGCAACGGCGACATGCCGCTGAGCCAAACCCTGCGGCTCATCGCCGCCGATGCGGGCGGCTATGTGGTGGGCGGCCAAGCCGCAGTGCCGCCGGCCAAGGTCGCCGGCCGCACCGTGACGCGCTTCTCCGGGATGAGCCGGTGGGACACCGCACAGCTCGTCGGCCGCTATGCCGCAGGCGACACCACCGCAGGAATCACAACCACCGAAACCGCCAAGCCCGACGGGAACACCCCGTCTGCATCCGGCTTCATTGAAGTGTCATCGGGCGACTATCACTCGTGTGGGTTACGCCGCAACGGTGAAATCGAGTGCTGGGGTTCCAATCAGCTACGGGAACCGAACGTAGCAATCAGTCGCTGTACACGCACGCGAACTGGTGAACTCGAGTGCTGGGATGATGGGTTGACCGACGCGCCCTCCGGGCCGTTCACCGCCGTGTCCGCCGGAGCCTGGCATTCGTGCGGGCTACGCCGCAGCGGCGAGGCAGAATGCTGGGATAACAACAAGAGTTGGCAGGTCCGGAAGGTTGCTGCGCATGCCGTGTATGCACTTCCGAGCGATGCAGAACCAGTCAAAGGACGCGAGGAGGCTATCGCTGACTCGATAGCTGCCGCACAGCACTGGTTTCGGGACCAAACAGGCGGCAAGCACCCTGTATTCGCACGCGACGACGATGGAGACATCTCAGTAGAGACTGTCAGACTCACTGAACCAGCGGCCACATATGCCGACCAAAGCGATGCCGCCGCCACCGTGGCCGAAGTCAGGCGGCGTCTCGACATCGGCAACGATGACAAAGTGGCAGTCTTCTTTGAGGGCAATTACTACAATGATGAGAACCGCGACTACTGCGCATGGGCCTCCAGATTCCATTATGTGATGATCCCGTTCGGAAACTGCGACATTCAACCCGTGATAGGGGCGGAATGGCCCGACCGCGGAAGCTATTTGAGCTACGTGATCGCGCACGAGCTGACCCACCTGCTCGGGGCCGCTTTCCCGTGCGCCCCGAATTACTCGGACTACAACGACGATCCCCGACCTGTCGGAGACTCGAACAGCGACGTCATCTACGCGGGCCCCGGCAAACGCTGGAATCGGAACAAGAAGGTACTCGATTTCGGCAACGACGACTACTACATGCACGGCCGAGACGATTGCTACGACATTGCAGACAATCCCCTGCTGAGAAATGAAGAACAGGATGACCTGAAGTTCACAGCCTTTTCCGTTGGCAGCGAGCATTCGTGTGGTCTGAGTCCGGGTGGCAATATCGAATGTTGGGGTTCCAATCAATATGGGCAAGCCAACGCACCTAAAGGGATGTTCACTGCCGTCTCCGCGGGGCGCGAGCATTCGTGTGGCCTGAGGCCGAGCGGCGAAGTCGAGTGCTGGGGTTCCAATCAATATGGGCAAATCGATGCGCCGCGATAACCGGCCTTTCGCATTTACGACGTGACCATGACCGTTAGAGGCCCATTGCACATTGTCGCCATCGTGTTCGCGTTCAGCTTGGTCGCGGCAGCGTGCACTGTCGCGCAGTCCGACGGTGTAGCTGTGGGCGATGACGCTCAGGACGCTGTCGAGTCGAGCCCAGTGGCACCCTCATCACAGCCGACCGGTACTGCACTGTCAGTTAGCGCAACCACGACAGACCCGATAACTGACTCTGGCGCGCAGGTTCAAGAACCCACAGAAACGTCGACACCGCAGGAGGATCCAGCGCCCGCAGCCGTCACGACCACAACCAGCGCGGTCGGCGGGTTCGTTGCGGTTGCGGCTGGACGGGACCACTCGTGTGGGCTACGCACAGACGGATCCGTTGCCTGCTGGGGCGCTGACGATTTCGGTCAGTCGAGCGCGCCGACGGGCAGCTTCTCTGGGGTTGCCGCGGGCACCTTCCTGTCGTGCGGGCTTCGTACCGACATGAGCCTCGAATGCTGGGGCGACGAGAACTACGGCGGCAGAGATGTGCCGCCGGGCACGTTTGGCGCTGTGTCCGTCGGCGCCCATGGGTGCGGTCTTCGCAGCGACGGGCAACTTGCGTGCTGGGGAGAACCGGCATGGGGCGGCCTGTCACCGCCGTCGGGGGCATTCGTGGAGGTATCGGCGGGGACGTACCACTCGTGCGCCGTACGCGATGACGGAACCGCCGCGTGCTGGGGCAGCGACGACTTCGGCGGCGCCCAGGCTCCGCCTGAAGCGTTCGCCTCGGTGTCCGCTGGGGTGAATCACTCGTGCGGGCTGCGCGTCGACCAGAGCATCGTCTGCTGGGGCGCCGATCATGCCGGTCAACTGGCTGCACCGGCTGGAGCGTTCACCCAGTTGTCGTCGGGATCATCGCATTCGTGCGGGCTGCGCGTCGACCAGAGCATCGTCTGCTGGGGCGCCAACTATGCCGGTCAACTGGACGCCCCGCCGGGAACGTTCACCCAAGTGTCGGCAGGCTGGCACCACTCATGCGGGCTCCGCAGCGATCGCGAGATCGTGTGCTGGGGCCAGGACGACTCCGGCGAGTCAGAACCGCCATCAGCCACACTCCAAACAGAATGACCCGACAACAATGAGAGCCACACTTCGCGCATCCGTGCGGCATCAGGCATCCGCGCACGTCAGCCCGGACGCGCAGCGTTACGCCGGCTCGGTCCCGTCTTGCGCCCAGAACTCTCGCAAGCGCTCTCGATCGCGCTCGTAACGTTGGGCCCGCTCTTCGATCTCCTGCATGAGAGCGTCGAACTCTTCACGAGTGGGCGGCGTTGCGCGAATCGGTGTGAGCTCTGAGGCGGGCACCGTCACGAAGCGCGGCGTGCGTTTCGGGAATCGCCGCGGGAATCTCGAATGACTCGGCTCGTCGGGCTCGGTGGTCATGATGCCTCCGTTGGCGGGGGTGTGATTGGGCCCTGCTCCGCCTCGTACTCTCCGACGCCGATCGACAGCTTCTGGACGAGACCGAACATAGCAGTGGGCGAAGTCTTGACTCGGGCGACGATGATCTGTGAATCGGCGCAACTTCGCTTGCTGATTGCATTCGGCGGTTCAGGGGCGGAGCGTGGTGAGGGGCGCGATAGCGATGCCGTCGGGGGTCTGGTAGGCGTGGCCGAAGGCGGTGATGACGATGAGGCGTGCGGGTTCGCCGCGTCGGGCGGTGTCGATGCGTGAACGCACGGCGCGCAGCGATTCGGTGGCGGCGTTGATCGCCGCGGCACCGCCGAGTTTGATCTCCACGGCAGCCCACTGGCCGTCGAGTCCCTCGATGATGGCGTCTGCTTCGAGGCCGCTGTCGTCGCCGTAGTAGGACACGCGGGCGTCTGCGGCCTGGGCGTAGACGCGCAGATCTCGCAGTGCCATGGATTCGAACAGCAGGCCCATCGCCTCGACGTCGCGGGCGACTGACGCAGGCGAGGCCCCGATGGCTGCGACGGCGAGCGCGGGGTCGGCGAAGTACCGCTTAGGGGTTCTGCGCAGGCGGGTCGCCGAGCGCAGGTGGACCGCCCACGCCGGCAGCGGCTCGATGACGAACATGCGTGCCAGCTCTTCGAGGTACGCAGCGACAGTCGAGCGCGCCGGCTCGCTGCCCCACGCCTCAGCGACGTCCGCCTGAAGGGTTGCCGTGGTGGCGGTGGTGGCCTCGTTGCGGGCCAGCGACGCCAGCAGCGCGCCCACCAGCAGCGGGCTGCGGCGCACGCCCGCGACCCGCGCGATGTCGACCCGGGCAATGTCGCCGAGATAGTCGCGCAGCCGAGACTGCGCGGCACCCGCTCGCAAGCTGACCATGCGCGGCCATCCGCCGCGGCAGATGAACTCAGCCACGCCCGCCAGAGTGGCGCCGACATCTGGGGCGCGGCACTGCTCGCCCGCCATCAAGCCGGCCAGAGAGATCGCGCCGGCAGAGTCGCCGGACTCCCACAGCGACATCGGACGCATCCGCACGCGGGCCACCCGCCCCGCCCCGGAGTGCTCGGTGATGTCATCGGGCGGATTCTGCGAGCCGGTGAGCAGAAAGTGCCCCACCCCGCCGCGGCGGTCACAGGCGTGGCGCATCGGGTTCCAGATGCCCCGCGCCAGTTGCCACTCGTCAAGCAGCCGCGGCTCGTCGCCGTCGAGCAGCGAGCCAGGGTCGAGCTCGGCCGCGACGCGCACCGCCTCGGAATCGTCCAAGGTGACCTGGCTGCGGGCGAACCGCTGCCCAGTCCACGTCTTGCCGCACCCACGCGGACCCTCGATCAGCACCGCCGGCGACGAGCCCAGCGCAGCAGCCACTTCGCGGTCCACCACACGCGGCCGGTACTGCGGATTCGGCGGCGGGTCCTGCGCTTCGTCCATCGACGCCCCTGTCTGGTCTGTCGCCACAGCGAACGGTCCGAGCCCTTTGGCCCGGGCAGTTCGAGACTGCATTTCTCAGCTATCTCAGACTACAATATTCAGAATCTCTGAACTACACATTTCAGACGTTCTGAACTACAAAAACCCAACGGCGACTCGGCAACGTGTGACGCAGCTACTCCAGCAGCTCGGCCACCGCCAGTTCGGCGATGCGGTCGCCGTCGTATGCGAGGGTCTCGGTCAGCACCTCGAAGGTGTGCTCGCCGAGCGTCGGCCCGCCGCGGTCCACCTGGGCTGGAGTGCGAGACAGCACGAAGCGCGTGTTCTCGACCGTCGTGGTGCCCTGCTTGCCGTGCGGCACCTCGACCAGCGCGTTGCGGTGCAGCAACTGCGGGTCCACCGTGAACTCGGGCGAGTTTTGCACGATGTGGGCGGCCACGCCCGCAGCTTGCAGCTCAGCCATCAGCTCATTGCCATCGCGTCCGCGGGTCCACGCCGAGATGGCGCCGTCCAACTCGTCGTGCCGTGCCTGGCGTTCGGCGGCGCTCAGCGACGCGAGGTCGTCGCGGCCCATGGCGCCTGCCAGCGCAGCCCACTGACCGTCGTCGATGCACGAAATCGCGATCCAGTTGTCGTCGTGGTCCTCGCCGGCCGAGCTGCCCGCAGCGGTCTGGTATGCGCCCTGGGGCGCGAACACCATGTCCCGGTTGGCCGCCGATTCCCAGATGCGGCCGTTGGTGGTCCGCTCCAGCAGGGCCGGTGCCATCAGGTGCAACGCAGCCTCGGACTGGGACAGGTCCACGTACTGGCCACGGCCGGTCTGGCGCCTGTGCTCCAGCGCCCCCATCACCGCGGCCACCAGCCAGCGGGGCGAGGTGTAGTCGGTGTAGGCAGTGAACGGGCCGCAGGGTGCCCGGTCAGGCCATCCCACCGGGTAGAAGAACCCGGAGATCGCCGCAGCCATCGTGCCGAAGCCCGCCAGCATCGCCAGCGGACCGGTCTGGCCCATCAGGCAGCTCGACGCCATCACCACATCCGGTCGGCGCTGCTGCACTTGGGACCAGCCCATGCCCCATCCGGTCATGGCCTTGGGGGAGAACGACTCCAGGATCACATCGGCCCAGTCGATGAGGTCCCAGATGACATCGAGCGCTTCGGGCTTGGACATGTCGAGCGCGAGACCACGCTTGCCAGCGTTCAAGTTGCTGAACAAACCCGAGCCGTCCGGATCTCCAACATCGTCGTGGAACGGCTGAATGGAGCGCACGGCGTCGAGCTTGTTGGCCGACTCGACCCGGATGATCTCGGCGCCGTAGTCGGCGAGCACCCGCGACGCCGCAGGTCCCGCCATCGCCCACATGAAATCGAGCACCTTCACGCCCTCGAGCGGCGGCGACGTGTGCGCCACCGGCGCAATCGACGCCGGCACCGCAGGCAGACGCTCCGACGCATCCAGCTCGGCCAGCACCTCGCCGGTGTGCTCACCCAGCGTGGGCGGGCGCCGCAGGTTGACCAGTGGGGTTTCGGTGAACTTCGCAAACGGGCCGGGATAGCGCACCGCAGCGGGATCGAACGAGCCTGCGCCGACATCGGACACAACGTCGCTGTGGTCGACGTCCTCCCAGTATTCGCGGACTGCGAGCTGCTCGGCGTCGACCACCTCGCCGGTCGTCGACACCGGGGTGATGAGCAGCCGGCGACTCATCGCCGCATCGAGCAACTCAGACTTGGTCTTGGTGGCGAAGAACTCGGTCAGGATCTGCTTGAGCCGCTCGTACTCGGAGACCGGCTCGCGGCCGTCGAGCAGCATCATGGCGTACTCGGTCCAGTTCTTGTCTCTCGTTGCCTCATCGCAGAAGCCCTCGTCGTGCACCCAGTCCATGAGGTTCTGTGTGAACGCACGGAAGCCCGGCCCGAACAGGAACGTCACCGAGGCGTGCCCGTCGGCACAGGCCCACATGAGCTGGATGTCGATGCCCTGCAGGCTGGCGCCGCCGGCAATCCGCTGAGTGACCGTGGCATTCAGCGAGGTGTTGAGCGTCGACGACATGGATGCCTGGCTCATCGACTGCTGCGCGGACATGTCGATGTGCTGGCCGAGCCCCGAGCGGGTCTGGCGTTCCCACAATGCGATGAGCGCAGCGCCGGCCCCCTCGGAGGCGGCGTTGTGCATGGCTTGGGGCAGCGTGCCGCCAGCCCGCAGGGGCGCACGGTCCTTGTCGCCGGTGACTGCCATGTTCACCGCAGAGGCCTGCAGCACCAGATCCGACGCCACCCAGTTGGCCTTCGGCCCGTCGCTGCCGAACGGTGTGACCGAGACGTGGATAAGCGCAGGGTTGAGCTCGGCCAGGACATCACGGCCGAGCCCCAGCGCTTCGGCCTCGCCCGGCTCGAAGCACTCGAACACGACGTCGGCCCCGGCGATGAGCGCCTTGGCCTGCTCGACGCCGTCGGTCGTGCCCAGGTCAAGCACCACGCTGCGCTTGCCGCGGTTGTAGGACCAGTGGTGCAGCGAGCGCTCCGGGTCGGCGACATCGCCGGCGAAGGGGGCCAGCCTTCGTGCCGACGAGCCCTCGGGAGGCTCGATCGCAATCACATCAGCGCCCATCTGGGCCCAGATCGCCCCGGCCAGGTGGCCGCGCTCGTCGGTCAGGTCAATGACGCGGTAGTCAGCCAGAACGCCCCGGGCATCAGTGTTCGTATCCCCACTCATGCGCACATTTCAGCACGCAGACCGACCCGACAGGTCCGCGTACATCAACGTATAGGCAACCGCTGACAGCGCACCGAGGATGGGTCCAGCAATCGCGTTGGAGATGAAGTCTCCATAGGGACTCGGCAACCCGAGCAAGCCGAGCCACAGGATCAGGCCCACCGCGATGTTCGCCGAGACGATGAGCGCCGACCGGCCCCACGTAGCCGCCTTGTTCCCGGCGATCAATCGCCACCATTTCGGCCAAGACGGGAAACCCGGCTCCAGATACGCCATGACGTAATGCATCTGGACCAGCGGCGCGAAGTACACGACGATGCCCACTATCCCGGCAAAGAATGCAGCGATACCCAGATACGGATGCATGAGGGACAACACGAACAGGGCGATGCCGAGCGGGATGAGCAGTGCCACAAACATCGCGAAGTAGATGATCAACAGCAGGATGGCCTTCGGTACGCGTGCAAGCCCGGTCCGGAGCGAGTGCCCTATGGCCGTCTGGCGACCCTCGACATCATCGAGCGCGACCAGCGAGAAGGCGATGGTCGTCGCCCAGCCCAGCACCGAGACCAGCAGGCCTGCGGCAAACAACAGCCCCGCGTTGACCAGGCGATTTCCTTCAACTGAGTCGAGCCACGCTTCGAGCGATGCCTCGAACTCTTCGCTCGTGACGTCTTCCTGTGCCGTCAGGTCCAAGAACTCTTCGAACCTCGGGTTTTCGAGGATCTCGTCGCTGACGATGTCGACAGCCGAGACGAATGCAGCGACCGTGACGACCGCCACGGCCGCCGCGACGATGGCGATGACAGCGATCTCGCGAAAGCGCCGGCCCACGACGCCGAACGTGCCCCCGATCAGGTCCGGAATCGGCCGGTGCCGCACGTCGTCGTCAGCCACGGCGAAATGCTGGGTCGGCGATCTCCAACGAATGCGAGTGGTGCGCTGTTCTAGCGTCGGCGCATGCACGACATGGCCAGCCCGGACGACGCAGCAAGCCCAGCCAGCACGGCTCTTGGCCTGATTGCTCCGCTGCCGGGCAGCTTGCCGCCCCATCGTGTGCAGTACTTGCCGATCACCGATCGGCCGCGTATCCGGTGGCCGCACGACGCACGGGTGGCGCTGTGGATCGCCCCCAACGTCGAGCACTACGAGTTCCTGCCGCCGCGTGATCCCCAGCGCAACACCTGGACGCGCTCGCCGCATCCCGATGTGCAGGGTTACAGCTACCGCGACTACGGCAACCGGGTGGGCTTCTGGCGCATGGCAGACGTGCTTGACCGCTTCGGCGTGGTCGCCACGGCCTCCACCAATCTCGCCGTGTTCGACCACTACCCCGAAGTCGGCGCTGCGATGGTCGAGCGCGGCTGGGAGATCATGTCCCACGGCATCTACAACACCCGCTACATCTCCTCGATTGACGAGACCGCCGAGCGGGCGTTCTACATCGAGTGCATCGAGGCGCTGCGCAGCCACACCGGGCAGCAGCTGCGGGGCATGCTCGGCCCTGCGGTGTCCAACACTGCGGCGACGCCCGACCTGATGGCCGAAGCCGGGTTGATCTACCACGCCGACTGGTTCCACGACGACCAGCCCGTGCCGCTCACAACCCGCAGCGGCCAGCGGCTGGTGTCGGTGCCCTATTCGATGGAGCTGAACGACGTGCCGGTGTTCACCCAGCACTTCGACACCGGCGAATTCGTGGCTATGGCCAAGGCGCAGCTCGATGTTCTGCGCCGCGAAGCCGACGACGGCGCCGGCGGTCGGGTGATGTGCGTGGCGCTGCACCCCTACCTGATGGGCATGCCGCACCGGGTCGACGGGCTGGCGGCGATGCTCGACTACCTGATGGGCCACGACGACGTGTGGCAGACCACCGCCAGCCAGATCGCCCGGCACTTCATCGACCATCACTACGACGACTTCATCGCTCACGAGCCAGAACCGCCGACAGATCGATCCCCGGCTGCGGCTACTGCAGTTGCAGGCTCGGCTGGCACCGCCGCTGTCAGCCCCAGCTCCGCTGGCCAGGCAGCCAAGAGTTCCGCTACCGGTGACCGGGCTCAGTCCTATGAGTTCGGCCCTGCTCAGCACCAGCACGGCATGGACCACCCCTACTACGACTGGTCGCCGCTGCCGAGCCGGCCCCGCATTGAGTGGCCCGACCGCAGCCCGCTCGCCGTCGGCGCGGTCGTCGTGCTCGAGCACGTCGAGTGGGAGCCTCCTGCCGACGCTTACTCGCTGCGCCGCCGTAGCGGCGGGCTGGCACGGCTGCCCGCCCCCGACTACCCCCAGCTCACCATCCGCGAGTACGGCCACCGGGTCGGCATCTTCCGCCTGCTCGACCTGCTGGAGCGGCACGGTGTCGCAGCCACCGTGGCCGTCGACGCGCTGACCGCGGAACACTACGGCTGGCTCGTCTCGCATCTGGTCGAGCGTGGATGCGAGATCGCCGGTCGGGGCATCGCGGCCACCCGGCTCATCACCTCCAAGAATTCCGAGACCGAGGAACGGGACGCCATTGCTCGCAGCCTCGACGCCATCGAGTCGGCCGCCGGCGTCCGCCCGACCACGTGGTTCTCCGCTGAGGGGGTCGAGTCGTTCCGTACCCCGGCGCTGCTGGCGGAGGCCGGCGTCGACACCCTGCTCGATTGGCCCAACGACGAGCAGCCCGTCCTCATGACGACCGACGGGGTGCTGGCCGGCGTGCACCGGCCCCAGGGCACCGCACCGATGGTGTCGTTGCCGCTGTTCCTCGAAGCCGACGACGAGTTCGCGCTGTGGCACCGGCGGGTGTCACTCGACGGCTGGCGCGACATCATCACCGGCGCCGCAACCCGAATGCATCGCGACGGCACCGAACACCCGGCCGGAAGCCGCCTGCTCATGTTGACGCTGCGCCCCTGGCTCGCAGGTCAGCCCTTCCGGGCCCAAGTGCTCGACGAGGCACTCGCCCAGGTGACCGCACTCAGCAACATCCACACCGCCACCGCCCGAGACCTCGCCGCCCACGCCCGCACGGTCATGCGCTGATCTGGACTGCTCGTCAGTCGATCAGCTCTGCGTCGAGGTCGTCCAGCGAGACATAGCGCCGCGGACCGGGCGCCGTGAGGCCGGAAAATGGGTTGCGGTCAAGGGGTGGGGTGGGGCTAGGTTGGCGGGTGCCATCGTTGCCCGGTTGAGCGGCGACCGATTCTGAACCATCCGTGCGCTCTCCAGCGCCGTGACGTGCAGCGAGGGCCATGACCGCTCCGATTGAATCGATCGCCGCCATGACCGACCAGGCAGACGCCGACGACGTCACCCCGTCCGCCGACGCCGAGCCGCGCCCACCCGCCCAGCCACTGCCTGAAGCGTCGCTCAAGCCTGAGGCTGCGGCACTGTCGGCTGCACCTGCTGCGTCGAGTGTTGCCGCGGGAGCGCGGCTGCGGGCGGCGAGGCCGGTGTCGCCGAACGCGATCATCGGGCTGCTCGGTACGTTGCTTGTGGCATCGCTGGGGGCCATGACCGGCCTCATGATGTGGCAGATGAGCTCACTGGGCGATCGCATCGACAGGCTTGACGCCAAGATCGACGCGGTCGACAACAAGATCGACACGGTCCACGACAAGCTCGTCGCCAAGATCGACGCGCTCGACGTCAAACTCGATGCCAAGATCGACAACAAGATCGATGGGTTGCGCGCCGAGATGCAGGCGGGGTTCCGTGAGGTAAGTGGCCGCGCCAATAGGTGGCGCAGATTTCAGCGTATTTCGTGCTTGAGGCTGGCCCCGGCTTCAAACCCGCAGGTCAGAGGACCAGAGAGCATGCAGATGGACACAGCGTTTTCGCAGGTCAGCACCTATTGGCGCA
>JAJEIW010000248.1 GCA_022828045.1 Acidimicrobiia bacterium | reverse complement strand
TAGCGGCTCGGCGGCTCCATCCAGCGGCGGGACATCCAATCGGCGTCGCGGTAATGGGCGTGGAAATGATCGGGGATCTGGCGCATCACCTGGTCCACCCTCCCACCTCCGGGCCCGAATCTGAGTTCACCCGCTTCGACCAGCCGAGCCAGCATCGCTGCCAACTCATCGGCAGGGGGCTCGGTACCGTGCCGCTTCCACACCACCATCGGCGTGGCGCACACCTCGCAGTCCGCCACCCAGCACAGCTCGTCCTCGTAATACCAGTGCGTGAAGCGGGCGGCCTCGCACAGCTCGCACTCCGGATCGAACTCTGCCGCAGCACCGCGACCCAGCCCGGACGCAGCGGCCGGCTGCGGACAGTGCGCCAAGCCGACCGGATGGTCGACATCGGAGCTCGGTTCGTGTTGCGCCACCGGTCAGCCGTGGTCCAGCGCCGTCCGGTAGGAGGCCACGAGCTCGCCCACGGCCTCGGGGCCGTCGGACATCAAAGTGCGGACGACGGCCGAGCCGATGATGACGCCGTCGGACACCTCGCACGCCTCAATGGCTTGGGATGGCGAGCCGATGCCCACACCGGTGAGCACGGGCCGATCGGTGACAGCCAGGCAGCGCGCCGCAATCTGGGTGGCCGTGCGGGCGAGGGCCGTCCGCTCGCCGGTCACGCCGAGCAGGCCGACCGCGTAGACGAAACCACGCGACGCCCCGCACAGATCAGCGAGCCGGTGCTCAGGCGTGGTGGGCGCCGCCAACAAGATCGCTTCGAGGCCCGTCTCAGCCGCAGCCTCCAGCCACGGCCCCGCCTCGACGTACGGCAGGTCGGGCAGGATCGCCGCGCAGACACCCGCATCGAGCAGCGCCGAAGCGAAGCGTTCATGACCCTGGTGGTGGCAGAGGTTGTAGTAGGTCATCACCGCGTGCGGAACACCGGTGTCGAGCTCCCGCGCTTCCTCCAGCACCGATGCCGGGGTCGCGCCGTCGACCAAGGCCGCAGTGGATGCCTGCTGGATGACCGGCCCGTCCATCACCGGGTCGGAGAAGGGAACGCCGATTTCGATGGCGTCGGCGCCAGCCGCCGCTGCCGCCTCCACCGCGCGTTGCCAGCCTTGGTAGCCGCCCGTGACGTACGGCACCAGCAGCTTGGCGCCGCTGTCTCGCCGGGCCCGCAGGTGCGTCTCGAGCGCGCCGAACGAATCACGCCGCGTACTGGCTTCGGCGGCGCTCACGAGGCGGCGTCCATGCTCACAGCCCTCGCCGATCGAGCGACAGTGCTCGCTGTGGTGCGCCGGCAACCGGTCACGAGACGATCCCGTGCATCCCGAGCACGTCCATCATCTGGTCGACGTCCTTGTCGCCCCGACCCGAGAGATTCATCAACACGGTCTGACCCTGCATCTCCGGCGCCGCCCGGACGATCCATGCCAGTGCATGAGCGCACTCCAGCGCCGGGATGATGCCTTCGGCCCGACTCATGAGCGTGAACGCCTCGACCACCTCGTCGTCGGTCACGCTCGGGTACTCGGCACGGCCGATGGCGGCCAGGTAGGCGTGCTCGGGCCCGACACCGGGATAGTCGAGCCCGGCCGAGATCGACTCAGCCTCCATCACTTGGCCCACCTCGTCCTGCATGAGGTAGCTGGTCATGCCGTGCACCACACCGGGCACGCCGCGCCCGACCGCGGCACCGCCGGCGGGCTCGACTCCCACCAGCCGGGCGTCGCCATCGGCAAAACCCGAGAAGATCCCGGCAGCATTGCTGCCCCCGCCGACGCACGCCACCACCACGTCCGGGTCGCCGCCGGTGAGGTCCTTGCACTGCGCAGCGGCCTCGTCACCCAGGATGTGGTGGAACGTGCGGACCATCCACGGGTACGGATGGGGGCCCATCACCGAGCCGAGGCAGTAGTGCGTGTTCTCGACGGTGGCCACCCAGTCGCGCAACGCCTCGTTCACGGCGTCCTTGAGCGTGCGGCTGCCGGACTGCACCGACTCCACTTCGGATCCCAGCAGGCGCATGCGGAACACGTTCAGGGCCTGACGGTCGACATCGACGGCGCCCATGTAGACCTTGCACTCCATGCCCAGCAGCGCCGCCGCGGTGGCCGTGGCAACGCCGTGCTGGCCGGCACCCGTCTCGGCCACGAGCCGTGTCTTGCCCATGCGCTGGGCCAGCAGCGCCTGCCCGATGACATTGTTGATCTTGTGCGAGCCCGTGTGGTTGAGGTCTTCGCGCTTGACCAGCAGGCGCACGCCGAGCTGGCTCGACAGGTTGCGGCACTCGGTCAAAGGCGACGGCCGTCCCCCGTAGTCGCGCAGGGTGGTCTCGAATTCGGCCACGAACGCCGGGTCGGCCCAGGCCTCCCGGAAGGCCGCCTCAAGCTCCTCGCACGCTGCGACCAGCGTCTCGGGCACAAACCGGCCGCCGAATTCGCCGAAGCGGCCATCGGTTGTGGGCTCGCCCATAACCGACCTTGAACTCGGCGTGGGCTCGCCCATGACCGACCTCGAACCCGGGGTGGGTCCATCAGTTGCTGCTGCCATGCCGTCCCTCGCTCAGTCGTCGCGCCAGTCGTACGGCGCGCCCTGTTCGGGCGGCTCCGACTCGTCGGCATCCTCGTAGAGGGCCCCCGCCTCCTTGGCCGCCGCGACGAACTCGCGCATGGCGAGCACGTCCTTGCGGCCCGGCTCGGATTCGACGCCCGACGCCACATCTACGCCCCACGGCCGCACGACCTCGATGGCCTGCGCCACATTCGAGGCGCGCAGCCCGCCCGCGAGCAGCAGTCTCATGCCGCGATCTCGGCCTTCGAGCTGCCGCCAGTCGAAGACACGCCCGCTGCCGGGCTCGGAGCCGTCCAGCATGAGCACAGCGGCGCCGTAGTCGCGCACACGTTCCACATTGGGATCTCCCGCGACGAATGCCTTGATCAGGCCGGGCACCCGCTCGGCGATCCAGCGACTGTCGGCCGTGGTCTCGTTGCCGTGCAACTGGGCCAGACGCAATCCGGCGCCGTCCATGATCTGCACGACCCGCTCGGGCAGCTCGTTGCGGAAGACTCCGACCGTGACGACGCCGCCCGGCAGCCGGCGAACGATGTCACGCGCCAGCCTCGGCGAGATCTGCCGCGGCGATCCGGGCACGAAGTTGAAGCCGACGGCGTCGGCACCCATGCCGACGGCCACCAGCGCATCCTCTTCGTTCGTGACGCCACAGATCTTTACGAACATGTCACTACCGGCATGTCAGGCGATCCCTCGCGGCGGCGGGCCCACGTGTCCCGCTCTTGTTCGCTGGGCCAGAGTCAGAACTCAAGACCCTTGGCCACAGCCGGGTCCAGGAAGATGAGCTCGGGACGGGCCGCCATGAACTCCCGCGTGGCCTGGCCGAAGACCTTCATCTGCTCCGAGCCACCGTGGGCTGCGAGCGCATCCTGGTCGCTGTACAGCTCGTAGAACCACACCACATCGGCGTCGTTCTGGTCCTTGTGGGCGGCGTACACTTCGGTGCCCGGCTCGCCGGCGACATTGCTCATGCCGATGTCGGCGATCACTGCAAGCAAGTCGTCACGCATGCCTTCTTTGGCGGTCAGCTTGGCCAGGAGTGCCGTCTTTGCCATGTTGTTGCTCCCTGCGGTCCGTTCGACTCGACAACAGCCTGCGAGCGTACCCGTAGCGAACCCTGCGGCGAGATCAGAAGAGATCGGCAAGAAGGACGGGCGGGCCGCCGTCGACGCGCACCTCGCCACCGACATCTCGTTGCACCGATGCGAATCCGACGACGGCACCAGCCAGCAAAGCAGTACTCAGCACGGTGCCGACGCCAGCACCGTCGGTGCCGAGCAGCCCGTCACCTGGCGAGACGTCTCCCATAGCTCGGAAGCGCTGAATGCACCGGCGCCCGCCTGTGCGCGAGTCGATTCGCTCCACGAGCTCCTGGCCCCGGTAGCAGCCCTTGGTGAAGGACGCAGCTCGCTCGACGAGACCCGTCTCGTTGGGGATGTCACCCGGTTGGATCTCCGTGCCCATGGCGGGCAAGCCGTAGGCCACGCGCAGCGCCTCGAACTCGTCGGCTGAGAGTTGCTCGGCGCCGTCGGCGAACGCAACGGCCTCGCTGCCGGGGTCGACGAGCAGGTCGTGGCCGCTGGCCAACGGCCAGTGCGCGGGGCGCACCACGTGCTCTGGGGCTTCGCTCGGGCCAGTGCTCGAAACGCCGACTGCCGATTCGCCTTCCGCACGGGGCCCGCGCACCGCGTGCATCTGCCATTCGTGCAGGGAGAAGTCGGCCCGGGTCCGCAGCTTGAAGCGCTCGAGCGATGCCGACATTGCCTCGCCGAAGCCAGGCTCGATGTCGGCGACGTAGGTCTCAGGACCGGTGCGGCTGATGGCGAAGAGCGCTTCTATTCGCCCTCGTGGCTCCAACAGGAACGACAGGGCGCTCTGGCCGACCTCCATGGCCTCCACGTCGGCCGAGATCTGGCCGTGCAGGTACACGGTGGCCTCGGGTCCGGTCACCACGAGCACCTCGCGCCGGACCGTTGCCGCCACCGACCGATCGAGCGCAGACGCGATCGTCATCCGGCTCTCCATCCGGGCACCAGCCGGTCCACGGCGTTGCGAATCAGCGCGAGCCCGACGCCGTCATCGAGCGACATGATCGACTCCGGGTGGAACTGCACGGCCGCAACGGGCAGCTCGCGGTGCTCCACCGCCATGACGATGTCGTCGTCGAGGCTGACCGCTGTCACCTCGAGCGCATCGGGCACCTCGGAGCGATGGGCGAACAGCGAGTGGTAGCGACCCGCCCGGAACTCCTTCGGCAGGCCATCGAGCAGCTGCCCGCCCAGGACGCGGATGGCAGACGGCTTGCCGTGCATAGGCGTGGCGAGCTGGCCCAGCTCGCCGCCGAAGTACTCCACGATGCCCTGCAGCCCCAAGCACACCCCGAACAGCGGCAGCCCGGCATCGAGCGTGGCCCGCACCACCGGTCCGATGCCGAAGTCGTCGGGCCGGCCGGGGCCTGGCGAGAGCACGATGAGGTCGAAGTCGTCGGCGCTGATCTCCTCGGTGGGAAACCCAGCGCGGCGGGTCACCACCGTGGCACCGGTCTGTCGCAGGTAGTTCGCCAGCGTGTGCACGAACGAGTCGAGGTGATCAACCAGCAGCACCCGCCGATCGCTGGGTGCCGAAGCGGCAACCCCTGTGGCGGCCGCCGAGCGCGGCCGACGGATCGCGTCCAGGAACGCCGACGCCTTGAGCTCGGTTTCCGATTCCTCCTCGTCGGGCTCGGAGTCCCACAGCAGCGTGGCGCCCACACGCACCTCCGCATGCCCGTCGGCGACGCGGATCGTGCGCAGCGTGAGCCCGGTGTTCAGGCTGCCGTCGAAACCCACCTTGCCGACCGCACCCCCGTACCAGGCCCGGGCGGTGCGTTCGTGCTGCTCGAGGAACATCATCGCCGCCGTCTTGGGCGCGCCGGTCACCGTGACCGCCCACGTGTGCGACAGAAACGCATCGAGCGCGTCGAAGCCGGGGCGCAGACGGCCTTCTACGTGATCAACGGTGTGGATGAGACGCGAGTACATCTCGATCTGGCGGCGGCCGATCACCTTGACCGAGCCGGGGACGCAGATGCGGCTCTTGTCATTGCGATCGACGTCGGTGCACATCGTCAACTCCGACTCGTCCTTCGCCGAGTTGAGCAGCGCCAGGATCTGCGAGGCGTCGTCGATGGGGTCTTGGCCGCGGGCGATGGTTCCCGAGATCGGGCATGTTTCCACCCGCTCGCCCTCGACCCGCACGTACATCTCGGGAGAGGCACCGATCAGCCATTCGCCCGTATCACCCGCAGCACTGTGCCCATTGCGCCCGGCCGAGGCCGGACTGTGCCCATTGCGCCCGGCCGAGGCCGGACTGTGCCCATTGCGCCCGGCCGAGGCCGGGCCGAGATTGATCAGGAACCCGTACGGCGCAGGGTTCTGCTCTTTGAGCCGGCGGAACAGCTCTGCGGGAGACTCGACGCAGGGCTCGGAGAACATCTGGCTGGTGACCACCTCGAAGAGGTCTCCCCGGGCGAAGTACTCGTGGGCCGCACGCACACCGGCCGCATAGCCGCCAGGCTCATGGTCGCAGCTCGCCTCCAGCTCGAAATTGGGCTCGTACGGCACGCGTGCGCCGCCGCCCGGCAACCCGGCCGTGCTGTGACCGCTCACGGAGAACTCGTATTCGAAGCGCTGGGCGATGCCGCCCTCGTGATCCACGATCAGCAGGTCGTCTGGCAGGTAGAGCATGAGGTCGCGCTGCTCGGCCAGGCGCGGCAGCGTCAGCGCGATGGGCTCGAACTGGAATGCCAAGTCGTAGCCGAACGCCCCGTACAGGCCCAAGTGCGGGTCGTCGCACGAGAACAGGTTGACCAAGGCACGCACGACCGTGAACGTGGAGGGCTGACGGCTGCGCTCCTCTTCTTCGAAACGTCGATCGGCCCGTTCCACACGGCAGATCACGGCGCCTGAGCCGTCGCCGGGCTCATGTCGGAGGTCGACGATGCCGGCAGTGCTGCCCAGCGCTGCCAGCGTCTCGTGAACCGGCTCCAGCAGCACTGTGCCCCGCTCGTTCAGCGCATCCACCCAGATGTCCTGCGCCCGGCTGGTGATGGCCAACGGCGGGTCAGCAAAGCCCATGTCCCACCGGGTGTAGCGGCCCGGATACTCGTAGCTCGACGACAGCAGCACACCCCGGGCCTCATCCAGCCGATCGACGAGGTCTTCGATCTCGGCGTTGCCGTCCACCATCGAAGCCGTCAGCGAGATGGTGATCCCGCCTCCGGTCCGGAACCGCGTCTCGCCCGGATTCGCCTGCTCAGTACTCATCGGTGCAGATCACTGAGCAGGCCCAGAGGCTGTGCCTGTCACAGGTACAGACCGGTGCTGCCGGGCTCAATGCGGGGTGCAGCGATGGCGTGAACGTCCCGCTCACGCAAGATCAGGAAATCGTCGCCGTGCACCTCGACCTCGTGACGATCCTCGGGGCTGAACAGCACACGGTCGCCCTCTTGGGCGGTGCGGACGTTGGGTCCTGCGCCCACCACTTCGCCCCATACGAGGCGCTTGTTCTGCTGGGCTGTCGCAGGGATGAGGATGCCGCCGCTGGTGCGCCGCTCGGATCCGTCGTTGGGAAGTCGCACGAGCAGGCGGTCGTGCAGCATCTTGATCGGCCGTCGCTCGTCATCATCGTGGTCGGCCGCCACGGGCGCGGGGGACCTGCGGGCGCCCGTCTTGGAGCCCTTCGGAGAACGAGTTGACTTCGTCGCCGATCCGGTGCCCTGCCCGTTGTCTGACTCAGGAGCGCTCACCGCCCGCACGGTACCGTTCACCGGCGTGATTGACGCAGAGAATTCGCATCGGTCGCCCGCTCCCGGGCCGCCATTTGAGGTGGAGGCGTTCGAGGTCACCGCGGTGACCTCGGATGGCATCGAACTCGAGGCCGAGGCTGCCTGGCCTGGCTCGCCCCGGCCCGCAGGAGCGGGCACCGATGCCGACAGTTCCGACGGTGCTGCCGCGGCGGTGGCTGTGCTGTCTCACCCTCACCCGCTCTACGGCGGCGACATGTGGAACCCGCTCGTCGATCATCTCTTCAGGGCACTGCCCGCGAGCGGCATCGCAACGCTTCGTTACAACTTCCGGGGCACTGGACGTTCCGGCGGCAGCCACGACGACGGGAAGGCCGAGCAGTTCGATGCCGCGGCCGCCTTCGAAGCGGCCGTGCGCCTCACAGCAGACCGCTCTCCAGCCGCTGCCGCGCCGCCGGTCGTCTCGGCCGGCTGGTCTTTTGGCGGGGACGTCTCGCTCGCGGCGAATCACGACGACCTGTCGGCATGGATCGGGATTGCCGCACCGTTGCGGATCGTCGACCCAGCAGCGATGGGCGCCGCAGCCGATCCTCGGCCCAAGCTGCTCCTCGTGCCCGAGCACGACCAGTTCCGCTCCCCCGCAGAAGCCGCTGAGATCACCGAGGGCTGGGCCAACACCCGACTCGACGTGATCTCCGGCGGCGACCACTTCCTGATGGGCCACGCACGAACCGTCGGCGAGAAGATCGCTTCGTTCGTGGCTGCGCTCTAGCCGCAGGGCGCCGGGGCGCTCACACGATGCGTGAGCTGCGGTCGCCCCAGTACTCGTCGCGCAGGATGCGCTTGTAGAGCTTGCCGGTGGGATGGCGGGGCAGCTCGTCGCGGAAATCGACCGACCGGGGCACTTTGTAGTTGGCGAGATGCTCCCGGGCGTACGCCAGCAGCTCGCTCGCCAGCGCGTCGCCCGACTCGACGCCCGCCATGGGCTGTACCACAGCCTTCACTTCCTCGCCGAAGTCGTCATTGGGCACGCCGAACACTGCGGCATCGGCCACCTTGGGGTGCAGCACCAGGCAGTCCTCGATCTCTTGGGGATAGATGTTCACCCCGCCTGAGATGATCATGAACGCCTTGCGGTCGGTCAGGTACAGGTAGCCGTCGTCGTCGACACGCCCGACATCGCCCAGCGTCGACCAGAGCTCGTGATCGTCGTGCCGGGACTCGGCGGTTTTTGCAGGGTCGTTGTGGTACTCGAAGGCCGGGATCTCACGCTCGAAGTAGATGGTGCCTGCCTCGCCGACCGGCAGCTCCTTGCCCTCGTCGTCGCAGATGTGGATCACCCCGATGAGCGGCTTGCCCACCGTGCCGGGCCGTTCGAGCCATTCGTCCGAATTCACGTAGCAGAAGCCGTTCAGCTCGGTACCGGCGTAGTACTCGTGCAGGATCGGGCCCCACCACGAGATCATCTGGTGCTTCACCTCGACGGGGCACGGTGCCGCCGCATGCACGGCGACCTGGTGGCTGGAGAGGTCGTGCTGCGTGCGGGCCTCCTCGGGCAGCTTCAGCATCCGGCTGAACATGGTCGGCACCCACTGGCTGTGGGTGATGCGGTAGCGCTCGACGTACGACAGCGCTTCAGCGGCGTCGAAGCGGTCCATGACCACCGCTGTGCCGCCGACCGACTGCGTGCCGGTCGTGAACGACAGGGGCGCAGAGTGGTAGAGCGGCGCAGGCGAGAGATAGCGAGTGCCTTCGCCGAATCCGAAGACGCCGCCCAGCAGTCCGGCGCCGAGCAGATCGGGGTCGGTG
>JAJEIW010000303.1 GCA_022828045.1 Acidimicrobiia bacterium | reverse complement strand
ACCCGCTGCTGGTCATGGCTGCCCGGACGGCCATCGCCGCCGGCGACCCCGACTCGGCGGCCGACGAAGCGCACCGGCTGCGCCGCCGCCTGCTGGGACCTGCGATCAACGCCACCGGCGTCTTGCTGCACACGAATCTCGGCCGAGCTCCGCTCGGTCATCAGCACAGTCGAGCGCTGCTTGATCTCGAACATGACGGTGCGGTGCGGTTCAGCAACCTGGAGTTCGACTTGGCGTCGGGGCGGCGCGGCTCGCGCACCACGCACGCGTCGCTGCTGCTGGCGACGCTGACCGGCGCAGAAGCGGCGCTCGTCGTCAACAACTGCGCTGCGGCGGTGACGCTCGTGCTGGCGGCCCTAGCCCGCGACCGCGGCGTGGCAGTGTCGCGCGGCGAGCTCGTGGAGATCGGCGGCGGCTTCCGGGTGCCCGAGGTGATGGAGCAGTCAGGCGCTCGGCTCGTGGAGGTGGGCACCACCAACCGCACCCGTGCTGCCGACTACCAAGCCGCCGCCGAGCGGGACGATGTCGCACTGCTGCTGAAAGTGCACCCGTCCAACTACCGCATCACCGGCTTCACCGAGGAAGCCGCCGTGGCGGAGCTGGCCGCGATCGGGCCGCCGGTGGTGTCCGACCTAGGCTCGGGCCTGCTGGACGAACGCTGCGACTGGCTGGGGCAGCGCCCCGACTGGCTGGCCGGCGAGCCGGGTGCC
The DNA here is from genome assembly GCA_022828045.1 of Acidimicrobiia bacterium. GTDB lineage: Bacteria > Actinomycetota > Acidimicrobiia > Acidimicrobiales > Poriferisodalaceae > Poriferisodalis. Next base: position 10,979 of record JAJEIW010000303.1, on the reverse strand, counting down.
CGCCAGACGCTGGCAGCGGGAGCGGCGCTGGTCACCTTCTCGGGCGACAAGCTCATGGGCGGCCCCCAGGCCGGGATCATCTGCGGCCGGGCCGATCTGATCGCGGCGTGCGCGGCGCACCCGCTGATGCGGGCCTTCCGGCCCGGATCGCTGGTGCTGGACGCGCTGCAATCGGTGGCGCTGGCGTACCTGCGCCGCGACGCCGACGCGATCCCGTTCTGGCGCATGGCCAGGGTGCCGGTCGAAGAGCTGGCCCAGCGAGCCGAGGCGCTCGGCGTGGGCCGGCCGACGCGCACGACGGCGCTGGCGGGTGCAGGGTCGCTGCCCGGCCAGGAGATTCCCTCTGCGGGCATTGAGCTCGACGGCGACCATGCGGCTGCGCTGCGGGCGTTCGACCCCCCAGTCGTCGCTCGGGTCAACGAGCAGACCACCGTGCTCGACCTGCGCACGGTCGATCCCGCCGACGACGCCGTCGTGGCGGCCGCCGTCCGCCACGCGCTCAGCCAGCAATAGAGCCCTACGGCTTCTGACCCGCAGGCCGCCTCGACGCGCGCCAGCGTGAGATCAGAAATTCATGAGAATCATTGACGTTTCGTCTACCAGCATGACAAGAGCCGCACCCCGAAGGGTGCGGCTCTCGTGGGGCTACCGCTGGTGCGGCGAGCCAACTTGATACCCGGCCTCGGACGGTTCGATTCCGTCTAGCTCCACCAGCGACCTTACGGCCGCGCCAGCAGGATACACAAGTCGATTTCGCGGCCGAGACGACGACCGGACGGTTCGACACTGACGGTCCGGGCGGGGCAAGCTGGCAGCGTGCATATCGTCGGCACTGCGGGGCACGTGGACCACGGCAAGTCAACGCTGGTGCGCACCCTCACCGGCACCGATCCTGACCGGCTGGCCGAGGAGAAGGAGCGCGGGCTCACCATCGACCTCGGCTTCGCGTTCTGCACGCTGCCGTCGGGACGGCAGGTCAGCTTCGTGGATGTGCCCGGGCACATCCGGTTCGTGAAGAACATGCTGGCCGGCGTGGGAGCGGTGGATGCCTCGCTGTTCGTGGTGGCGGCACCCGAAGGCTGGAAGCCGCAATCGGCCGAGCACCTGGCGATCCTGGAGCTGCTCGGCATCTCCCACGGCGTCGTGGTGCTCAGCCAGATCGGCCTGGTCGACGACGAACTGGCCGATCTGGCCCGTCTCGACATCGCCGAGCACGTCGAGGGCACGTTCCTCGAGCATGCGCCGGTGGTGGCCACCGATGCTATCGACGGCACCGGAATGGACGAGCTGCGCGGCGCGCTCGACGACCTGTGCGCTGCCACGCCCACCGCAGCCGACCGCGACCGGCCGCGCCTGTGGATCGACCGGTCGTTCGCCGCGACCGGGGCGGGACGGATCGTGACCGGCACGCTCGCGGGCGGCAGCATCTCGGCCGGCGACGAGCTGCGCACGGCACCAGGCGGCCGGACGGCACGGGTGCGGGCGATCCAGACCCAGAGCACGGCCGTTGAGCGCATCGGTCCGGGACATCGTGTGGCGCTCAACCTCACCGGTGTCGACGCCGACGACCTTGGGCGTGGCATCGCCCTGGTGCGATCCGACCAGTGGCATCACACCCGCAGCGTAGACGTGGAGCTGACGGTGCTGGACAGCCTCGGCAGCGACGTGACCCGGCGGGGCGCCTACGCCCTGTACCTCGGGTCGGGCGAGTGGCCGGTCCGGCTGCGGGTGCTCGGACCCGATCGCATCGCCCCCGGCGAGACCGGCTACGCCCGGCTGCACCTTCCCGTCGCGCTGCCGATCGTGCTGGGCGACCACTTCGTGCTGCGGGACTTCGGCCGGGGCCAGACCATCGGCGGCGGCACCGTGCTCGACCCCGATCCCCAGCTGCGGGCTGCGGTCGCCAAGCCCGACGCCCGCCCTGAGCGAATGATCGCCGAGCGCGGGTGGATCGAGGCGCCGCAGCTCGAGCGCCTCACCGGCCAGCGCTTCGAGCCCGTCTTGGGCGACTGGGTTGCACCTCCCGAACTCGTGGACGCACTGCTCGACGACCTGCGAGAACAGGTCGCCGGCGCGGGACCGCTGGGGTTGGACACGGCCGGGCTGGACGACCGCCAGCGCCTGGCGATCGAGACGCTCGACGGGATCGTGGTAGATGCCGGGCGTGCCCGGCAGGCCGACGCTGCTGACGTGCTGGCCGACCATCCCGTCATCGCGGCACTCGCAGCGACGCCGTTCTCGCCGCCTGAGCCGAGCGGTGTCACCCAGCAGGAGCTGCTGGCGCTGGCCCGCCGGGGAGACCTGATTCACGCAGACGGCATCTGGTTTGCCGCTGCGGCGATCGAGGGGGCAGCCGAGCAGATTGCGGCGATGCTGGCCGGCCAGCCCGACGGCATCACCGTGGCAGAGATCCGCGAAGCTCTCGGCACGACCCGCAAGTACGCGCTGCCGCTGGTGGGCTACCTGGACCGGACGGGAGTGACGCGCCGCCGGGGGGACCTGCGCATCGCCGGGCCACGAATGCCCCAGATATCTGAATAAACGATTGTTGAGCGGGAGAGCGCCGCGTGCAGCCGTGAACTGGTCGGTCTGCCGCGCCCGTCGGGACGCGGGGTGTTGCTAGATGCCGTTGGTGCGCAGGAGCAGCATGTTGCGGCGCTCGATCTCGTTGCGCCCGCCCCAGATGCCGTGGGCCTCACCGACGTCCAGCGCATGCTCCAGACAGTCAGCGATCACCGAGCACTGGCCGCAGATGGACTTGGCCCGAGCCTCGCGCTCAGCCTTCTCATCGCGCCGCTCGGTGCGGGGCGGCGGGAAGAAAACCGCCGCCTGAGGTCCTCGACAAGCTGCCTTGTCCTGCCACTCATCGACCAGCAAAGCGCTCATATGTCCCCCTTGTCGGGGGGGACACTAGAGGACAGAAAAGCGCTTGACAAGAGTTAAACGAAACCTCATTCGGTTTCGGAAACCGTCGAATCACCCCGTTTATTCCGTAGTTCGCGGTAGTCCCGTGCGGCTCCTTCGAGCGGCTCCACCTCGAGGACCACCCCGCTCAGCCCGCTGACACGCAGCGTTTCCCCGGCCTCCAGCGGCGTCAGCCGGTTGACCCGGGCACGCCAGCGGGCGCCGTGCACCTCGACCGTGCCGTCAGGATCGATATCGGTCACCGCCGTTCCGTCGGCGCCGATCATCCACTCCCGACCGACGGTGGCGGTGCCATAGCGCGTACGCACCAGCGCAGGCATGCCCGACAGCACGAACACCCCCACCCCGACGAGACCGACCAGCAGCGGGATCCAGCTCATCGAGTGCTGTCCGAACAGCCCCAGCGAGCCGACCAGCAGCACTACGCCTCCGACCGCCGTCCAGAAGCGCGGCACGCCCGCCTGGATGTCGATGGCAAACGCCACGAACGCCACGATGACCAGCACCAGCGCCCACGGGCGGATGTCGAGTGTCCCGAGGCCGAACGCCGCCAGGAGCCCGCACACAGCCCCGACCGCCGCCGCGACGCCGATGCCCCCCGTGTAGAAGTCCAAGAGCAGCAGCGACAGCGCAGCGAGCATCAGCAGGTAGGTGATCGCCGGGCTCGCAGCCGTGTGGAACAGGCCGTCGATCAGCGGCAAGCTCACAAACGACACGACCACGTCGGGGGCCGGAGCGCGCCGCACCACACCGTCGTCTCCGGTGACCTCCTGCGCGATCGGCGGCAGGTAACCGTCGTCAGACAGGGCGAAGATGAACTCGCCGATCGTGGGGGCCGTGCTGTGCGTCAAGCCCGCGCCCATCGCCACATCCGCACTGAAGTAGCGGACGCTCGGACCCGAGTGCAGACCGTCGTCGTCGTGAGAATGCACGTTCTCCGAGGCGAACGAAGAACCGTGAGCATGGACGAGACCTTGAACCGCGGTGAAGTCGCCGATGCGGCCGCCCGGCGCGATCGCCGCAAAATCGGCCGTCGTGACGAGGTGAGCGGCGCCGCCGAGCGCCTGCGCGCCGCTCGGGCCGACCCAGACCCCCACCGGCACGTGCGCGAGCCGCACGTTGTCGAGCAGGTCCACGAGCGCTTCGTCGTCGAGCGTGGTGCCGGCGCTGTCCATGTGCAGCACCACGCCGATGGCGTGCCGTCCCTCGGCGATGGTGATCTGCCGCCGGATGTACGACGACATGATCGGATCGATGAGACCGTCGACCTCCACCACCACGATCAGGCGGGAAGAGCCGTCAGGCGCGGGAGCCTCAGTCTCGTCGTGAGCGCCCGGCTCGTCATGAGCCGACGCAGGCCCTGCAGTAAGGCCTCCCACGGCCACCAGCAAGAGCACTCCTGCGGCGAGGCGCGCAAGCAGCCGGCGGCGAGTCCGTCGTACGTGCACTCCACCTCCCTCCCGACGCTCATGGACGGGTGTTCTCGTTCGTCCCATCGCCTATTGCTTCCCGCTCTTGTTGCCTATTTTGATTCGATACGGGCTCACAGGCCGCTCGGGCCACGGCTTCGCCTTTCGGCTCAGCCTCTGTCGGTAGTCGGCCCGAACTCTAGGAGCGTCCCCGGGCGGTGCGGTTCCGGCCGGATGCGACTTCCGCCGGGCGGCAGGGCTCGGGCCATTACCCTGCGGCCCGTGACCGAGGTGCTGCTGGCCACCGACGCCGACTGGGTGGTCGAAGAGGTGGCTGCTGCGCTCGCCAGCGGCGATGTCACGTTCCGGGTCGTTCGCTCCGGGCACGACGTCCGGCATGCAGTGCAATCCGACACCCCGGACCTGGTGATCCTGGACTTCCAGATCGGCAACATGGGCGGCATGGCCACCTGCTTGGACCTGCGGCTGGAATCCGGCATGGGCCGGCTGCCGCGGGTGCCCGTGCTGATGCTGGTCGACCGGGAAGCCGACGAGTTCCTGGCTCGGCGCTCAGGGGCCGATGCCTGGCTGGTCAAGCCGCTGAACCCGCTGCTGCTCCGTCGCACTGCGCACGAGCTGCTGCAACGGGACGCGGCAGCAACCAACTAGCCCAGCGGCGAGCGTGGGGCGAAGCCCTTCACACTCGCACAAGACGTCGGGCAGGCGGGATTTGAACCCACGACCTCTTCGTCCCGAACGAAGCGCGCTACCAACCTGCGCCACTGCCCGTTTGCGATCGGGTGGCTGATCGCTCCGGCTGAAGCTACCGGTCCCGCGCCGCGCTGCGCTACCGAAATGCGGCACTGCAGTCCGATGCATGCCACAACGGAAAAGCTTGGAGGCATCGCCCCTCGCTCCCGACAATGAAATGCGCGGGCTGCGCTGTGTTCGCGACGCGGGGCGCGGGCGGCGGATACTTGGGCTATGGCAAAGGTGTTTCCCGGGTCGGCCACGGATCGATGCGTGGGGTTTGTCGGGTTGGGGAATGTCGGGGGGAAGCTGGCGGGGTCGTTGCAGCGCAATGGGTTCGAGCTTGTGGTGCGCGATCTGGAGCCGGCTGCGATGGCGCCATTTCTGGATGCCGGTGCGTCGACAGCCGCTTCGGGAGCGGAGCTGGCCGAACGCTGTGACGTGGTGATCACCTGCCTGCCCTCCCCCGCTGCCTCTGCGGCTGTGCTCGAAGCCGACGACGGCGTGCTGGCCGGGTTCGCCGCGAGCTCGGCGTCAACCCCGAAGATCTGGGCCGAGATGAGCACCACCGATCACCACGAGGTGCGCCGGCTCGGCGCCCAGGTCGAGGCTGCCGACGGGGCAGCCATCGACTGCCCGGTATCGGGCGGGTGCCATCGGGCTGCCACCGGCAACATCTCGATCTTCGCCGGGGGCGACCGCTCGACGTTCGACGCGATGCTCCCGCTGCTCACCACGATGGGACGGCGGATCCTGCACACCGGCCCGCTGGGCTCCGCGTCGATCCTCAAGGTGGTGACCAACTACCTGGCCACCGCCAACCTCGTCTCGCTGTGCGAGGCGCTGGTCACCTCCGACGCTGCCGGCATGGACCTGGCCACCGCGTACGAGGCCATCCGCATCAGCTCGGGCAACTCGTTTGTGCACGAGACCGAGAGCCAAGTCATCCTGAACGGCTCACGCGACATCAACTTCACCATGGACCTCGTGTGCAAGGACATCGGCCTGTTCGCCGACATCGCCGCAGAGCACGACATCCCGCTCGAGCTGTCGCCCGTGCTGGTGGACGTCTTCGCCGACGGCACCGCCCGCTACGGCGAGCGGGAATGGTCGCCGAACATCATCCGGCGCCTCGAAGAGGCCACCGGCCGGACAATCACAGCACCGGGCTTCCCGGCCGAGATCGTCGACGACGAACCCGAGGTGCCAGGTGCCGAAGTAGTAGTGCGCCGCGGCTAGCCCGCCGAGAGAACCTCGGCACTGTGTCTCAGGTCGCCGAGAGAACCTCGGCGATCTGGACAGCGTTGAGGGCTGCGCCTTTGCGGAGGTTGTCGCCCACCACGAACAGCGCCAAGCCGTGCTCGACGGTCGGATCGCGGCGGATGCGGCCCACATAGGACGGGTCGCGGCCTGCCGCCTGCAGCGGCGTCGGCACGTCGGCCAGCTCCACGCCCGGCGCCTCGGCCAGCAGCTCCGTCGCCCGCTCGGACGAGATCGGCCGCTCGAAACGCAGGTTCAGCGCCAGCGAATGCCCCGTGAACACCGGCACACGCACGCACGTGCCCGAGACCTCGAGGCCAGGAATGCCGAGAATCTTGCGGCTCTCGTAGCGGAGCTTCTGCTCCTCGTCGGTCTCGCCGGTGCCATCGCCGACGAAGCCGCCCGCCTGCGCCAGCACGTTGTGGGCGATCGGCCCGGGGAACTTGTCGGGCTCGGGATGGCCGACAGCATCGCCGTCGTAGGTGAGCGCAGCGACACCCTCCCTCGTCGCGGACAGCGCCTGGTCCAGCTCGTCGACGCCGGCAAGGCCGGCGCCGGACACCGCCTGGTAGGTGGCCGCCACCATCGAGATCAGACCGGCCTCGGCGTGCAGCGGCGCCAGCACCGGCATCGCCGCCATCGTCGTGCAATTGGGATTGGCGATGATCCCCTTCGGCGCGTTGAACACCTCGGGGGCATTCACCTCGGGCACCACCAGCGGAACGTCGGGATCCATGCGCCATGCCGACGAATTGTCGATGACCGTCGGGCCTTGGGCCGCGACACGCTCGGAGATGGCTCGCGAGGTGGTCTTGCCTGCGGAGAAGAGGGCTATGTCGAGACCGGCGAAGTCGGCTTCGGCGACATCCTCGACCGTGACTTCGGAGCCGTTCCAAGCGATCTTGCGGCCGGCTGAACGGGCTGACGCGAACAGGCGCAGCTCGTCGATGGGGAAGCTGCGCTCCGCAAGGATTGCTCGCATCACCCCGCCGACCTGACCGGTGGCTCCTACGATTCCTACTCGCATGGGGTTGAGGCTATCTAGCTGCCCTTTGCGGGCTTCTGTAGCCTTTAGTCCAGGCCGAAGGCTGTGTGGAGGGCGACGGTGGCTCGGTCTACGTCGACTTCGGCTACTACGCAGGAGATGCGGATTGGTGAGGTGGAGATCATCTCGATATTGATGTCCTGAGCCGCCAGCGTCTCGAACATGGTGGCAGCCACACCGGGATGGCTGGCCATGCCGGCGCCGACCAGCGACACCCTCGCAATGTCGACGTCGGTGTTGGCCGACGAGAAGCCCACGGTGTGCACCATCCCCTCGCAGATGGCCCGCACCCCGTCCGCGCTCTCGGCGGGCACGGTGAACGAGATGTCGGTGCGGTCGTGATCGCCCACGTTCTGCACGATCATGTCAACCACGACCGCGGCGTCGGCGAGGGTGCGGAACACCTTGGCGGCGATGCCCGGCTCGTCGCGGACGCCGACCAGCGTCACCTTGGCCTGCGATGTGTCCGGCACGATGCCGGTCACGATCGGCTTTTCCATTTCCCTCGCGTCCATGCCTGACTCCGTGTCGACGACCCATGTTCCCGGTTCCCACGTGAATGCCGAGCGCACGTGCAACCGAACGCCGTACGTGCGGGCAACCTCGACCGAACGGGCGGCCGGCTTGGGGCAGCCCATGGCGGTCATCTCGAGCAATTCGTCAAACCCGATGCACGCAATCTTGCGAGCGGCAGGGCACACCCGGGGATCGGTCGTGAAGACCCCCGAGACATCGGTGTAGAGCTCGCAGGCGTCGGCACCGAGTCCGTGCGCGAGGGCGACCGCTGTCGTGTCCGAACCGCCACGGCCCAAGAAGGTCACATCGTTGTCGGTGGACACGCCCTGCGCACCGGCGACCACGGCGACACGACCGGCCTCGACCGACTCGATCACACGCTTGGGGGTGACCGAGAGGATCTTGGCGTTGCGGTGATTGGTGTCGGTCAGGAAACCTGCCTGGCTGCCGGTGAACGAGTCCGCCGCGACGCCGACGTCGTGCAGGGCCATGCACATCAATGCGATCGCCTTGCGCTCGCCAGCAGTGATGAGCATGTCCATCTCGCGGCCCGACGGCTCGTCGGTGATCTGATCCGCGAGCCCGATGAGCTCGTCGGTCTCCGAGCCCATGGCGCTGACGACGATGACGATCTCATCGCCGCGGCTGCGGCAGTGCTTGACGTGATCGGCGACCTCGCGCATGCGCGCGGCACTGGCGACCGACGTTCCGCCGAACTTCTGCACGACCAAGGGCACGTCGGGCGATGGTACCGGCGTGTCCCGGCGCCTCGTCCGGGATTTTCCGGCCATGACGACGCGGCCGGTCGGTGCGCGCCGCCGATGCACCCAACCGGGCCGGGGGCTGGGTCTCGGTAGTGTGGCGGCCGGCAGGGTCCAGGACCAGTTCGGTCAGCTACACGGAGAGCGCCGCTCATGGGCAGCGAGAAAAGACAGCGCCAGCGCGAGAACCGGATGCGTGCGATCGCCGAGGCCGAGCGCGCCAAGAAGCGCTCCACCACGGGGCGCAAGGTGTTCCGGGTGGTGCTCGCCGTGGCTGCAGTGCTGATTGCGCTGTGGCTGTGGAGCACGTTCAGCGGCGGTGACGACGAAGGCGGCGGCGACGCCACCGAGGCGCCGCCCGTCACCGCATTCGAGACCGACGAGCCGAGCGACGAGGCGCTGCCAAACACAGAAACCGAAGCCGATGACGATCCCGACGACGCGCTGCCGAACACAGAAGCCGAGACCGATGACGATCCCGACGACGCGCCGGATCCGGCCGCCTGTCCCGCTGCTGATGGCAGCGACGGCCCGCTCAACCAGTTCGACGAGCGGCCCCCGATCTGTATCGACCCCGACACGCTGTACGCGGCCGCGTTCGAGACGAACATGGGCGACTTCACGATGGTGCTCGACCCCCGGCTCGACCTCGACAGCGTCAACAACTTCGTGGTGCTCTCACGCTGGCGTGCTTTCGAGGGCACGCTCTTTCACCGCGTCATCTCCAACTTTGTGATCCAAGGCGGAGATGTGGAATTGAAGTTCGGCACGGGCGGCCCCGGCTACCGCTTCACTGGCGGCTTCCCAGAAGAACAGTGGTACCGCGTCGGCTCCGTGGCGATGGCGAACAGCGCGAACCCGGCGTCCAACGGCTCGCAGTTCTTTGTCATCACAGGCGTCGACGGCGCCTCACTGCCCCCCAACTATTCGCCGCTCGGTCATGTCGTCGAAGGTCTCGACACCGTGCTCGAGATCGATGCCGCGCCTACAGAGACCCGGCAGGTGCCATTCACCGACCCCGCAACGGGTGAAGAGATTCTGCGGCCCGCACAGGATGTTCCCGTCGAGGATGTCGTGGTGCACAGCGTGACGATCACCGAGGCAACCGAAACCGAGATTGCCGCCTACACCGATGCCTACCGCTGATCGGGGCATGTCGGCGCATCCGGCAGTGCGCCCGCAACAGGCGTAGGCTCGCGCCGATGCAGCGCCAGTCAGAAGACGGCCCGACGGAGCCGCCGGCGTCGGGATGGTCTTTCCCGCCGGCATCGACGGCGGACGAGAACGGGCTGGTAGGCGCCGGTGCCGATCTCGAACCCGGCACGCTGCTCGGCGCCTACCGGGCGGGTCTGTTCCCGATGCCGCTGGGCGACGGCATCGGCTGGTGGTCGCCTGACCCGCGCGGCATCCTGCCGCTCAGCTACCTGCGTGTCAGCCGGTCGCTGCGGCGGGCTTGCCGGCGCTTCGACATCCGCATCAGCACCTCCTTCGAGCAGGTGCTGGAGTCGTGCGCGGATCCCGCCCGGCCCCATGGCTGGATCAGCGACGACATGCACAACGCCTACCTGTCCCTGCACGAGATGGGATGGGCGCACAGCGTGGAGGCCTGGCTCGACGACGAACTCGTCGGCGGTCTGTATGGGGTGGCAGTAGGCGCCTTCTTCGCCGGCGAGTCGATGTTCCACACCGAGAACGACGCGTCGAAGGTGGCGCTGGTCGCCCTCGTCGATGCGCTCAAAGTGACCGGCGGAGCACTGCTGGACGTGCAGTGGACGACTCCGCACCTGGCCGGGCTGGGCGCCGTTGAGGTCGAGCGGACGGCGTACCTGGAACTGCTGGCCGAGGCCATCACGCGGCCGCTGCCCGAAATCTGGCTGCGCCCGATGGTCTTCCGCATGCTTGAGGGCTAAGGCCGAGCCCCGGGCCCGAGCGGCCCGTGAGCCCAATCACATGAAGACTGGGAACAAGAGCGGGAACCACGGGCGGGCTCTGGGGGACCGTAGCGTTCACGATCGTGACTGCTGCTGAGACACCACAGCGCTCGCGGCCATGACTGGGTCCGATGCGCCACGGCGTTCGCGGCCGTGGCTGATGCGCACGTACTCGGGGCACTCCACCGCCCGGGCTTCCAACGAGCTGTACCGGTCGATGCTGGCCAAGGGCCAGACGGGACTGTCGGTGGCGTTCGACCTGCCGACCCAGACCGGCTACGACCCCGACCACTCGATGGCGCGCGGCGAGGTGGGCAAGGTGGGCGTGCCGGTCACCCACCTGGGCCACATGGCCCAGCTCATGGACGGCATCCCGCCCGAT
>JAJEIW010000240.1 GCA_022828045.1 Acidimicrobiia bacterium | reverse complement strand
CTTCAGCGACTCGTCGGCCATGGCCTCTTCGATGTTCACCGATGACGGGCTGTAGCTCTGCCAGTACACCTCGCCGGCAGCGACCTGCGCCGCGGCGACGCGCATCGCCGGGATGCACAGCTCGCCGAGGCGCTTCTTTCGGGCGGGATCGCGCACCACGATGACCTTGTGGCCCTGGCGGTTGCCGCCGCTGGCGGCGAATCGGGCATTGTCGAAGATGCGGTACAGCACTTCGTCGGTGACTTCGTCGTCGGTGAAGTCCCGAGCGGCGAAGGTGGTGCGCATGACGTCGTAAATCTCCATCTCGCCAGTCTCGCATCCTGCTGGGACAAACGTGCTGCCGATGCATTCGCCGACGGCCGGTGTCTGCGGCCAGCGCTTGCGGCCGAACGGCTGGCTCGTCATGCAGCGTGTCGCACTGGTCGGCAACAATCACCGCAGTGACTCGCATGCAGCACCTACTGGAGAGAAACTTGAGCTTCACCCGCGTCCTGATCGCCAACCGCGGCGAGATTGCCATCCGCATCGCCAAAGCAGCCGACGCCCTCGGAATCGAGACGGTGGCGGTGCACGCGCCGGTCGACGACCGCTCGCTGCACTTGGTGGCGGCAGACCAAGTCGCTCCCCTGCCGGGCGGCGACCCGCTGGCCGCATATCTCGACATCGACGCACTGCTGCGGATCGCGACCGAGCACGACTGCGACTGCGTCCACCCGGGCTACGGCTTCTTGGCGGAGAACGCAGCCTTTGCCGCTGGCTGCGCCGAAGCCGGACTGACATTCATCGGCCCCGCCGCGGACACGCTCGAGCTGTTCGGCGACAAGGTCCGCGCCCGCGCATTGGCCGCCTCGATCGATGTGCCAGTCGCCGGAGGATCGCCGGGGGCTGTTGCTGATGCCGCCGCGGCCGCTGACGCCGCTGCAGAGGTCGGTCTGCCGGTGATGCTGAAGGCTGCAGCCGGCGGCGGCGGCCGGGGCATGCGCGCTGTGGAGCGCATCGAGGACATCGCTGAGGCGTTCGAACGGTGTTCCAGCGAGGCAGCAGCGGCTTTCGGCGACGGCGCTGTGTTTGTTGAGCGCCTCGTGGAGCGACCGCGCCACATCGAGGTGCAGGTGCTCGCCGACCTTCGCGGGCACGTGGCGCACCTGTGGGAACGGGACTGCTCGGTTCAGCAGCGCAACCAGAAGGTCATCGAGATCGCTCCCGCTCCGGGACTGAGTGCCGGCCTGCGTGACCAGCTGCATGCCGATGCCGTACGCCTTGCCGCAGAGGCCGGCTTGGCGAACGCGGCAACGGTGGAGTTCTTGGTGTCGCCCGAGACCGGCGACCACTTCTTCATCGAGTGCAACCCGCGCATCCAGGTGGAGCACACCGTCACCGAGCAAGTCACTGGCATCGATCTGGTCGAGGCGCAGTTCAGGATCGCTGCCGGTGCGCACCTGGAGGAGATCGGCGTTATCGCGGACAATGCAGATCGGAGCGATATAGCGGAGGTATTCGCTGCCGCAGGTCGGCTGGCTGCCGTTCCACGCGGCTACGCAGTGCAAGCACGCGTCGTGGCGACTGGTTCCGGCGCGATCTCGGCATACCACGAGCCATCGGGTGCAGGCGTGAGGGTGGACGCCGCTGGGTATGCCGGCTACGCGCCACCGCCGCACTACGACCCGCTGCTCGCCAAGGTCATCGGCAGCGGAAGCACCATCGAAACCGCAGCGGCTCGCACCTCGGCGGCGTTGGCCGACTTCCACATCGGCCAGCTCCCCACCAACATCGATCAACTTCGCCAGATTCTCAGCCACCCTGCTGTGCGCAGCGGTGATGCACGAACCACGTTGCTGGCCGAGATGGCGCCGCTTGCCGACGGGGCGGCGGCAGTCACGAGCACCAACGGCATGTCGGGCAACATGAGCGGCAGCGCCTCGCGACGCGCTGCGATGTTGGAGCCCGCCTCAGCGGCGCCGCCTGTGACGGCGCCACCGGTCACAGCTGCGGCCTCAACGTGGCCAGACCGCGAGCTCGCCGACGGTGAGGTTGCGATTCGCAGCCCGCTGCCCGCCAGTGTCGTCGAGATGCGGGTGAGCGACGGCGACGCCGTGGCAGCGGGGCAAGCGCTCGTGGTGCTGTCGGCCATGAAGATGGAGACCGAGGTCGCTGCGCCATGCGATGGCACAGTCTCGGCGCTGCGCGACCTGCAGCCCGGCGACCTGCTGGCGGTTGGCGACGTGCTGGCGGTGGTGCTGTCCGGCGCAGACGCCGGCGGCGCTCCGAGCGCGGGCACAGCCCCCAGCGGCTGGGAGCCGCTGCTGGACGACGTGCAGACGTTGCAGCGGCTGGCAGAGGCACGACTGGGTCCCGACTCAGACGAGCCCGGCGTGGTCCGCCAGCGCAACCGGGGCAAGCTGCATTGCCGCGACCGCATCCGCCTGCTGCTCGACGACGGCAGCTTCCGTGAGGTCGGCAGCCTGGCCGGTTTCGCTTCCTACGACGACGAGGGCGAGATCGCTGCGTTCACGCCGGCCAACCATGTCGGCGGCACCGGCAAGATCCACAGCCGGGACGTCGTGGTCTGCGCCGACGACTTCACGTCGCGAGGCGGTCATGCCGACGGTGCCATCGGCGCCAAGAGCTTCTATTTGGACTTGCTGTCCACCGAGCTGGGCGTGCCGTCCATCCGGCTGCTGGACGGTTCGTCCGGCGGCGGCAGCGTCGCCTCGATGGTGCCCGAGCAGCGCAAGGAAGGCGAGAGCAGTGCCAAGGAGAGCATCGGGGCCATCAAAGCCGGCCGGCCTCGGGTGACGGGCGGCGGCGGTTCGTTCCTGCCGTCGCACTTGGGCAGCACCGAGTATGCGGAGCAGCTCGCGACGGTGCCGGTGGTCAACATGCTGCTCGGCAGCGTGGTCGGCATCGGAGCGGCGAAGGCAGTGCTGGGGCACTTCGCCGTCATGGTGCGCGACATCTCGCAGCTGTTCGTTGCCGGGCCGCCGGTCGTGAGCCACGCCATGGGCTACGACATCTCCAAGGAGGATCTCGGCGACTGGCGCATCCACTGCACCAACGGCTCGGTGGACAATCTCGCCGAGACCGAGGAAGAAGCAGCCGATCTCGTTCGACGGTTCCTGTCGTACCTGCCGTCGTCGGTGTACGAGACGCCGCCGGTGCTGCCGCCGGACCCCGACGATCCGCCGGACCGGCGTGACGAGGAGCTGCTGACGCTGATCCCCCGCAAGCGCACCACGACCTTCGACATCCGCCGGGGCATCGAGCTGATCTGTGACCGCGGTTCGTTCTTCGAGATCGGTTCGCTGTGGGGCACCGATCAGGTCGTCGGGTTTGCCCGCATGAACGGCCACCCGGTCGGCGTGCTGGCGTCGGACAGCCGCCACCCCAACGGCGGCGCGCTCACCGCCGACGGGTGCGACAAGCTGACCCGTCACATCGACCTGTGTGACCTCTTCCACATGCCGATCCTGAATCTGTGCGACAACCCCGGCTTCGCAGTCGGCGTCGAGCACGAGATCACCGGCACCATCCGCAAGGGTGCGACGTGGATGACGGCGTTTGCCCAGGCCGCGGTGCCGATCTTCACCGTGCTCATGCGGCGCAGCTTCGGCGTTGCCGGCAACAACTACGCCACGCCACGCCGCCAGCACAGCGCCCGTGTGGTGTGGCCGGCCGCCGACGTGGGCGGCATCCCGCCCGAAGGCGGCATCGAGGCCGCCTACAAGCGGCAGCTGGCTGAGGCGGAGGACCCGGTGGCGCTGCGGGCCGAGCTCGAAGCTCGCATCGAGGCGGCGCGCGGCCCCATCGGGCCGCTCAACCGGTTCCAGATCGAGGAGATGATCGATCCTCGCGAGACCCGCCGGCTGATCTGCGAGTGGATCGAAGGCGCTTACCGGGTGGTCAATCGACCGGCTCAGCTCGCACCGCGCCCGATCGCATACCGGCCCTAGTTCATTCGGCCCTCATCTGGCCGGGCCAGGTCACACGGATTCCACGACCCAGACGGTGGGAGCGGTCCGCTGACGAATCTGTTCAGCCTCGTCGAGTTCGTCTGTGTCTTCGAGAGCGCCGTTGATGCCGTTGCCGACGAACGCTGGCGTCTGCGCTCCCTCAGGGAGATCACGCGTGACGGTCAGCACGGGCGTCGGCGTCGGCCGTGAGGATCGAGGCCGAATCGGGGCTGCCCACTCGGATTCCGGCGCCGGAGCTGTGAGTTAGTCGCGGACTGGGTTGTCGGCGAAGCTGTAGACGACCAGACCGACCACGGCGATCGCTGCCAAGGCGAAGAACGCGGACCGGTAGCTGTACGCATCGTTGAGGACCCCGGTGAGGAACGGCCCCCCGGCCAGGCCGGACACCATCAGCAGTGAGCCAAAGCCATAGATGCGCGGGTAGTCCCGCACGCCGAAGGCGTCGGCCAGAATCAGCGGGTGCAGCATCAGCAGATTGCCCATGGCGCTGCCCAGCACCAGCACGCCGAACAGGATGGCAGGCCCGCTGCCGGCGACAGCCAGCATGCACAGCCCGACCACCTGCACCACCATCAGCACCATCGTGAGCCAGCGCAGCGACACCTTCAGTGCTGCGATGCCGCCGCAGATCCTCGCTACGACGCTCGTGCCCGCGAGCACTTGCACGGC
This sequence comes from Acidimicrobiia bacterium, assembly GCA_022828045.1. Lineage (GTDB taxonomy): Bacteria > Actinomycetota > Acidimicrobiia > Acidimicrobiales > Poriferisodalaceae > Poriferisodalis. The sequence goes on along the minus strand of JAJEIW010000240.1, from coordinate 5,420 downwards.
ACCGGCGGCGGCATCCGACCCCAGCCGGTCCCCGGTGAGCTTGTACATGTGCTGAATGGCCCCGACCTGGCTGCTCATCACCAGCACGAACCCGATGGCGGTGAAGATGAAGAATCTCGTGCGGATGGCTTGCTGGTACGGCGTTCCGGGCGGCGGCCTGTCGGGGGTACCGTCCGACTCGTTCGATCGGCGCCCCCCGTCGGGCTGCAGCCCCACATCCTTGGGCCAAGCTCGAATGAAGAACCACGTCGAGATCAGCAGCAGCACGCAGTACACCACGGCGAACCTGGGCGCCCAGAAGATCAACGTGTCCGCCTCGATTCGAACGCTCATCTGCGGCAGCAGGATGATGCCGCCGAGCGACAGACCGGTCGACGAGATTGCCATCGCCACCGAGCGTCGGCGCTCGAACCAGCGCGTCACCAGCGTGGTGGTGGGCACGAGACCGCAGAGCCCGAAGCCGATGCCGAAGATGGACATCACGACGAACATCTGCCAGCCGCTGCGCACCTGCGAGAGCAGGGCCATGCCGACGGTGCTGATGACGGTGCCCGCGGTGATCACCCAGCGAGCGTCGAAGCGATTGACGAGCTTGCCCGTGTAGTAGCCGCACAGACCCGAGGCCAGCAAGAAGATGCCGACGCCCGCACCGGCGAGTCCGGTGCTGAAGCCCTGCTCGTCGACGAAGGCATCCAGGAATGCTCCGAGGGCGTAGAAGACCATGCCCGAGGTGACGAACATCACCCCGAAAATGCCGGACAGCACCAGCCAGCCCCGAAGGGACCGCTGGCTGTGCTCAGCGGTCGCCACCGGCACATTCACGCCCGACAGCCTGCCAGATAACTTGCCCCGATGTGCCGCCGACGCGGGGAGTAGCGAGCCGATGGAGATGATGAAGGCTGGCCGCATGGTCGATGTGGGTCGCATGGAATGCGAAGAGATTCCCGTGCCGCCTCTGGATGAGATCTCCTCAGATGCCGCACCATCGTCCCGGCCAGACGCCGCCTTGGGCATGACGGCGGTGAACTACGACGTGCTCATCCGCTCGGAGATGGCATCGATCTGCGGCAGTGACCTGCACATGGTGATGATGGGCGCCGGCCTCGCTCACCGGCCGCCCTGCCCGCACGGTTTCCCGGGTCACGAAGGCATCGGCATGGTGGTGGAGAGCCGGGCGCCCGGGCTTCCGGAGGGCACGCACGTGCTGACGTTCCCGAACCCACCGGTAGGCGAGTGCTTCTGCGCCTTCCAACGGATCAACTCCAGCTACTGCGTGCCATTGCCGGCCGGCGACGTGCCTCGTTCGCACCTGCTCATGGGCCAGCAGCTCGGCACGGTGATCTACGCCATGCGCCAGCACCCACGTGATGTCACCGGCGAGACCGTCATGGTCATGGGCCAAGGCTCGGCGGGGCTGTTCTTCACCTACCTGCTGAAGCGGGCAGGCGCCGAGCGGGTCATCGTCTCGGACCTGTCGCCGACTCGTCTCGCCGTCGCCGAGGCCTACGGCGCGGACGAGTGCCTGAATGCCGCCGAGCTCGGCAACGCCGGGGTCATCGAGGCGGTCAAGGACATGACAAACGGCCGCGGCGCCGACTATGTCGTGGAGGCGGTCGGCCGCTCGGACACGTTTCTCGACTCAGTCGAGCTCGTGCGCATGGACGGTCAGCTGCTGTGGTTCGGACTGCCGTCGACCGACGACAACATCCACGTGCGCTTCCAGAAGTTCTTCCGCAAGCGACTCTCTGCGGCGAGCACCTACGGCGCCCAGGACGAGCCCGGCTCGATGTCGTTTCGCCAGGCGCTGCAGCTCATTGCCTCGGGCGACATCGACGTGTCGCCGCTGCTCAGCCACGTGTACGACGTGAGCGAGATCGGCGACGCCTTCCGGATGGCCCACGAACCCCACGACGCCGGCGCACTGAAGGTCTCGATCAGCTTCGACTGACCTCAGGGTGCAACCAGCAGATCGAGTTTGTACATGCTCGGCTACTGTGAGCCGGCTCCGTCTGTGCGCGGGTCATGGCCCCAACAAACCGGCGGGCACGACGGCGATGCCGACGGTGATGAGGTTCGCCGGGTTCATGTCGTCGGGGATGGGATGGCCGATCAATGTGGGCGCTCCCAGAGCGCTGCTAGGGGGGCTGAGCGGAGTCTGTCGCCGAAGCTGAGCGCGTGGCGGCCGGTGTGCAGCAGGATGCCGGCGCGGAATGCACCCGGCTCTGCGCGGTCGAGGCTGTCGCGCAGGGCGGCAATGTGACGCAGGTCGGTGGCGCGTGGCGAGGATGTGGCCTTGATTTCGACCGCGACGATGGTGCCGTCGGGCCGCTCCACAATGAGGTCTGCTTCACGACCCGCGTTGTCGCGATAGTGGTAGAGCGTCGCACGATCGGCGCGGGCTGCCAGTTGCCGGGCGATCTCGCTCACGGCGAACGTCTCCAGCAGCGCGCCGGTTGCGGTCGCGGTCGGCGTGCGCAGCGCCGCGGCGTCGACACCGCTCAACGCTGCGGCCAGCCCGCTGTCGGTGAGATGCAGCTTCGGCCGACGCACAACGCGTGCCGATCGGTTGCGGGTCCACGACGGCAGTTCGTGGACCAGGAACACCGTGCGCAGCCAGCCCAGATACGACTCCACGGTCGCTCGGTCGGCGCCGAGTTGCTGCGACCACCGCGTCAGGTTCGCCTCGCTGGCCGTGTTGGCGGCGGCAAGGCGCAGCAGCCGTCCGAGGAGTTCGGCGCGCCGGATGTCGCCGAGGCTCACGATGTCGCGGCTGATGACCGTCTCGACGTAGCTGTCGAACCACTCGGCACGTCCCGCTGGCGCGAGTTGCTGCGCTTCGGGATAGCCGCCGGTGCACACCATCTCCAAGTAGCCGTCACGGTCGGGCCAGTCGGCCCCCCCGGCGGCGAGCGATTCCGGCGCGGCAGCGCCCCCCTCGAACCAGCGCTCGATGGCAGGTGCCATACCGCCGCCGCTTTGATCGGTGACTGCTACTGGATGGTCACCGGTGAGTGCCGGTGTCGAGTCGCCCCGTCGGCCGTCCGCGGCATCTCGCACTGCGGTAGCCAGCTCCAGCTGAGAGAACGGCCACAGTCGCAAGATGATGGCCCGCCCGGCCAGCGATTCGCTGACGGTCGGCACGGTCAGGAAGTTCGTTGAACCAGTGAGCAAGAAGCGGCCGCGGGTGTCGTTCTCGTCGACGGCGATCTTGATTTCGCGTACCAGTCGATCTCCGCCGAGCTGCACTTCGTCGATAACCAGTGGCGGCGTATAGGCGCGCAGGAAGGTGCGCGGATCGGCACGCGCAGCATCGAGCATCTGCCGGTCGTCGAGCGTGATGTATGTGCCGCCGCGCGCTGCTGCAACGGCACGGGCCAGCGTGGTCTTGCCGCACTGACGGGCACCGTGCAGGATCACGACCCGAGCGTTGTCGAGAGCGTCCGCCAGCCGAGGCCGCATGTGCCTGTCGACCAGATCCATGCACACGACAATAGCTTCAAATCACAATTACGTCAGAGGTCTCATCCTATTTCTGTATAGCCACTAATCTTAATTTCGTAATCCTCAGGAGCGCTACTTTTCCTCATCCCTTGCGCTTCTGAGCCCGCCGGGCTGAACCCGGCGGGCTCAGTCGAGCGCTTCGATCACCTGCACGAGGATGTCGAGGCCCTCGTCCATCTCGGCTTCGGTCACGTTCAGCATCGGTGTGATGCGGATGACGTTGCCGTAGAGACCGCCCTTGCCCACGAGCAAACCGCGGTCTTTGGCGGATTCGAGCACCGCTGCCGTGGTGGCGGCGTCGGGCTCGATGCTGCCGGCGTGGCAGAACTCGAGGCCCTGCATCAGCCCCTTGCCGCGCAGCTCAGCCACATGCGGTGACGCGTCGCACACGGGGGCCAGGCGCTCGCGCATCTGCGCCCCGCGGGCTGCAGCGTTGCCCTGCAGATCGTTCTCGAGCAGGTAGCGCAGCGTGGCCCGCCCGGCCGCTGTCGAGAGCGGATTTCCGCCGAAGGTGGTGAACGAGGTTCGGGTAAGGCAGTTCATGAGCTCGGCTCGAGCGACGATGCCAGCCAGGGTGATGCCGTTGCCGACGCCCTTGGCGAACGTGATCGCGTCGGGAGTGATGCCGTGGGCCTCATAGCCCCAGAAGTGCTCGCCGGTGCGACCCCAGCCGGTCTGCACCTCGTCGGAGATGAAGAGGATTCCCTCCGAGTGCAGCACCTTGCCCAATGCGCCGAAGAATCCATCGGGGGGCGTGGCAAATCCCCCGACGCCCTGGATGGGTTCGGCGATCAGCGCTGCAAACCCCCCGGAGTCGGTCATGTCGATGAGCTGGACGAGGTCCTCCACGCAGGCATTGGTGAAGGAGTCGTCGTCGAGGTGGCCGAACGGGCTGCGCAGCCGGTAGCCGCCTTGCACGAAATGAACGTCGAGCCCGCTGTGGCTGCTGGTCGACCATCCCCGGTGGCTGGTGATGGCCTGGGCTGTGAGCGAACGGCCGTGGTAGCTGTTGCGCATCGCCAGCACCTGATTGGAACGGCGATAGTTGGTCGCCAGCAGGATCGCGGTGTCGTTCGCCTCGCTGCCCGAGGTGGTGAACAGCACCCTCGGGTCAGCGATGCCCGAGACCGCAGCAACCTCCTCCGCGAACGAGATCATCTCTTCATTCAGGTACAGCGTCGAGGTGTGCATCACTTTGGAAGCCTGCGCCTGCACCGCTGCGGCCACCGCCGGGTTGTTGTGCCCGATCATCGTGGTGAGGACCCCGCCGAAGAAATCCAGGTAGCGGTTGCCCTCGTAATCGAACACGTAACTGCCTTCGCCGCGGTCGATTGAGACGGGCTGTGCGTACAGCGGGCTGATGAAGCTGGGCATGATCGCCCGGTAGCGATCGGCAAGCTCGGCGGTGGTGGCCATAGCGGGCTCACTTTCGCATCGTTCGGAAAAGTCGGATGCCCGAACCGAAGCCTCCGGCGTATGCGGAACGGGCACTGGGAACTTCGAGCACATCGTAGAGTTCGCGCCTATGGCGGGGTTGACGAGATGGGTATCGCAGGCCTGCGAAACGGCTCGCAGCGTCATGCAGTTCGGCGAATTCGAACGCGATGCCGACAAACGGCACCTGATCCGCGCCGCCGACGTATCCGACTTGCGCCGCATGGCCAAGCGCCGCATGCCGGGCGGCTGCTTCGACTACATCGACGGGGCCGCGGAAGACGAGGTCAGCGCCGAGCGCAGCGTCTCCGCATATCACCGTTGGCAGTTCCGGCCCCGAGTGCTGCGAGACGTCACCGAGGTGGACATCTCGGGCAGAGTCTTGGGCCAGGAAGTGCCGATCCCGCTCGTGATCGCACCGACCGGCTTCGATCGCATCGCCCACTCTCAGGGGGAGCTGGCCGTGGCCCGCGCTGCCGAACGCG
>JAJEIW010000066.1 GCA_022828045.1 Acidimicrobiia bacterium | reverse complement strand
GCAGTTGGCCAGGATCAGTCGAGCCAGCCGCAACGCGGGCCGGTAATGCTCGTTGAGTCGGGTGTATTGGATGCGATCGAGGCGATCCAGCGCCACCGACGCTGTCGGTTCCGCCACGCCGTCGAGCGCCGCGAGCAGCCGTCGAAGCCGCCGCCGATCGTCGTGAGGCACATCGGGCACACGTAGCGCCAACCGAATTGCCGCGGTCAAGCAGCGGTTCTCGTCGACATCAGCCGTGAAGTCGTCCCACGAGCAAGCCATCGGCACCAGTACCCCGCCCCTCCGAAACTGCCGCACGAAGTCGATGCGTCCCCGCAGCGCGAGCAAGTCGTCCTCTTCGTGCCGGTAGTGATGGAACAGCCCACGTGCCAGCGTGGTCTCTGCGGTGCGCGCGAAGAACGACACCAACGCCGGCAGCAGCTCGTCGTTGGTTGCGTAGTCGACCGCTTCGGCCTGCCAAGCCTCGGACGGCAGCCCCACTTCGAGCAGGAGGAACAAGTTCTCGGGCTTGATCTTCGGCCGCACGATGACTCGCAGATCACCGAGCGAGAACGCACCCACCCACTGCCTGGTCGACACCCTCCACCACCCAGACTCTCGGTCGGTCGCTACCGAGATCCAAGGCGTCTCCCCGAGGCGACGCGCCATCCCGTCATCGAGTCGCCAGCGCTCGGTGCTCCACTCACGGAGCACGGTCCGCTGATCCCCGCCCGCTTCGGGAACCATCTCGGACACGTCCGGCCTCACCGCACCCTCGACGATTGACATCTACGGGTTGCCGTGGCTCTCTGGACTCTCGTCGTGGTCGGATCCGGGTTCAGCTTCGTCACCGGATGCGTCCGACGTTCCCGTGTCCGAGGCTGGCGCGGCCGCGCCAGGGCCATGACGCTTCCAAACCTCGCCGAACCGATAGCTGTCGATCACCTCCTGTCGACCGAAGAACTGGTCTTCGATGAGGGGTTCGATGTTGTATTCCCAGATTCGCCGCAAGCCGTTCTCGTCCAGGTCTTGCTTCATGAAGTGGCTCGGTCCGATCAGCATGTAGTCACCCCCAAGGTCAACGCGGAGCCGTTCGTTGACGGCATCGAGCAGGTCAGCCATCCACTCCTGTCCAGGCTCGTCCCGCTCACACCAGCGACGCAGCAGCCCCGCCGTCGGCTCACGATCGGGGAAGAACGGCACAAAGTGGAACCGTCGCCGCATCGCGGCGTCGATCAGCGCGATGGAGCGGTCTGCCGTGTTCATCGTGCCGATGATCCACAGGTTCTCAGGCAGCGAGAAGTCCTCGTCCGGGCGATACTGGGTCTGGACCCACTCGTTGCGGTACTCCAGCAGGTACAGCAACTCACCTAGTACCTGCGGCAAGTTCGCCCGGTTGATCTCATCGATCACCATGACGTGCAATTCGTCCGGATGTTCTTGGGCACGTTCTGCCAGCCGAACCAAGGGTCCCGACGTGAGCTTGTAGGTCATCTGTCCATCGTCATCGACGTGAGGTCGGAACCCCTCGAAGAAGTCCTCGTACGAATACGCCGGATGGAACTGCACCAACGAGTAGGCGCTGTCGTCTTCGCATCCCTCATACAGCACAAGCTTCTCGGCAAGTGACTGGGCAAAGTAGGTCTTGCCCGTGCCTGGTGGTCCGTAAAGGATCACCTGCCCCTTGTCCTCGAGCAACGCAACGACGTCCCTCAGAAAGCCCACGTCGCACAGCACTTCGTCCGACAGTTCCGCGAATTCGGCGTCGCTAAGCCACGGATCCGCCGACGTGTCGTCCCAATAGCTCCATGAGAGCCAATACAGAAACCGGGAGATGCCCCATACGTCGATGCCGTCGCCGTCGCTGAAGTGCGGGCGGAGCGACTCCAGCAACAAGTCATTCGAGCGCATGACCACTGCGCCGGTTTGCCCTTCCTCCGAATGCAGCCGGACGACATCCTGAACTTCTTCTGACCCGGCCTCATCGAGGAGTTCAAGCTCGTCCAGGAGTTCGATCATGTCTAGCTTTCCGGAGAACTTGCTGCTGCTTCTGAGCACATAGATGGGAATGAAACGCTCTGGATGGCATATCGCTGGCAGCCTCGTCGCGACCAGTGGTCCGAGCCCTCGCACATCTCGGATGGCGGTGTCAATTCGAGTCTCAAACGCACCATCGCCGAAGCACAGTTGCTCCAGGCTGTCCCGCATCTGTGGCCAAGCTGCTTCGGCAGCATCGTTGAAGGCCTTGTTCAGGACTTGTTGATTTCCAGAACTTCCGTAGTTCCGCCTCGTGTTAGCCCAAACCCGCTTGAGTTCGTCTCGATCCTGGAAGGAGATGTCGGCGATCGATCTGAGTGTCCGTTCATGTTGCCGTCGGATCTCTTCGTGTTCGAGATCCTCGTCCGAGGGGTAGCCATCCGTTCGGAACTCGGCCACAAGCATCGCTAATCGATTCCCAATCAGAGAAGCGCCAACGACCTCTTCGCCTATTGATTCTTGGTACTGGGGCCAGCGTCGCCACCAGCGCTGAACGTGCCCCGCACGCCATCTCCGCGACTTATCGCTGATGTCCTTGCTTGCAAGAAAGGCCTTGAGCATGTTCGTAGCCGGGACGGAGGGATCGAGTCCGGCCCAGATCGCGTGTCGGATCCAAGCTCTCACGTTGGAGCGGATTCCCTGCGCTGTGGTTGGCGCAATGCCCTCTCCTGCACGGCCGCCAACGAGTTCTCTCCACGCGATGTAGCCCTCCAACGCCTCAAACCAGCGTTCGACTTCACCCTCGTCACCCGGGTCGACGCCGTGCTCTGCGAGACGTTGGCCCTGCCGCCGGAGGTAATCTGCATCGTCGGCCGACGACTCGGCATGTCTGGGACCGGGGTCGATACCGTACTTGTCGCCGAGCTTGTAGCGGGGCGGCCTTGCGGCCTCAACCACCCTGTTCACCACCTTGCCTTCCTCTGTGCGGTTGATGGGCGCTCCCACCCACACCACCTCGTTTGTCTTGCGGCACACGCAGTAGGTCGCTGCGTTCGTATCGGTGGTATGACAGGTGTTGTTCGAACCGCACGCGCAGTAGTGGGGACCCCACTTGTTGGTCGCGTAGAGCGTGCCGCACATGTCCGCGGGCTGCTGCGGCGGGCTGCCGGGCACGCTGGCTCGCCTATCCGCGGGGTCTTGGTTCCACCGCCACCACAAACTCGCATGTGCCCGATAGTTATCCGGGGTCAGCGGCGCGGAGTCCGCTATTGCGGTCACCCAATGACGCAGTAGCTCATCGTCGCGTTCGTCAGGCTGGACATCCTGTTCGAGCGCATAGTCAACCCATTGCCCGATGATCGATTTGGCATCGGCAATGGTGTCCTCAGCGTGGCGGCCCTCGCGCAGGTATTGCAAGAACCTGTCGAGGCGCTGCATCCAATGCTGACGTTCGTTCATGGCAGCGAAGCTACTGCGGGGGTGCGACACTTCGTCCGGGTCCGCGCCGCGAGTGCGGTCGGTTTCCAGCCGTTACTCGCGTGCCAACACCTGGTCCGTGGATGAGGAAGACGATGACACTCCGCCTCTCACGCCGGCTGTCGTGATGTCGGCGCATGAGGCGGCGTTGTTGCGGAACCCCGAACTGGTGGCACAGTTCGAGATCGATCAGGCGGACCCGTCACGGGCTGTTCGCTCCGAAGCCAGGCGGCCTCGCCAAACCTCAGGGCAGTAACTCCTCAGGAGTCGAAGGCGCCACCTGCAAATTGCTGCTTGATCTGGGCAGCGGGAACACGCTCACGCTGCCCGCATTGCCAGCGGCCATGCAGTCGGACGGGCTGTCGCGCACATTCCCCTTGTGGCCACATTCGCAGGTGGATTATCTCCTGATTCGGCAGGCGCGCGGCTGCTTAGCCCAGATGCACCGGTGGGGTGGGTTGGCGGGGAGTCGTGGCTGGTGGTTCGGTGGCTGTGGTGGTCGGCGGCTGGGTTTGGTGTTCGGTGGCGTGGGGGGCTGAGTCGGCTTGGCGGGCGGCTGGGTTGTGTGCTGCGCCTGGGCGGGGTGCTGGCTGCGCG
>JAJEIW010000072.1 GCA_022828045.1 Acidimicrobiia bacterium | reverse complement strand
CAAGACCGAGTTCAAGGTGTTCGACTTCTGCCAGAACTTGGAGTACTTCAGCCAGGAGCTGGTGCCGGCGGACAAGACGGGCGTGAAGTCGCTTGGCGAGATGCTGTTCAGCACGCGGCTGGAGCTGCTGCAGGCGCTCGGCTCCATCGAGGCGTACGGCGATGAACGGGCCGAGGTCGCCGCGACGCTGCATGAGGCGGTCGCGTCGATGAACCCGAAGAACTTCTTGGTGCGGCCTCACCTGGAGCTCGTGGAGCGGTTCAGCTCGCTGGCTGCGTGGGAGGCGGTGTCGCTTGAGGACCTCGCGGCGCTGAATGACCGGGTCGCGAAGCTGCCCGATCAGCTCGATGCCGACGACGAGGACGCCAAACGCTTCGACGTCGTGATGCTGAACGCGGAGTTGAGCCTGCTGCGGCGGGAGCCGTTCGAGCGGCAGCGCAAGCGCATCATCGCTGTGGCGTCGGCCCTGGAGGACTTGGGCACGACGATTCCTGGTGTGGTCAAGCAGCTGGAGCTGATCACCGCCATCCAGACCGATGAGTGGTGGGTGGATGCCACCTACCCCATGCTCGAAGACGCTCGCAAGCGACTCCGCGGCCTCGTCCACCTGATCGAGCGCACGAAGAAGAACGTGCTCTACAGCGACTTCACCGACGAGCTCGGTCCAGCAGAGGAAGTCGTGCTGCCGGGCACCGGGGGAACTGTCGTCAGCAACGAATTCGCCCAGTTCCGCAAGAAGGCCGAGCACTTCCTGAAAGAGAACCTGGCCGACGATGTGGTGGCCAAGGTGCGCAGCGGCGAGACATTGACGCTCGTCGACATGGAGGCCTTGCAGCGGGTGTTGGTCGGGGCCGGCATCGGCGACACCGACACCTTCGCCGAGGCTTCGAAGCGCGCCGGCAGCTTCGGGCTGTTCATCCGCTCGCTGGTGGGGCTGGACCGGGCCGCAGCGATGCGAGCGTTCGACAAGTTCCTCGACGACAAGCGCTACAGCGCCAACCAGATCCGCTTCGTCGAAATGGTGATCGAATACCTCGCCGACAACGGCACTATCGACCCCGGCCGCATCTACGACTCACCATTCATCAGCGTCGCACCCCAAGGCCCCGAATCGCTCTACAGCACAAGCGATGCCGACGAGTTCTTCGACATCATCGGGCACTTCCGCAACACCGCCGCCGTGTAGACAGAGGGGCAGCAGACAATGACTGACAGACGCAAGGCAACGCTCTGGCGCCAACTGCAAGCCAAGAAGAGCCACATGCCGCACTTTCTGACGGCGATCGAGGTGGACGGCTTGCGGGGCCTGCGAGACCTGCGCGTTGTCTTCGACTACCCCGTCAGCGTCATTGCCGGCGGCAACGCCACAGGCAAGACCACCGTCCTCTTCGCGGCAGCTTGTGCCTACGACGTGCCAAGTGCCGCCAGCCGGGACTTTGTGCCGTCAACCTTGTTCCCCAGCTATAGCCCGTCCGCTGGAAGACGCGCCGACGACCTCGGCAACATCTCGCTCGCCTACAGCTACGCGACGCCGGGCGGCGACTACCGGATGCAGTGGCGCAAACAGAAGAGCTGGAACCGAAGCTATTTCGGGAGGAAGGCGGCGTCGCAACCCGAACGCGATGTCTACCTGCGTACCTTGAGCAACCTGACCAACCCTTCGGAGGTGCGCGGCGTGCTGAGCATGTCACGCGCATCGGTCGCTCCGACGGAAGCGGTGCTCACTGCGGCCGAGGTCAGCTTCGCGCAGCGTGTGCTGCCGCTCGCGTATGACGAAGTGGTTGACCTGCAGAGCGGCAAGAAGCAGTTGCTCTTCGCTGCGCGGCACAACGGGCCGAGCTATTCCGAACTGCACATGGCATCGGGCGAGCGCGCCGTTATGCGTCTCGCCCGGCAGATCACCAACCTCTCCGACGCTCTTGTGCTTGTCGACGAAGTTGAAGCAGGCCTCCACCCATGGGTCCAGCAACTGCTCATGCTGGAGATGCAGCAGCTTGCGCTGCGGAACAATCTCCAAGTGATTGTCACGACGCACAGCCCGGTAGTGCTCGACGCTGTGCCGGAGAACGGACGGATCTTTCTCCAGCGAGACGATGCGCTGAACGTGTCCGTCGTGCCTGCCTACCGCGATCTGATTCAGAACGCGCTCTACGGGCGCTCCCACGACGCCCTCAACATTCTCTGCGAAGACGATGTGGCCGAAGGGCTCCTGCGAGGAATCCTTGATCACCTGCTGCCGACCCTGAACCTGCCGCCCGAAGCGATACGCATCGGACGTGACCCGGGCATGGCCCAGTTTCCGGAGCACGCGCGAGCACTGCAGAAGTTCGGCCAAGCCGACAACATGATCTACGTGCTCGACGGCGATGCCCGCGACACCGAGCACGAACGGAAGCTGCGCGTAGCAGCAGTCGATACGGCCGGGACGTTCCTCCTGCCGGGAACCGGATCACCCGAGGAATGGATATGGGACCAGCTTCAAACCGACAACGCCATCGCCGCTGAACTTGGACTCTCGCCGCCATTGCTCAGTGAGCGCATGTCGCATCTGGATGCGCTGTACGACGGTGCCAGCGATACGCCGAGCAACATCGCCAAGTCCAAGCTGACGGACCTAGCCGACGACTCGAACCGCACCGTCGCCGACATCGGTCGAGTCATGGCTCGCCGCCAGGCCGCAGACTCAGCCAGCGCGCTGAGACCTCTCGCTGACAACATCACTGATGCCGTCACACGCTGGCGGGAACCCACCTGAGACTGGACGCGGAAGCATCTTGTGCGGCTGGGTCGGATTGCCGACACCGCACCCGCCGATCGAGGTGCTCACACGAAGGTGGCGGCGACTTCGTCGTTGAGTTCGTTGATCATGTCGTCCCAGAGGCGGGGCAGCCCTCTCAGCGAATCCCAGAAGGCTTGGTCGCGGCGTGCCTCGAAGTCGTTCAAGGGGACACCCTGCTGCTCGACCCAGGTGTAATAGCCGAGATTAAAGATCCGGTCGCGACCCCGGTCGGACATCACTTCGATGTGGGGGGCATCGTCGCTGTGGGCTTCGGGCGTCAGGTAACGCTCGATGATGCCGCGGGCGGCGCCGACGTCGAAGCTGCCCCCATGGCGTTCTGCGAGGTGGCGCTCCCGCTCGGAGAAGTACATCTCGAAACCGTCGGTCGCCACTGTCATGACCACGTCGTCGGGCCCGAGACCCAGCTCGTTGGCCGCACGGGCTGCGGCGAGGGAGTTGCAGATCGACGAGTAGCCGAAATGCCCGAGTTCGTCGAGCACCCACGATGCTGCACCCAGGTGCTCGCGCAGGGCGTCCCGGCCCGCTTCGGTGTTGAACACCAGCCCGAGCCCGTCGGTCGCATGGTCGCTGACGCCGACGATCACATCGGTGTTCATGACGTTGTGGATGAGCGGGATGTGCTTGTCGCCGATGCCCTGGATGTTGTGCTCGCCGTAGCCGTTGTAGAGCATGGTCGGGCATTCGAGTGCCTCGACCGCCACGATCTGGGCGCCGTGGGCATCCTTGAGCCGGTCGCCGGCGCCGAGCGTACCCGCTGAACCGCTGGCAGCCACGAACGCGGCCAGGTTCAGCTCACTGCCTCTGGCCGCTTGCTGTTGCAGGTGCTCGAACACAGCCAGGAGCGCGGCGCCGGTGACCTCGTAGTGCCCGATGTGGTTCGAGAACTCGCTGAACTGGTTCAGGATGAAGTTGCCGGGATCCTGGGACAGTTCTGCGCAGGCGTCGTAGATCTCCTTGACGTTGCTCTCCGAGCCGGGGGTGCGGATGACGTCGGCAGGGTCGGCGATCCAGCGCTCGAGCCACTCGAAACGCTCACGACTCATGTTCTCGGGCAGCACGGCCACCCCGCGGCACGCCATGATCCGGCTGATCGCCACACCGCCGCGGGCGTAGTTGCCAGTGGACGGCCACACCGCCCGGTGCCGGGTGGGGTCGAACTGGCCCGAGACAACCCGCGGGGCGAGGCAGGAATAGGCGGCC
>JAJEIW010000282.1 GCA_022828045.1 Acidimicrobiia bacterium | reverse complement strand
CAAGACCGAGTTCAAGGTGTTCGACTTCTGCCAGAACTTGGAGTACTTCAGCCAGGAGCTGGTGCCGGCGGACAAGACGGGCGTGAAGTCGCTTGGCGAGATGCTGTTCAGCACGCGGCTGGAGCTGCTGCAGGCGCTCGGTTCCATCGAGGCGCTCGGCGATGAGCGGGCTGAGGTTGCTGCGACGCTGCATGAAGCGGTCGCGTCGATGAATCCTAAGAACTTCTTGGTGCGGCCTCATTTGGAGTTGGTGGAGCGGTTCAGCAAGCTGGCTGCTTGGGAGGAGGTGTCGCTTGAGGACCTTGCCGCGCTGAATGACCGCGTCGCCAAGCTGCCCGATCAGCTAGGCGCCGACGACGAGGACGCCAAGCGCTTCGACGTCGTGATGTTGAACGCGGAGTTGAGCCTGCTGCGGCGGGAACCGTTCGAGCGGCAGCGCAGGCGCATCATCGGTGTTGCATCGGCCTTGGAGGATCTTGGCACGACGATTCCTGGTGTGGTCCAGCAGCTGGAGTTGATCATTGGCATCCAGACCGATGAGTGGTGGGTGGATGCCAGCTATCCCATGCTCGAAGACGCTCGCAAGCATCTCCGCGATCTCGTTCACCTGATCGAGCGCACGAAGAAGAACGTGCTCTACAGCGACTTCACCGATGAGCTCGGCGAGCCAGAAGTGGTCGTGCTGCCGGGCGCCGGGGGAGCGGTTGACAGCAACGAGTTCGCCCAGTTCCGCAAGAAGGCCGAGCACTTCTTGAAGGAGAACCTGGCCGACGACGTGGTGGCCAAGGTGCGCAGCGGCGAGACGCTGACGCTGGTCGACATGGATGCCCTGCAGCGCGTGCTGGTTGGGGCCGGCATCGGCGACACCGACACCTTCGCCGAGGCGTCGAAACGTGCCGGCAGCTTCGGGCTGTTCGTCCGCTCCTTGGTGGGGCTGGACCGGGCCGCAGCGATGCGAGCGTTCGACAAGTTCCTCGACGACAAGCGCTACAGCGCCAACCAGATCCGCTTCGTCGAGATGGTGATCGAGTACCTCACTGTCAACGGCACGATCGATCCCGGCCGCATCTACGACTCACCGTTCATCAGCGTCGCCCCCCAAGGCCCCGAATCGCTCTACAGCTCAAACGACGCCGACGAGTTCTTCGAAATCGTCCAGCACTTCTACGACACCGCCGCCGTCTGACCAGCGAAACGCCGTCTGCCCGCATCTCACTTGGTGCAGCAGCTCGCCTGCGCTAGACCGTCAATGACCGTCGCCTGGTTCGGTTCTAGGCTCGGCGGGCGAGCCGGACTGGGAGAGGCGCATGGCTGGCCGTGATCTCAAGGAGCTGTTCCGCGCATTCCGCAGCGCTGACGAGCTGGCGTTTCGCCGGGCGGCGAACACAATCATCGAAGAGGAAGAGGCGCGCCATCACGTTGCCCTCGCCCGCGATTTGCGCAAGATCCTTGCTAGTGGTGAGTCCATCGACATCGGCCACGGCGACACCCAGCTCGTGCCGCCACCGACGGATCCCGACCAGGGCTGGGATCTGGCGACTGTTCGACGCCCGGAGCGCTACTTGGGAAACTTGGTGCTGAGGCCGGAAGTGCGGGACACACTGCGCGAGATCGCGAAGGAAGTCCCTGATTGGGGCCGGCTTGAGACTCTCGGCGTTCCCCGCCGCAACAGGATCATCTTCTATGGACCGCCTGGGTGTGGAAAGACATCTGCGGCAGAAGCGCTTGCAGCGGAACTTGGCGTTCCGCTCGTCATCGTCCGGCTTGATGCGATCGTGTCGTCGTATCTTGGCCAGACAGCGGGCAATCTGCGACGGATCTTCGACTACGCGGCCGCGGCACACTGGGTCGTGCTCTTCGACGAGTTCGACGCACTGGGACGGGAACGTAGCGACCCGAGCGAACACGGTGAGATCAAGCGGGTTGTGAATTCGTTCTTGCAGCTACTCGACAGCTACGCCGGTCCCGGCATGTTGATCGCGGCGACCAATCACGAAGAAACTCTTGATCGCGGATTGTGGCGACGCTTCGATGAGGTCGTCGAGTTTCCGCGACCGACTGTCAGGGAAATCCGCTCGCTCTTACGCAGAGGTCTCAAGCACGTCAAGTCGGGGCCACTGCCCATCGACGAAATGGGAACGGAACTGCGTGGCCTGCCCCATGCCGCCGCGGAAGCGACTGCCTGGAACGCGATTCGATTCGCCGTGAGAGACAATCGATCGGCGGTAACCGTCGACGACCTCACGAAGGCGGTAGCAGCAACGAAACGACGCCGCTGGTAGCTCGTGCCGAGGCATCTTCCACTGCCGGGGCCGTACGAGGTCGGCTCACGCCGCTCGCTGCCGACGCCAGTTGGCGGACCGCGGCGGGAGCATCGTTCTCATGGCCGCAGTCTCCGGGCACGACTTGACGCAGCACTCGCAGCTCCTTCGGTGCCTGTGCGGATTGGTGGGATTGACCCAAGGATGGTCTTCAAGATCAGTGCTGATTCGCGACTGACGGACGACGCTCTCCGAAACAAGGGCCTCCAGCACCTCGGTGAATCATCGGGTTGGGACTATTTCGTGTTGCCCCACGACGAGAGTGCTTCCAGCTTCCGGAGTGCGCTCGATGCGTACCGGAGTAGTGACCAAGGAAGATCGTTCTTTGCGCTGATCAAAGACATCGAACCATACGGCCCCGATGATCGCCGAGGTCCGGGTCTCGAGCCCGATCTGGTGCTCACATTTCCCCTGCTCGTCGACATTCACCTTTGGCCGGCGTCATCCGGCCCAGAAGCTCGGGAGCGCCTTGCGTCGGTCCGGGAGGTGGTGGGTGAACAAGAACGCGGAGTGGATGAACAGCCCGAGTTCCTATTGATGCGAGCGTCGGTCGAGGAGGAGTCACTGAACGATCTGCTCCTGCTTCCGGCTGTGGAACGTGTGCGTCTGCCGCCGAGCCCCTACCTGTCCCCAACAGATTGGGTCGAGCAACCTCCTTCAGAGACGCTTGACCAGCCTGCTGCTCGCAGGGGTGCCGTCGGGGTGATCGATGATGGTGTCCACGTCAATCACCCGCTGCTCCAGGGACTCGTCGACGCCTTTGCGGTCCCTTCGGGCCACAGTTGGGCGCCGCCCACACAACACGGCACAATGGTCGCTGGCCTCGCGGCCTATGGCGATTTCGAAACTGCGCTCCGGGATGGGACTGGGCTGCCGCAGCCGCTAATGGTCGTCGCGGCACGAGTCGTGGAAGATCGCTCAGGAAGCGGGACCGCGACCTTCGCTACAGACACACCAGAACATCGAGTTCTTGAGGACGCCATCCGCGAGATCGTCCGTCGCGGTGCGATGGCCGACCGGCCCGTGAAGGTTGTGAACATCTCGCTGGCCGATCGATACGGGTATGCCGGGCCGCACGTGGATCACCGCACTGAGATGCTGGATCGACTTGCACGCGAACTCGACATCGTCATCGTCGTGGCGTCGGGCAACGTAGGCGAGTCGCTCCTTCCAGATGCCCATGAACTGCATGCCCGCCACCCGGAACATCTGCTTGCCGACGAATGCCGCGTGGCCGAGCCCGCCGTCGCTGCCAACTGCCTCACCGTGGGAAGTATTGCGAGGTCTGACCAAGGGGCACACCCAGATGGAGACTCACCACCTCAGTTGCGAGCCGTTGCTGGTATCGACCAAGTCTCGCCGTTCTCACGTTCTGGACCAGGCTTCCGGCCGGGGGGGTCGGTCAAACCAGACCTTGTGCACTACGGCGGCAACCTTGTCAGTCAGGCCATACTCTCCCAGCGAAACTTGTCACATACCAATGTCGGCGTCGCTACCGTGTCACTCGGGGTTCCTGGGCCGTTTCACGCATCGAGCGGCACGTCATTCGCGGCACCGAGAGTCGCGAGAATCGCCGCGGTTGTACGTGACGAGTACCCGAGTGCTTCCGCGAATCTGACCAGGGCCCTCGTTGGGCTCTCGGCACGAGTGCCGAGCCCGCATCGGGCGAAGAGCAATGCCAAGGCCGCCGAAAGCGCCAAGCATCTGGCACTCACCGGATACGGCATACCGGATGAGCGTCGGGCAATCGAATCGCTTCAGAACAGGGTCGTGATGACCTTCGATGGCGAAATCGAAGCGGACACGAGCGTCATCCACCCAATTCCGATTCCAGAAGAATTCGCAATCGGCAAGTCGGATCGGACTATCGCCATCGCGCTCGCCTACGATCCACCGACACGTCGCTTTCGCCGCGAATACCTAGCGAGTCGGATGAAGGTCGATTTCTACCGGCTGTTCGACCTCGACGAGCTGATAGCGATAATGGCGAGACAACCCACAAATGGGGACAAGTTGAAATTGCCGAGTGACCGACGCCGGATCAAGAGCTTGAAGCCTTCCTCCGAAGCCGTGCTCCACTCGACGTTGCAAGTGCGGCGTTGGCGCGCATCGGCTGCCACGTCTCTCGATCCCAACGACGGCCAGACCTACTACCTCGTCGTGACTCACATGAGAGCACCGTGGGCTGAGCTCGCGGAGCCCGGATATGACCGACAGCGATACGCGCTCGCCGTCGAACTTGAGGACCGTGGGCGCCAACAGATCAATATTCTCGATCGCCTGCGTGAACGCGTCCGCCCCAGCGTCTAGAGGACTCCTCTGGCGAGTCCGCTTTCCTAGCTGTCACAGCCCGTCCCTACGGTTGGGGCGTGGCTGACAGGTCGGGGATCGAGTGGACCGAGGCGACGTGGAACCCGACCACGGGCTGCGATCGGGTGTCGCCGGGCTGCGACCGCTGCTATGCGCAGACGCTGGCCAAGCGGCTCAAGGCGATGGGGTCGCCCAAATACCAGAACGACGGCCACCCGTCGACGAGCGGGCCGGGCTTCAGGCTCACCTTGCATCGGTCGTCGCTCGATGCGCCTCGACGCTGGAGCGCACCCCGCCTCGTGTTCGTGGACTCGATGAGCGATCTCTTTCACGACGATGTGCCGCCGGGGTTCATCGCGCAGGTCTTCGAG
>JAJEIW010000101.1 GCA_022828045.1 Acidimicrobiia bacterium | reverse complement strand
ACGTCAACGTGTCGCTCTCCAACGCCGGACCCATGGTCGAGATCGCCTCCACTGCGATCTACGGCACCGCTGAGGCGCTGGGATGAGCGCGCTCGCCGAGGCCAGCTACCTGCCAGAAGGCCTCACCCAGCCTGCACCGATGCGCGACGGGATGGATGCGCCGTACTGGGAGAGCACTCGCGCGCACGAGTTGCGAGTGCAGCGCTGCGCCAACTGCGGCACCCACCAATGGGGGCCCGACTGGGTGTGCCATGCCTGCCAGTCGCTCAATGTCGAGTGGGTGACAGTCGAGCCCACAGCGCGCATCTACTCCTGGCAGCGCGTGCATCACCCTGTGCATCCGGCGCTGGCCGACCACGGCCCGTACATCGTGGTGCTGGTCGAACTGCCCCACGCCGACAACCTGCGCATGCTCGGCAACCTCCTCGGCGACCCGATGCAGGACATCGTCATCGGCAGCGACGTCGAGGCCGTCTTCGAGGACCACGACAACGGCAACCCTCCCTACACCCTCGTCCACTGGCAGACCACCCGCGAATCGACGACTTCGGGCAAATCGCCCGCGCCAGGTCAAGCGGCGGAACCGCCGCCGCTGTCCGACCTCCCTCCCGTTGGTCCGACACTGGTGGAACGAGGCGACGCCGAGTACTACCGCAGCGCGGCCCAACGCCAGCGGGAACGCGCTCGGGGCAAGGATTGAAACAACTTCGACAAGTTTCGCCTCGGCGCATTCGACCGCGCGAAGCAATTGATGATCGCGCGTCTGGCTGGGAGCGACGTCATCGTCGACAAGCGTCTCAGCGATGACGAACTCGGCGACTTCGTGATCACCGGCATCTTGCAGAGCATCTTCGACGCCGTGCGGTCGCAAGAGTCCACTCCAGCAGGCAACGACGGATGACCGGACAACGCGCAGTTACCCTGCGGACATGGCGGCGGCGACACAGCGCGAAGGCGCTCCCGGTCACGGGGGGGGCGCGCGATACCTCGGTCGCGGCATCTATGACGTCGCTGAGGTTGCGCGCCTGCTTCGCCGGGGGCGCGGTCAGATCGAAGGCTGGACCCGAGACAGCTGGACTCGACCTTCGCTGCTGATCGGCGAGCTTGGAGCATTCTTCAGTTTCTGGGACCTGATCAGCCTGCGAGTCGTCGCAGAGTTGTTCGTTCGGCGTGTGCCCCACGCGCAAATCGCCATTGGCGCTCGACACCTCGCCACTCGGCTCGGCACCAATCGGCCGTTTGCGCACGAACACCTAGCCACAGTCGGTTCCGGTTTCTTCGCCGAGATCAGCGGCACATGGGAAGATGCCGGTCTCAGCGGTCAGCAGGCTTTTGGCCACATGGTTGAACCTCTGCTGAGGCCGATCGTCTTCAATGATGACCATATGGCGGCGATCTGGCGACCTGCCGAAGGTGTGTGGGTGAATCCTGCGGTGCAGGCCGGCGCACCGTGCATCGATGGCACACGAGTTCCCACTCGTCTCGTGGCCAGCTTGGTTCGGAATGACGAGGGTGAGGAATCGGAACATCTTGCCGATGTGTGCGATGACTACCGCCTGACTCCCGACCAAGTGCAGCAGGCGGTCAGCTACGAGCTGCAACTTGCTGCTTGAAGGCACTGCGACCCTCGCATGTCGGCACGGCGGATACGGACCCGGCTGCTATTCGACGAGAACCTGCCGTGGCGAGTCGCACTCGCACTGCAGGCTCTCCAGTTCGAGGTCTCCTACGTTGGCGATGAGAACGCCAACCCACCGAGTCCGGGACGTGGATCCACCGACCACGAGATCCTTGAGCGGGCATCCGCCGTAAACCAAGTCATCATTTCCTCAAACTGGGACATGGTGCTGCTCTGCATCGAAGCAAACCAAGCCGTCGTCTGGGTCGACCCGCACGGCAGGTACTTCGAGCGGGAGGAATTGGCGGTATTGGCCCTCAAAGGAATCCGTGACTGGTCCGATCGCCTCCAGGGCAGCGATGGCGCAATCTGCGTGCGCGTCCTGCGTTCACGTACAGAATCACTGAGTCTGGAGGACGCAGGAGCGATGTTGACGCAGCGGATGAACCGCTCGAAGACTCCACGAACCAGCACTACCCCGCAAGGCCCACTCGGCCCTCTCGCCGAGACTTGGAACGAAGGCAATCTCAGTGACGACACCGAGTCATAGATGCTGTGACTCTGCGCCCGACGCTCGACTGCCATGAAGGGTGGACTCAGCACTTGAGCGAGGCATGAGGGGCGCAAGCGATGGCGCGTCTCGACTTCGGTATCGCGACGACGTCGAGTGAGTGACCGTGCGGTCTGCCGGCTCAGCGGTGTTCGTCGCGGGCTTTGAGGCGAAGGCTGACTCGGAAGCCGAGCGGCCACACCACGAGCCACGTCGCGGCGAACGCGAGCGTCTGGCCGGCGCGGCCCCCCGGCCAGAATGCGAACCCGACGAACGCGGCGAACACGAGCGGCGTCACGAGCATGATGCCCGCTAAGTCGCAGGCGAAGCGATGCGGATCGGAGCGCCAGCGCCACGGCCACGGGGGTCGGGGGCGGGGTCCTACGGCACGGAGGAGCTCTTCAACGCCAGCGCCACGGCCACGGGGGTCGGGGCGTCAGGTCCTGCCTCATCGGCTGCCGCGAGCTTGTAGCGGTTGCCGGGGGACGAACAGAGGCACGGCTGTGAGCATCAGCGAGGCAGCCCATCCGGCGCGGCCGCGTGAGCGACTGGCCAAGACGAGCAGGATGGCGGCACATTGGGCCAGCTTGCAAGAGGCACCGTCAGCTTTCGCGGGCGGCCTGGGTCTGACGATGGCGGAGCGCGAACCGCCGATAAGACACGACACCGAAGCCGACGGCCGCGGCCAGCCAGCACAGCCAGAACACGAGCCGCTGGTCCGGCGTCAGCCACCGCCCTACCGCGACGTGCGCGGCGAGGTAGGGCACGTACCACAGCCAGAACTGGCGCCCGAACAGATGCGGCGACACGGCTGGCGCCGGGCTCGCTGTGTCGGCGGCGCGCAGCCGACGAGCCAGAACGCCGCGGCTCACGGCCCGCTCACAACATCGGCGGCCACCGCTAACTGCCGACAGCGATACCACCTCACGTACGCCGCCGCAGCCGCCGCTTCGGCGAGCCAGAACGCCGCGATGAGCGGGCCGTATCGCAACGCTGCTTCCAGCAACCTGCCTGGTCGCACACGGCTAGTGGCCATGCCCCGAAGGCTAGTCATCGCCGTCGAGACGAGAGGTGGGGCTGCCCGAGACATGCCTGCGCGGGGCGCGGTGGAGCATCGACGACCTCGGCGAGGTACGGAGTCAAGCGGCGGATGCGGGATGGACTTGTAGCTGAGTGTGCTGAGCGAGCGCTGTGAAATCGCGGTCGGCGTGCAGCACCTCTACACCGCTTCCGCCAATCGGCCGCCACTGCCGGCGGGCTGTGTCACAGGTGCTCGACGCGGCCTCCGCGCATGGCTTCCAGGTCGCCATCCCAACCGGTGCCGCGCATGGCGAGTGCCTCCTCAAGCGACATCGGTTCCTCGGAGGCGAGTTAACAGTTTTCACGATATTGCGATTTCGTGCGCCTTGCTGTCGCTGAATGAGACACTGCCGTGAGCGCGAAACCCCTGTAGTTACTGACTTTCTGATGTCTCAAACAGCGGTACGGCGTGGCATGGTGCGGCAGTGAAGCGCAAACTGA
>JAJEIW010000185.1 GCA_022828045.1 Acidimicrobiia bacterium | reverse complement strand
CGGCGCTGAGGACTACTTCGATGTCTACGACGCGGAGGTGATCTGGGACGACCAGATCATTGACGTCTTTGCCGACGAAGCCGAGACAGCACCGCTCGTCGGCATGGCGCTGCTGGAGGGCCGCCAGCTACAGATCGACGTTCGCGACGGCGGTCGCGTCCTCATCGAGCCGTGACAAGCGGCAGGTCCGAACGCCACCGGTTCTTCGGTACGGGACTCGATGCCTTGCTTTGCCCCTTCACGCTGACCCTCACTGCATGACGGCAGACCTACCCCGGGGCTGGGCGTGGGCCAGATTCGGCGATGTCGCTGACACACAGCTTGGCAAGATGCTGTCGGCCAAGTCGAGGCAGGGTCTCGGTCCGATGCCATATCTACGCAACCAAAACGTGCAGTGGCACCACATCGACTTCTCGAACGTGGCGTCGATGGATTACACCGATGACGAACGCGCCAAATACCGGCTTCAGCCCGGTGACTTGCTGATCTGCGAAGGAGGCGAAGTCGGACGCTGCGCGAGATGGACACAGTCGTCTATCGAGATGTGCTTCCAAAAGGCTCTGCACCGGGTCCGGCCAAGGCCAGGAATCGAGACTGGCTGGATTGAGTTCTTCATGCGTTGGGCAGCCGAAACCGGTCGATTTGGTGACCGTGTCCAAGGGAGCACCATTGCTCATCTACCTCAGCGCGACCTGCGGGCTCTGGAAGTCCCCATCCCACCGTCGGCAGAGCAGCAACACATAGTCGGTGCGATCGAAGAGCACTTCTCCCGTCTCGACGCGACTGAGTCGATGTTGGAGCGTGGGCTGAGATCGGTCGCTGCGTTCAGAACGTCGCTCTTGACGGATGCCTTCAAGGTGGACGGAACGCTCCCTCAAGATTGGCGGCGAACGGAGATCGGCGAGGTTGCGGTTGTGCAACTCGGCCGTCAGCGATCACCGCAACATCATTCTGGCCCGCAGATGAGGCCGTACCTCCGCGCTGCCAATGTCACCTGGGCCGGTCTCAGTTTGGACGACGTCAAGCAGATGAACTTTGACGAGGGAGATTTCGAGACCTACCGCCTTCGGCCCGGTGACCTCCTCTTGAACGAGGCATCGGGCAGCCAGAGCGAAGTCGGCAAGCCGGCATTGTGGAACGGAGAGATCGAGAACTGCTGCTTCCAGAACACGCTGCTGCGTCTGCAAGCCCTGGACATCGATTCGGACTACCTGTACTGGTACTGCTACATGGCAGCTTCGACAGGGCGCTTCGGCGAGGCAGGTCGCGGCGTCAACATCCGGCATCTCGGCAAGCAAGGCCTCGCACGATTTCCTATCTCTGTCGCCCCCAAGGTCGAGCAAGAACGCATTGTCACCGGGCTCGAAGAGCAATTCCAGCAGTCGTCAGACTGCGAGGCCGCGATTCATCAAGCGCTTGAGCGGACGTACGCGCTGCGGCGCTCGATTCTGTCCGCTGCCTTCAGCGGCCGGCTGATTCGGCAAAGGGCCGATGGCGGGTCGGTGTCGGCCATGCTTGAACGTGTCGGGGCTGGTGTGTCATGAGCGACGAGGTGACTGCTGAGAATCCTCTGGCGGATGGGCCGTTTCCTGATGAAGTGGTCGAGCGTCATATCGGACTCGGTGAGGACAGCGGTTGGGAGTTCAAGGAAGTTGACTTCCGCGGCGACGAGGTAGCGGGCCGCCAGCGTGATGCTTGGGCAGATGAGATGGTGGCGTTCGCCAACGCAGACGGGGGCGTGCTTCTGCTGGGTGTCACCGACGACGGCATGGTGACCGGCATGTCGCGGGCGCAGCTGGACTCGGTTGAGCGAGTGGTGCGCGAGATCAGCGCGGATGCTGTGAAGCCGCCGGTGCGGGTACGGACCCACCGCCGGTTGCACCAAGGCTGCCGGTTTCTGCTGGTGGCGGTTCCGCGGGGCGATGCTCAGCATGACGGCCCGGGCGGGGCGTTCCAGCGTGTCGGCGCGGCGAAGGTGCTGCTGTCGCCTGATGAGCGTCTGCGGCTGGCGCAGCGTCGCGGTCAGGGCCGATTCGTGGGGTTCGATCATCAGCCGGTGGCAGCGACCGGCTTCGCGACGCTCGATGAGGACTTGTGGCGGCCCCTGCTCAGCGACGAGGGCTTGGCGGACCCGCAGGTGGGTCTTGTCAAGCTGGGTCTGCTGACGCGCGACGAGACCGGCGAGGTGCGTGTTTCGGTGGCAGGGGCGCTGATGTGCACCCGCCGGCCGGAACAGCTGATCCCCGCAGCGGCGATCTCGGCAGTGCGCTACCGCGGCGCTGACCGGGCATCGGGCCAGCTCGATGCACAGATCATCGACGGGCCGCTCGACCGTCAGATTCGCGACGCGGTGCTGTTCGTGCAGCGGAACATGCGGGTCAGCGCCCGCAAGGCGCCGGCCAGGGAAGACCTGCCCGAATACAGCCAGCAGGCGGTGTTCGAAGCGGTCGTGAACGCGGTCGTGCACCGCGACTACGCGCAGCGGGCGAGCCGAATTCGACTGTCGATCTTCTCGGATCGGATCGAGCTGTGCTCGCCGGGGTCGCTGCCGAACAGCCTGACCATCGAGAGCATGGGCGAGCGGCAGGCGACTCGCAACGAGCTGCTGACGTCGGTGTTCGGACGGCTTGACACGAGCGGCATCGACGCTGCGTCTCGCCGCTATTTCATGGAGCGCCGTGGCGACGGTGTCAGCATCATCCGGCGCGAGACTCGAGCGCTCACCGGCAAGCTGCCGGCCTACCGGCTGCTCGACGGCGACGAGCTGTGCCTGACCATTCCCGCAGCGCCGCCGCCGTCGGAGCCCGCGACTCCAGTCGTAACCGTGCGGTGCGCAGGGGCGCCGTTAGAGGGAGCGATCGTGCTCGCGCTGTTCCCGAACAGGACATGGAAGCGCGCGACCACCGACATGCACGGCGAAGCGGTGCTGGAGCTGCATTCGGCGGAGCTTTCGATGACCGTGTTCGTGGCGAGCGAGGGCTGCGTGGGCCATGTCGAGCGTGGCTGGCTGCCCACTGAGCGGGCACTGGCCGTGGAATTGACAGCGACACCCGACGGCGGGTCGGCGGTGTTCGCCGAAGCGACCGGATACCTGCCCGGTCTGACGGGCCGGCTGAACCCCATTCGCGACACCGCCGACCGCACATACCTGTACGCGGACAACATCGCGATCAACGACGGCCAAGCACAGCCGGCGCGTTTCGTCCCCGGCAAGGAGCAGATGCGACTCGAAGACGCCGACGGCCATGTGCTCATGGTCACCGTGACGGCCATCGAAGGCCGCTCGTCACTGCTCGACTACCGCAGCCCCCGCGACGGGGCCGGTTGAGAGGCCCGAAGCGCCCAACGGTCGATCAGGACATCGCTGACGGCCGGACCAGATCGATCTCTGCTCGGCGCTGAAGCAGGATTCTGCCGCTTGAGCGTCGATCGGTCACGCGCGGGCGAGCAGATCCTTGAACGGCTTGAACAGATCCGCCGCGTCAAGGGGGCCTGACTGGAAGTAGACCGGATGGGTGATTCGGATGGTGTCCTCAGAGTCTGCGCCGAGCAGCACCACTTCGACCCGAGGTCGATCTTCGTACTCTTGCTCGGTTGCGTTGTAAGCAGCAACCGCTGATCGGCTGTTGTCGTAGGTCTTCAGGTCGAGCTGTTTGCGTTCCTGATGGTCGTACACGATCAGGAAATGGGTGGTGGTTCGTTCACTCATAGCAATTCACCCGGTTCCCGCGATGAGCGAGATCAGATCCTCGGCCGCCGTTTCGAGCGCAGCGTACAACCAGTCAGGGTCGGGTGAGGTCGCGGGGCCAAGGCGCGCTTCGTGTGCCGCCCACCGGGCGCTGAGTTGCGTCAGGTAGTGGTGCGTCTCGTCTCCACCGGCGCCATTCTTGACGTCTACGTCGGTAGCGCTGGTTGCGGCTTCGACGATGATGGCCCATGCATGCTGCAAGACGGTGCGGAGCTGCACTTCGATGAAGCGCCCTTGGTATTGGGTGTGGATGTGTACGGCGCGGTAGCCCGACGGTTTCGGTGATGTGATGTAGTCGATGACCCGATCAGGCCGTCCGTTTCGAACATGGCTGTTGCGGGCGAATCGGGTTGCGATCTTGCCGAGGTCTACTTGGCGCAGGAACACAGCCCGGCAGCCGCCGATGTCGTGCATTCTGTCGAGGGCCATCGTGGGCTCCCGCACCAGCTTGTTCAAGATCGTCTCGAGGCGCTTGAGACGTTGCGTCAACAGCAGCACCGTGGCCTGCTCGGAGCGGATACACGATGTCAGTCCCGTCCGGGCGCTGACGAGCGGATTCTGGTGTGCCTCTCGGAACGCAAACAGAATTCACGATATTGCGATTTCGTGCGCCTTGCTGTCGCTGAATGAGACACTGCCGTGAGCGCGAAACCCCTGTAGTTACTGACTTTCTGATGTCTCAAACAGCGGTACGGCGTGGCATGGTGCGGCAGTGAAGCGCAAACTGA
>JAJEIW010000031.1 GCA_022828045.1 Acidimicrobiia bacterium | reverse complement strand
GACTCGTCGATGTAGTCGACATCGAGGGATTCGAGCACCTGGGCCTCGCCGAAATGGCCGATCCGGGCCTTGGCCATGACCGGGATCGTCACGGCCGCCTGGATGCCCTCGATCATCGCCGGGTCGCTCATGCGGGCGACGCCGCCGTCACGGCGGATGTCGGCCGGCACGCGTTCGAGCGCCATGACCGCAACGGCGCCGGCATCCTCCGCTATCTTGGCCTGCTCGGGCGTGACGACATCCATGATGACGCCGCCCCGGAGCATGTCGGCGAGTCCGCGCTTGACCCGAACGGTCCCGGCCAGTCGGGTCTCTGCCTGCTGCTGCTCGGAAGGCGTCGCGGCGCCGGATTGGGCTGTGCTCGTCGGCCCTGAGTTCATGGGCTCAGTGTATGAGTTCGACCGCCGCAGCGACCCGAGGCTGTCCTCAGAATTCCCTCAGGACGGCAACCCGCGTCTCGAGATCGGCCCGGTAGTCGGGCAGATCGTCGGGCTCGCTGGCCTCAGCGGCGCGTGGGTCGGCCGACCACAGCGGCCAAGTCGCTTTGGGAGCCGGAGTGCGCACCCCCGCTCCCGACATCGCGTCGAGGGCGTCAGCGAGGCCCGGCGGGTAGCGAGTCAGCTTCACGGCCTTCGCGTCGTCGTCGAAGTCGCTGCCGGTGCTGGCCCCTCGTTCCAAGCGGGCGTGCACCAGCGGCCACAGCGAACTCCACATCAGCGCCGGCAATCCCACGGTGGTCACCGCGGTGGTCAGGTAGGCGACGCTGCCGTCGCGGACCTGGGTCAGCAGCCGCGCGACGACGGCCTCGAGCTCGATGCGGCCCAGCTCGTCCAGCAACCCCCGGGTCACCACCACCGTCGTGCGCTCCGGGTGCCGGCCGAAGGCTGCGGCGTTCGCTTCCGCCGCCGGGTGCACGACGATCGTCGGCCGTTCCACCCCGACGAGCAGGCAGATGCCCTCGATGACGTTCGCCAGGCGGGGCTCGTCGGCGGCGCTGCACTCTTGGGAGCCCGCAGGCAGCATCACGGACCGCAGGCGCCGCTCGCCGACACCCAGCCAGAACGCGGCGAGCCCGCATGCCGCGATGAGAGCGATCGGCATCGCCCACCAGCCCAGCGACGTGAACAGGGCGCAGATCAGGCCCGCGATCGCGCCGGCGGCGAGATGGGCCGCCCACAGCTCGGCGACCAGCTTGTCGGCTCGACTGCGGTAGATGGCGAACAGCGGGTCCACCTGCTGCATTCAACCGCCCCTGGGGCCAACTGGCACCCTCGAACAGCTATCGGGCACGATCCCGTGCGATCGCCCGCTCGTACATGTCGATGCAGACCTCGGCCAACCGGGCCATGGAGAACTGCTCGGCGCGCTGGCGCCCGGCCGCGACGAGGTCGGCTGCGTGATCGGGACGCTGCAGCACGCGCAGCAGTGCCGCTGCCAGCGCTTCGGCATCGCCCGGCGGCACCAGGTCGGCCTCGTCGCCGATGCGGGCCACGTTGCGATAGCCGGGCAGGTCGCTGGCGACGACGGGCGTCCGTGCCGCCATGGCTTCCAGCAGCACCACGCCGAAGCTCTCGCCGCGCAACGACGGAACGCAGACCGCGTCGGCGCCTTTGAGGCGTGCCAGCTTCTCGGTCTCGCTGACTCTGCCCAGCCACTCGATGCGCGTGTCGCGCTGATGCCTGCGTTGCAGCTCCTCGGTCTGTGGGCCCCGCGACATCACCCACAGCCGGACGCCCTCGGGCAGCCGTGACATTGCCTCAAGCAGCACGGTGAGGCCCTTGCGCGGCTCGTGACGGCCGATGTAGGCGATAGTGGGTGCTTCGACGCGCTTGGGCACCGCATCGTCGAAGTGGTCGAGTTCGACGCCGTTGAAGACCAGCTCGTAGTCGCCGCCGACACCGTTGCGAGCCATCTCGGCGGCGTCAGCCGAGACTGCGGCTCGAACGTCGATCCGTGACGCCAGCCACCGCGTTCCCGGCACCAAGTAGGCGCGGCTGCCTCCCGCTGCGTGCCAAGTCCCCACGATGGGCGCAGAGCGCAGGAACAGCGCCGTCTGCGTCGGCCCAGGGCACAGCGGCTCGTGCAGGTGCAGGACGTCGAACTCCTCGTCGCGCAGCGCCCGTACCGTGCGCAGCGTGCAGGCGAAGTCGGGTGCGATCGGGGCGATCGATCCATTCGTGAAGGTGGGAATGCTGGCGCCCAGTGGTGTGACGCCGGTCTGCGGGGGGGCACCGTCACACGGCGCCAGCACCCGCGCCTCGTGGCCCTTGCCGGCCAGCGCGCGGGCCAGGCCGAGCACCTGTACCTGCACGCCACCCGGGGGGGTCAGGCTGTACGGCGAGATGATCCCGATTCTCACGGGCCGTGCCTCATGGGCCGAACCTCACAGGCGATCCGCGCAGCGATTCCTTCTGCTGACATGACGCTAGGCGCGCTGTCATGCCCGAAGGAAGCACCATCTCTCGCAGCCTTCTATGCATCCCGGCGAGCATCGGGCTCGGATCCGGGGCGATCGGACGGCCAGTTGGGACCGAACAGGTGCCACTGGTGCGGTTCTGCTGCGATCAGGGCCGCCAGCTCGTCGGCGAGCTGCTGGGTCACGCGTGTGACGTCCTCGCGCAGGCGCCCCCGCCTGGCGGCATCCAGCGGCGGGCGCACCGTGCCGAGGTGCCTGCCGCCCGGCCTGAAGTACACCGCCGTCGGCAACAGCGCCGCACCCGAGCGCAGCGCCAGCAGCGCGGGACCGGCCGGCAGTGTGGTGCGCTCGCCCCCGAAGCTGACCTCGATGCCGTCGCTGGTGAGGTCACGGTCGCACAGCAGGCAGACGATCTCGTTGCGGCCCAGCGCCCCCAGCACCTCGCGGCCCGCGTCGGGACCCAGCGGCACCACACGCATGCCCAACCGCTCACGGAACCGGACAAACCACTCGAAGAGCTCGGGCGGGTCCAGGGGCTCCACCACCACCGTGATCGGCAGCCGGTTGACCGTCGCCATCCAGAATCCGGCCCACTCCCAGCCGCCCAGGTGCGGCAGCGCCAAGATGACGCCGTTGCCCCGCTCGAGCGCCTCCTCCACGTGGAAGTACGCCGGCACGTCGATGCCGCGGTCCAGCGTCAGCGGGCTGAGCGCCGGGAGGCGGAACGACTCGATCCAGTAGCGGGCATAAGAGCTGAACGCCTGCGCTGTCGCACGCTGGACGGCGCGCTCGTCGGGGGGTGTCGCGGCAGGCGTGCTCGCATTCCAGCGCAGCGCCCGTGCCTGGTGCCGTCGGACCATCGCCGCAGTGGTCGGCATCAAGCGGGCCAGCGCGGGGCCGGCCAGGCTGGCCACCTGCTCGCCGAGCCACAGCGGCGCCAGCCGGGCCGCAGCCGAGCCCGCCCGGTACCCCAGGACTATTGCCCAGTCCCGCCCTACCGGGCGGCGAGCCCAGTCCCGCCCTACCGGGCGGCGAGCCGCATCGCGTCCTGCGGAACGGCGGGACGCACGGCTCACTTCGACATGCGGGCGCTTGCCTGCCGCCACACCTTCACGAACCGCATCACCGCAGTGACAATCGAGAGTGCCAGCAAGAGCCACAGCAGCGGAATGAGCAGCACCTCGAACGCCACAGCGACCGCCAGCACCACCGTGCGCTCGGCCCGCTCCATCAGCCCGCCCTTGGCCACGAAACCCAGCAGCTCAGCCTTGGCTCGCTCGTAGGAGATCACGGCGCTGACGCCCAGCACGGCCATCGGCAGCACAGCCCACTGCGAGCCGTGCTCGGCGGCCAGGTGCCACGCGATGCCGCCCAGCAGCAGCCCGTCGGTGACGCGGTCGGCCGTCGAGTCGAAGAACGCGCCACGGTCAGACGAGGTGCCCCGTGCCACCGCCACCGGCCCGTCGAAGAGATCGGACAGCGCAGTGATCGCCAGCAGCACGGTGCCGAGGCCGAGGCGACCCATGCCGATGGCCACCGCGCTCGCGGCTGCCATGACCATCCCGAATCCGGTGAGCACGTCTGCGCTCAGCCCGATCGCGGCGAGTCCGCGACCGATCGGCGTCGTGACGCTGTCGACGCCCTTGCGGAACATGCCGTCGAACACCGTCAGCCCCCGTCCGCGGCGCCGTCCCCGGGATCCGGCCGGTTCGCGGGGTCGACGTCGGCTGGGGCCTCCGGCGCGGTGGCGATCCACGTCTCGGGGTTGTCCTCCACCCAGTGCTCGAGCACCGAGCCGTTCAATGCGTCCACCAGCACCAGGCCTCGCTGCGCCGGCGGGTCCTCGGCCGAGTACACCAGCACCCGCCAGGTGGGCCGGCTCAGCCAGCCCCGCCAGCCGAGCTGCGCGCTGGCGTGCCCGACGGCGAAGCCCACGTCGGCCACCGCCGCCACGAGCGCCTCGTTCTCGTTCACGGCGAACCGGCGTCCGGCGGCGAACTGGTAGAGGCCGAAGAGCGCGAGCAGCGCACCGCCCACGACGACGCCCCGGTTCAGCAGCACAGCGTCGGTGTCGGCGGCCAGCGCCGCCGTGGCAGCCCAGACGCCAGCGGCGAAGCACAGCGCGCCAGTGATGCGCCTGCGGGAATTGTCGGGGAACTTGTAGGCGCCGACGAAGCCTCGATCGAGGTCCTCGGGCAGCTCGTCACGCACCTCACCGAGTTCTTCTGGCTCGGCCATCGGCGTCAACGCTACCGGCGCGCTGACGCCGGCCCCGCTGCACACTGGCCCGCAGAGCGAAACCGGCTCAAGCCGACTGCAGCCCGGTACGCAGGTTGCCGGAGGGCCTGGCCCGCCGGCTCTGCCAAGCGACACAGCGGGCCGGTCCTCCTGCGCAGGAACTTACAGCTCCACGCCCAGCAGGGCCGCCGCGTCGCTGACCGGCTCGCCGGCATCCGCGGACGCGTCGATCGCGGCGAGCGCACCGGGCGTGTCAAGGTCGTCGTCCAGGCATGCGCGCACACGTGCCAAGGCCCCGTCGCCGCGCCCGGCGGCCCGCCAGCGCTCCAGCCGTTGCGCCGCGTCGGCGACACGGCCCTCGGTCCAGTCCCAATCGGCGCGGTAGTGCGCTCCCAGCAGCGCCAGCCGCACCGCCATGGGCTCCCACCGCGCCCGCAGGTCGGAGACGAAGACGAGATTGCCCGCGGACTTGGACATCTTGGCGCCGTCGCGGCGCACCATCGAGGTGTGCATCCAGTGGCGCACGAAGCTGCGGCCGTTCGCGGCTTCGGACTGCGCGCGGCAGCACTCGTGATGCGGGAACACCAGGTCGCTGCCCCCGCCGTGAACATCGATCGTCTCGCCCAGGTGGGCCAGTGCCAGCGCAGAGCACTCGATGTGCCAGCCGGGCCTGCCCGGACCCCACAGCGACGACCATTGCGGCTCGTTGCGCTCGGACGGCTGCCACAGCACGAAGTCGAGCGGGTGGCGCTTGTGGGGGTCGTCAGGCCGGCCGCCGCGTCCGCGGGCCGTCTCGATCATCTCGTCATGGCTCAGCCGGCACAGGCTGCCGAAGGACGGCGCGGTGGAGATGTCGAAGTACACGCCGTCGCCGCTGCGGTACGCATGCCCGCTGTCGACCAGCCGACCGACCAGCCGCCGGATATCGGCGATGGCAGACGTGGCCCGGGGTTCGACGTCGACCCGCAGCAGGCCGAGTGCGTCCATGTCGGCATCGAAGGCAACCAGCGAGCCCGCCGCCAAGTCCAGGTAGTGCACGCCTTCTGCACGCGCCCGCGCCAGCAGGTCATCGTCGACATCGGTGATGTTGCGGACGCAGCGCGTGCGCGCCCCTTGGTCGCGCAGCCGCCGTTGCAGCACGTCATAGGTCAGAAACGTCGCCGCGTGGCCGACATGGGTCGCGTCGTAGGGGGTGATGCCGCAGACGTACATCCGCACGGTCTCGCCCGCAGCCGCACGCAGGGGCACGACATCTCGCTGCTGTGTGTCGTACAGATTCATCGCACTCAGCTTCATTGCACTGGGCCCGCCCGCAGCACGAGCCGCCGGGCTCAGTCGGGAACGGTCTCGGCGACCGGCGGGGCCGCGTCGGCACTGCCGGGACCGCCGCCCAGCACGCTGATCGGCACGTGATCGAGGCCGACCAGCCGCAGCGCCACCCGTGTGCGGTAGCGGGTGTTGAGCTGCATCAGCACGGCGGTGAATGCCTCGATTGCGGTGGCGTTGGACAGGTTGCCGCAGTCGAGCGCGCGTGCGCCCGGCATGCGGTCGACGATCTCGGCGATGTGCCAGGTGGCCTCGCGATGATCGCTGCAGATGAGGATGTCTCCGTGCACGGGCTCGTCGAGGTTGCCGAGCTCGGTCGCCGGCACATGCTGGAGCGCTGCCGCGACCCGCGATTCGGGCAGCGTTGCCTGCACCGAGGCAGCCACCGAGCCCCGCGGCGGGATGAGCGGCACGAACTCGTCGTCGACCCGGGCGAGCGCGTTCGACATCGTGGCCACGACCTTGCCCCGCAAGTGCTCGGCCACGTCGCGCGCGGTGATGGCCGCCGCGTCCCACGGCGTCGCGATCACCACGGTGGGCTTCTGCGCGGCGAGGCTGTTGGCGCCGGGGTGGATGCGCAGGTCGCGTTCGGGCCAGCGGTCGAGAATGTTGTCGACGACCTCCATCGACCGGTATTTCGAGCGTGAGCCCAGCGTGACCTCGCAGCCGATGTCGGCCAGCCGGGCCGCCAATGCTGCGCCGGCAGGCCCGGTGCCGCCGATGATGCCGAGCAGGGTCGGCTCGCCGCTTGCAGGAGCCGCTGCTGCGATCCCGTCCGCGGCCCCGTTGGGAGTTGCATCTGCCGGCACGGCGCTCACGGTACGGCCAAGCGCGCCCCGCAGCAATGGCGCCGGTCCGCATGCGGCGCGGGGCGCGCCCGCCTGAGCGACCGCCAGTGCGGCGGTAGCGTCCGGCTGTGGGCGGCGCCGGCAGCGGCGGCGCGGGGACCCGAGCGGAGGCGAGAGCGTGGCGGGCAGCGGAATCGTGGAAGGCAAGAAGTTCTTGATCACCGGCGTGCTGACCGACGCATCGCTGGCGTTCAACGTCGCTCGCCTTGCCCAGGAACAGGGCGCCGAGGTGGTGCTCACCGGTGCGGGCCGGGGCCTGCGGCTGACCGAGCGCACCGCCCGCAAGCTCCCCGAGCCTGCCGACGTGCTGGCCTGCGACGTCACCGTGCCCGACGAGATCGATGCAGTGCGCGCCGACCTCGCGCAGCGCTGGGGACGCCTCGACGGCCTGCTGCACGCCATCGGCTTCGCCCCCGAGAGCTGCCTGGGCGGCAACTTCCTGCATGCGCCGTGGGAGGACGTGGCCACGGCGATGCACATCTCCGCCTACAGCCTCGCCGGGCTGGCCTCGCCGATGGCGCCGCTGCTGGCAGAGGCCAACGGCTCGGTGGTGGGCCTCACCTTCGATGCCAGCGTGGCCTGGCCCGTCTATGACTGGATGGGCGTGGCCAAGGCAGCGTTCGAGTCGGCTGCTCGCTACTTGGCCAAGTCGCTGGGACCTCAGGGCGTCCGGGTGAACCTGATCTCGGCCGGGCCGATCCGCACGATGGCCGCCAAGTCCATCCCCGGCTTCGCCGAATTCGAGGACGCCTGGGTCAAGCGAGCCCCGCTGGGCTGGGACATCGCCGACAGCGAAGCGGTCGCCCGCAGCACGCTGGCGCTGATGTCGGACTGGTTCGCCGGCACGACGGGCGAGATCGTCCACGTGGACGGCGGCTACCACGCCATCGGCGCCTGACGGCCCGCAGCGCGACTCCTACAGATCAGCCTCCGCGCCCGGCGCGACCGGATCGCCGATCAGTCGCCGCAGCAGATCGTCGAGAGCGAACACTCCCTGCGTGAGGCCCCCGGCGTCGGTCACCACGGCGAGGTGGATGCGCCGGCGCTGCATCACTCTCAAGGCCTCGTCGAGCGTCGTATCGCCGCTGAAGCGCAGCATCCGGCGGATCAGGCCCCGGCCGGAGGGCTCCGCAGCGGCGGCGAGCCGGTCGGCCTCGGCCAGGTCGCGGGCGTGGCGCACCGCTGATGTCGCCAGGTCGTTGCTGTGCAGCATTCCTCGCACGTCGTCGGGCCCGTCGCCCAGCACGACGAGCC
This sequence comes from Acidimicrobiia bacterium, assembly GCA_022828045.1. Classification (GTDB taxonomy): domain Bacteria; phylum Actinomycetota; class Acidimicrobiia; order Acidimicrobiales; family Poriferisodalaceae; genus Poriferisodalis. Next base: position 2,797 of record JAJEIW010000031.1, on the reverse strand, counting down.
GTGACCGGCCCGTGCGGGCGAACTGCTGCTCGACCTCGGCGACCGGATCGGCCAGCCGTACCGCCGACACCTCGCCCGCGGGTGCCATGACATCGCTCACTCGGGAGGCCTCGAACCGCATGGCCCGCTCCAGCAGTGCCACGTCAGTCGCTGCGATGTGGCCTTCGGCGAGCGATTCACGAGCCATGAGCGTCAGCTCGGCGGGTGTCGCCACATCGGCGAGCTCCGTGGTCGGCTCGACTCGCAGCATGCGGGTCATGCCATTGGCCACCCATTGCAGCGCCTGGGCGATCGGGCGGGCAACGCACAGATAGGCAGCCATGGGCCGGGCCAGCACCATCAAGGTGCGCTCGGGCCCGATCAGCGCCAGGTTCTTGGGCACCATCTCGCCGAACACCATGTGCAGCACAGTCACGATCCCCAGACCGACTCCGAAGCCGATGGTGTGCAGCACAGCATCGGGGATCTCGACGATGCCGTGCACCGTCCGTTCGATGAGCCTGGCAATCGCCGGCTCGGTGAGACGCCCGACGGCGAGCGAGCACAGGGTGATGCCCAGCTGCGCTCCCCCGAGCGTCGTCAGCACGTCTGTCTGCATGCGCTGCGCTGCCAGCGCCGAGCGCTTGCCGGTGGCCGCCTCGCTGTCCACGGCTGCTCGCTTCGCGCCGATGAGGCCGAACTCGATGGCGACGAAGGCACCGTTGAACACGATGAGCACGAGACCCACTGCAATGGCCAGCGTCGTCATGGCGCGTTGCCCATGGGGTCTGCGCTGCCGGTTGCGGCCTCGGTCGGGGCGCTGATGCGCACTTCGGCCACGCGCAGCCCATCCACCGCAGTGACCTCCAGGCGCCAGCCGTCCCACGTGGCGACTGCTCCCGCCGCGGGGATGTCTCCCAGGCGCTCCAGCACGAAGCCCGCCAGCGTCTCGTAGGGACCAGGCGGCACCGCGAGGCCGGAGGCCTCCTCGACTTCGTCAAGCGTGGCGGTGCCCGCGAGCGTCACCGGCTGGCCCGGCCGCCGGGGGGTGAGCTTGGCCGGCTCGTCGAATTCGTCGGCGATGTCGCCCACGAGCTCCTCGGCGATGTCCTCCCGGGTGAGCACACCGGCGGTGCCGCCGTGCTCGTCCACCACCACGCACAACCGGCAGTCCGCCGATGCCATGTCGGCCAGGACGCCGTCGAGCGTTCGGCTCTCGGCCACGGCCACGACCGGGCGCATGACCGACTCCACCGGTGTTCGTGCCCGTTCGTCTGCGTCCACCCCGAAGATGTCGCGCACCTCGGCGACGCCGAGCACATCGTCGGAGTTCGTGCCGAGCACCGGGAACCGGGAGTGCCCGCTGGTGCGTGCCAGCTCCGCCAGCTCGGTGAGGCTGGCTGCGGCGCCGATGGCCGACATCGCTGTGCGCGGCGTCAGCGCGTCGGCAGCGTCCTTGCGCCCGAGGCGCAGCGTCCGCACCAGCAGGTCGGCCTGGTTCTCGCTGAGCGTGCGGCGGCGCGACGAGCGCACCACGTATTCCAGCTCGTCGCGCGTGCGCACGATGCGGAGTTCTTCGGTGGGTTCGAGGCCGAGGCCGCGCACTGTGGCGTTGGCGATGCCGTTGAACGTCAGCGTGAGGGGCGCAGCGATGGTGCCATAGAGCCGCAGGACCGGCGCCAGCGCCAGGGCGGTCCCGAGCGGGCGCGAGACGGCCAGGTTCTTGGGCAGCAGCTCGCCGAACACCATCTGCATGGCGGCAGCCAGCACGATCGCCACCACCGCGACCGCGCCCGCCGATGCCAGCGAGGCGCCCCAGCCGCCCAGCGACCATTCGATCAGCCGACCGATGGTGTCCTCGGCGATGATGCCGAGCACCAGCGAAGTGAGCGTGATGCCGAGCTGGGCGCCGGCGAGATGAAAGTTGAGCCGCAGCAGCAGTGCCCGTACCCCGCGGGCGCGTCGCTGCCCCCGGGAGGCCAGCACGTCGACCTGGGAGGTGTCGACGGCGAGCAAGCAGAATTCGCCCGCCACGTACACGCCGTTCAAGACGATGAGCGCGACGACAGTCCCGAGTCCTGCGATGAGTCCGGCTGTCATCTCGTCACTGCTGCTGCCGGCTCAGAAGGGCTGGTGCCGCGGGCCTGCCGCCCTCAGGCGCAGGTGAGTCAGCACCGCCGCGGTGCCGGCGCTTGTCAGCGTCAGGCGCCGCTCGCCGTAGTCGCCTTCTTCGTTCAGGAGGCCGCATTCCCTCCACAGGTGCCGCGACTCTGGGAACGGCCATCGCGCTGAACGCACTGGGGACAGGCTCGATCGGGTGCAGCAACCTATTGGCCACCTGCGAACGCGCCTCCGCGAGTCGCTCGCTCATCATCTCGCCCTGGGCGACCCACCTCTGCAGCCGTTCGGTGACCACGGCGGTGCGCCATGACTGGCCGGGCTGGGTGTCATGGTCGCTGTCGAGCGCGGCAGAGGCCAGCGCCGCCTGCGCCTTGCGCCAGCCGCGGGCGCCGACGGCGAATTCCCCTGCGGCAAGCGCCCGTTCCAGCGCTGCGGACACGGCGTCGCGGGCAGTCGCCTCTTCGATGCCCATCAAGCCGCTCCACTCGAATCCGTCGAGATCGGGCGGCTCGACGCCCGAGCGCTGCATCGCCTTGCGCAGGGCGGCGAACCCGACGCTGTCGCTGTCGTCGAAGGCGGCGTGAACTTCGGCAGTCGCCTGAGACCGGCAGATCGCTGCGTAGCGATGCAGGCCCAGTTCGTCGAACAGCAGCGAGGCGGTGACGGCGAGGTGCTCCTTGTAGCCGACTTCGTCGGT
>JAJEIW010000051.1 GCA_022828045.1 Acidimicrobiia bacterium | reverse complement strand
CAGGTCCTGGACTTCAGGGTCCACCCACTGCTCGACGGGGATGGCCGACCCGCAGGCCACCTCGAGCGCCAGTCCCTCTGGACCCGCGAAATAGATCGACTGGATGAAGCCGTGGTCGATCGGGCCGAACACCTGCACGCCCCGGTCGCGGATGCGGTCCCTCAGCGCCATCAGGTCCTCGAAGGTGTCCACGTTGAAGGCCACGTGCTGCATGGTGCCGACGGTCACCGGCTCGCCCGGACCGCCGGCATGGGTGACGCCCAGCTCGATGTCCTTGGCGTTGTCCGGGTGCTGGACGAATGCCACGTAGCTGTCGGGCGCCAGTTCCACGAAGCCGTGGTAGGTGCCGTCCACGCCGTGCATCCAGTAGAGCGCCTTGAGCGGCAGCCCCAGCACGTCGCACCAGAACTCCAATTGGCCCTTCATGTCACGGGTGGACAGAGCGAGATGGTTCACACCATTGGGATGCAATGCAGTCATTCGAATGGCTCCCTCTTCGCTTGCGACTATATGCCTCGCCAAGCCCTCGATTGCCACCCGGGGCGCATTCACGACCTCTCAGGCGCCAATGCGCCAGCACATCATGAGTGACCGCCGCACAGCATGTTCGTCATCGAGTCAACGCGACCGCAAGTCCTGAGTGCATGCCAGCTTCGATGAGCTGCCGGTCTCCGCTGGCGAGAACCGTGTCGCCGTCGCTGATCGACTGTGCCGCCGCGAGGTGGACTGCGTCATAGCCGCGAAGCTGATGCGACTCGGCCACGGCGCCGGCAGACCGGACCAGACGTTCGGTGACTTCGACATGATCCACCTGCCCGATCAGTTCGTCGAGGCGCCCGACAGCCTCCGCGAGCTGCCGCCGGCTGAGCCGCGCCATCCGTTGTGCCTGAGCCAGCGCCGCTCGGGCCTCCGCGTACAGCAGCCGCACGCTGACGGCCCTCGTCGCATCGTTCCAGAGCCGGAGGCACGCCGCGGAACTCGGCTCGTCGATGATCAACGGGATGAAGGCAGAGGTATCGAAGTAGGCGATCACCTTCGCTGCTCAGCCACGAGATCGCTCACGCTCTCGCTGGCTGCGACTCCGGCCGCGGCCAGCGCCTGCTTGGCTGAACTCGCCGGGATCACGGCACCCTCCGCGATGAGGCGGTCGAGCGGGCGCGGCTGCTCAAGCGGGATCACGCGTGCGAATGCGCGGCCATGATCGGTGACCACGATCTCCTCTCCGGCACGCACCGTCGCCAAGTACTTGCTGAGATGACTCCGCAGCTCACGGATTCCGATCTCCATGACGGCAGTGTAGTGCTTTTTGGCTGGTTGATGTAGTCACGTCCATCGCTGCGCCGGTCCTGTCCGTATCGACCCCACAGCAGACGGCCGCCCAGACTGCTCAGGTGCCGGCCAAGGCCACCATCACGTGCTCGGCGAAGAGATCGAATGAGCGGTCCGCCTCGTAGGCGGACAGGTCGCCCCAGGCGAACACGCCCACGAAGTAGTCGGTGCCGGCCTGTTCGGCGAACTGCTCGCAGTGCTCGCGCACGGTCTCGGGCGAGCCCGCGACCACGGCTTGGAACTGCTTGGCTTTGTCGTAGTCGCCGCCGAGCGTCGGATCGTTCGGCGGGGTCATCTCGTAGCGCCTGAACAACCGGGTCAAGTGCTCGGTGAACGCGGCCCAGGTGCGGCGACCGATCTCGTCAGCCTCGGCGTCTGTGGGTGCCACGATCAGCCGGCGCAGCCCCCCGATCATCGGCGAGTGATGCCGGCCGATGCCGTGGTCGCCCAGAAGCTCGTGGTAGCGGGCGGTGCTCGCGGCCACGGCGGCGAGCGTTCCGGCGGCCATCGTGCGCACGCCCATCTCGGCGGCTGTCTCGAGCTGGCCGGGACGCCACAGCGGCGGGTAGGGCTTCTGGTACGGCTCGAACTCGACCGGCAGGTCGCTGAAGCTGTAGTACCGCCCGTCGTAGCTGAAGTTGCCCGTGGTCTGCTTGGCGGCCAGGATCAGCTCGAGCGACTCGTCTGTCTTCGCGACGGCATCGTCAGGGTCCAGACCCCACAGCAGGTGCTCGGGCACGCTGATGCCCTTGCCGAAGCCGAATTCCAGCCGACCCTCGGAGAGCTGGTCGAGCATGCACAGCTCCTCGGCCAGCCGGATCGGGTGGTAGAACGGCAGCAGGTGCACCAGCGAGCAGATGCGGATGCTGCTGGTGCGCTCGATGGCGGCGGCCAGGAACACGTTGATGCTGGGCGCAGCATCCAGCGGGATCAGGTGGTGCTCAGACTTGTGCCACCCCCACACGCCGGCTTGCTCGGCCCTAGCGAGCAGGTCCAGCCGGTGCCGGTAGAGCTCATGCCACGGCACATCGCCCGGCTGTTCGAGCTGGTCGAAGATGCCGAATCGCATGGGCAGCGAGAGTAGTGGTGGGACCGGATGCACGGCCGAGGCGCCAGCCGGCCCTGCTCGGACGACAACTCAGATGATGGCGCTCTCGACGAAGGGTCGCTTTTCGACGATGCGCTGGTAGCCCAGCGGCGTGAGGTCCAGCGTGCGGTACTCGCCGTAGGCAATCCACTCCGACACGGCCCGACCGATCGCTGGCGATTGCTGCATGCCGTGTCCCGAGAACCCGTTGGCAAAGATGAAGTTCTCTGTCTCGTGGTGCGGTCCGACCACCACGTTGTGGTCGAGCGTGTTGTACGCGTAGTGACCGGCCCACTGGCTGGTGACCTTGATGCGCTCGAAGGCAGGCACGCGATGGGCCAGCACCGGCCACACCTTGCCCTCGAAGATGTCGTGGTCCATGGCGAAGTCGTCGTAGTCGACGGCGGGGTCCGCGTCGGGCGTGCAGCCGCACATGTAGGCATCGCCGTCGCTGCGCATGTGGACACCGGTCGGATCGATGGTCAGCGGCAGGGCGCGATCG
>JAJEIW010000141.1 GCA_022828045.1 Acidimicrobiia bacterium | reverse complement strand
GACCCCACGGCCCGGCGCCGCCCTGCTGCGGCCCCTGCGCCAGACCATCGAATCGATCAACTGGACCCTCAAAGGCCAGCTCACCCTCGAACGCCACAACGCACGCACCCGCCCCGGCGTCGCCGCCCGCGTCGGCACCCGGCTCCTCGCCCTCACCGCCGCCATCTGGCACAACCAGACCACCCACCGGCCCGGCCCCCCACGCACGCTCACCCCATACGACCACTAACCCTTGGAACTAACCATCTAGGACCACCGCCTACCAAGGCTGCATTGCATGCGCGACAGGGGTAGCGCATGTCCGGCGAAAACGCACTTCCAAGACGCTTGACCCCACGCCTACGATGACAGCGTGACGAGATCGCCCAGGCTTTGGCGGCCTTGCGGGACTCGGCGGTTCGCCAGACCGAGATCTCGTGTCTCGATGCGGAGATCCGGCGCGCTGCTTCGGTCGGCGCATCGTGGCATCAGATTGTCGAGGCAATCGGCGTCGACCGCGCCGATGCTTGGGAGCAATTGCGCCAAGACGTTGGCTCGGCGATCGAACAGAACGCTCTGTCGAGCGACGCGCTTTCGGAAGCGGAAGCGATGGAGATGGCCGCAGCTGAAGTCGAGGCCATTCGCGCCGAGCGAACACCCGCCTTCACTGTTCAATAGCCGGGCAGGTAGCGCTCGGGCGACGTTCCGGTGATGCGCAGGTACAGCGCATCTGGGCACAGGTCGATGGCATCGCCCCAGCAGACTGCGCGCGTCTCGTCGATGCGGACCGAATCGAAGAAGGCCGTGTCCTGCCAAGCGGCGAACACGCCTCGCCCAGCGAGACCGGACACGTCCACCTCATCCTCCACGCCGTCGGAGAATCGCAGCCAGAGACGATATTGGCCGCGTGCCTCGACTTCGACAGGGCGCACCAATTCGGCCGTCGCATCCATAGCCCGCGAAGCTAACTGATCGAGCCCCTCCGGCCCAGCAGTGGTTCTGATCGGACCACTGCTGGTTATGATTGGGCCGATGATTCAGGTCGAGCTTGAACGGATCGAAGCCTTGGAACTGCTCGGCATGGTGCTGGCTCACCTCAACGACGCCGAGACAACTGGCGACATGTCTCCTCGGATCGCAACCTTGATGTCGATTCGAGACAAGCTCGTGACCGAACTGCGGGGTGATCGATGAGCTACACCGAAGCTGACGTGTCCGCCGCCCGAGCGGCAATGAACAAGTACCGCGCGGAACTCGACGGCGAGGTCGCCGCAGCGCTGGCGGTCGTTGGTCTCAGCGCCGAGCGGGCACTCAAGGAAGCCGAGATTCGCGACGACATGATCCGAGTCGCTCACGAGTCAGGCGCCTCGCTGCGCCAGCTTGCCGATGTTTCAGGACTCGGGCGCAAAACCGTGACGGCCATCGTCGAAGCCGGCCCGCCCCAGCGCTGAACCGCACCCGCCTCGCGAGATCAGTGTTCGCGAGCTTCGGCCGTGCGTCACGCTCGTATTGCCGCCGAGATGTGGTGATCAAGGATCCGCCCAGCACCGGCATCCGCCGCTTCGGCCAGAGCGATGTGCGCGAGTTGCAACACGCGGCGGAGAGATGCTCCTTCCCGATACTGATCGAAGAGGGCGTTGATGGCGGACTCGGCCACGACGTCACCGAGCTCGGATGGAGCCGCGTGCGGGCCTTCACCCTCAAGATGCACGCGGACTCGAGCCATCAGAATGCGTCCCAACTGGTCGGCCGAGGGCAAGCGCGGCAGTTTCACCCTGGTGTCGAGGAACTGCAGCAGCGACTCGCCGCCGCTCCCCGAATCGAGGTAGTGCGTGTGGGTGGCGACAATGACAGCTGCGGGTAGATCGGTCAACCAGCGGATCGCGCGTCCGAAGAACCCTTCGACGATCTCCTCCTCGCGCGACGCAGACCAGCGGTCGGTGTCGTCGAAGACGAACACGGGCATCAGCGCATCCTGCTGAAGCGGCTGCAGACACTGGAAGATGACTTCGACTTTCTCCGGCAAGCCAATCGGCTGTGACGTCGACTCCTGTCGACGGATCTCCTCGGCAACCGCACCAGTGAGCAAGCCGGCAGGCGCTTGCGCACCCAAGCGGCGTATGCGCGCTGCGGAGCGGGTCAGCTCACGTCGCGATCCGCTGGCGCTCCCAGCGATGCCGTCGGCTGTCACCGCTGTCGTCGCGTCGAGCGCAAGCTGCGCAAGCGCCATGTCGGCCACATGATCAGCATTCGTCACTTCGTGTCCCAACGAGTGGACCGGCACGCGCACTGGGAAGACCCCTTCTGCCGTCGGACCCAAGAGAAAGGAAATCACGCTCGATTTGCCGCACCCGCTTTCGGCGATGAGCGCTATCCGCTCGCCGCGCAGCACGCCTTCGTGCATTCGCGTCTCCACGGGAGCGCCATCGCCCATGGACTCGAACGGGACGTGAAACACGCCGAGGTCGTCGAACTTCGGTGTGACATCGAACGCGTAGCTGTCGCGCAGCGACTGCAGCAGCGGAAGCGTCACGGCTGGGTCGTCCTTGCGCAGCCAGCAATCGCGGCGACGCGGCGATCCCTGTTCTGTGTTCCGGCCACGGTGATGCTCACGGCGCTATATCAGCCGATCCGAAGCCGATCCCTTGCCTGATTTTTCCTGGATACTCCCGCCGGAGACGGCTGCATAGAGCTTTCGACGACCGACGCGCTCGGCGCCGACCACACCCTCGGCCTCTAGTTCGGCCAGCACCTGCACTATCCGGCTGCGAGTCACTCCGACCTCCGCCAGCAGGCGCTCGTCGCCGGCGTGCGCCGGTCCATGTGCCAGGAGTGCGTCCAACACCTTGTTCGCCGTGGGCTTCAGTCGCGCGCGAATGTCCTCGATTCGCGACAGACCGCTCGTCACCTCCGTTGCGTCGTCAGCCAGGTACAACTCCCGAAGGACCGTGAGCGCCCGCCGCGGCGTACACGGTGCAATGGTCTCTAGTGCCGTAGCAGCCGCGTTCAGAAGCTGTGTTCTTTCGGCTCGGTCCCCGCTCGCTGCGCGGCGTCGCACGAGTTCGTGCAGGCCGTCGCGATCCAGCGGCAAGAGCTCAACGACGATGTCAAAAAACGTGTCGGCGGGCGGGTCAAGCTGCGAAGACGTGGTTGCCACGACCCACTGCATCGGCAATTCCCACAGGTCATCGCGCAGGCGTCCGAACATCTCGTGACAGTCCTTGCTGCTGAGGTCGTCGACAAGGACGACGCAGGAACCGCTCTTGTTCGCTGCGTTGGCGGCCGAGCGCAAGTACTTCAGCGGATTGGCAGCGAGTTCGACGGTCTCAACTGTGTGCGTCAGCTGCGGCATCAGTCGACCCAAGTCCACTGAATGACGTCGTTGCAGCGTACGTTGCCCAATGACCGCACCCTCGATCTCGTTGAGCCGAGCCTCAAGCGAGCCGAGGTCTTCGAGGCGCACGTACTGTGCTGCCTTGACTCGACGCTGAACTTGTCGCAGGAACGAGGTACGGCCGACCCCAGGCGGGCCGTAGACATACGCGCTGAGGCCGTGTTCCAGGGCTCGGCAAACCCGCTTCAGCTCGTCGCTACGGTCCACAAAGAGCTCGCTGTCGGCATCCGAAGCCGAGAGCGGCCTTTGGCCCAGTAAGAGCATTTACATATCTTACTGTTAAAACTGTTGATATGTAAGCCTTAGCTGATGTGGACGCGTTGCTGAGGTGCCTGCTAGGCACGGCGGGCTATTGGCAGGGTCGGCTGCCAGGTTCTGCCCGGTCCCATGCGTGGACCTGTCGGCCAGCCGAACCGCTCCTTGAGTGCTTGGCTAGCCGTCGGATCGTTCAGCAGCAGCACGCCCGATAGCGCCTTCGCTGCCACCGCGGCGTCGATCATGCGTTGTGCCCTTCCACCCTTGGGCAGGTGTGAAGTCAGCACGTAGTACGGCGTGTCGTTGCCGACCGAGCGCAGCAGAAACCCCGTCAGCAATGCCTTCTTCACCGTGTCGGTGCGGCGCATGCCCGGGCGCGGTCCCTTGAAGGAGCCCTTGTACTCGAAGTACACGAGCTCGCCATTGGGTGCTTCGGCGACGTCATCGACCTCACAGCCGATGACAGTGAATTCCTGCCTTCCATGAAGCTTGAACCCGAGCGCGCCCAAGTAGGCCTTGGCCTGCCGTTCGAATGCAGTGCCCTGCCGAACTGCGTCAGCCTGGAAGTCGTCGCCGACTTCACGGAGCATCCCCAGAGCCTCGCGCGACCTGCGCAAATGCGCCAATTTCACTCAGTGTTGAGGTTGAGAACGGCTGGATGGGCCTCTACCGGGAGGACCTTACGGCGGGCTCAGTCGACGGTGTTGGCGTCGGCTATCAAGAACATCATTGAGGCTTCGCAGGCCATTTGGCCTTCGACGCTGGCTGTCCCCGAGGCTCTGCCGGCTCGGGCGGAGAGGCGATCGATCGTGGCTTCCAGGCGCAGCGTGTCGCCTGGGGTGACCTGGCGACGGAAACGGGCCTTGTCGATGCCGCCGAAGAGCGCCAGCTTGCCTTCGAGCGAGGAGGCCGCGGCGGCCGCGAGCCCCGCTGTCTGGGCGATGGCTTCGACCATCAACACGCCGGGCAGCGTCGGGCGGCCTGGGAAGTGACCGGCGAAGAACGTTTCGTCGCCGGTCAGACGCCACAGGGCGACACAGCGCTCGCCGGGCTGGAGCTCGACGATCTCATCCAGCAGCAAGAACGGCGCGCGGTGCGGCAGCAGCTCGTCGGGACTCGGGAAATCAGACTCGCTCACTGGGGCGACGCTACCGCTCACCCGCGCCGAGAGGCCGACTGCATCATGGGCAAATCGAGGGTTGACGGGAGGCGGTCGCGGGCTCACTCGTCGCCGAAGGTGCTCCGCTGGTAGGCCACCACGGCGGCGATCTCGGCGTCGGTCAGGATGCCGCTGAACGGGGGCATCGAGCCTCGGCCAGTCCACACCACCGCCAGGTGGCTGCGAACGGTCAGGCGTTCGTCGACGCCACCGAGAGCTGCGCCCACGCCGCCGCTGCCGTCGCTGCCGTGGCACACCGAGCAGCTGTCACTGAACACTTCGCTCCCGAGCGTCACGTCGGCGCTCTCGAACGCCAGCACGAGCCGCTCCAGATCGGCCTCCGTCGCGCCGCTGCCGCCGCAGGCCGCCAATCCGAGCGCGACAACGAGCGCCAGCGCGACCAGCTCCCGCATCGCCCGCACCTGGGCGAGCCGCCGAATGCGACCACCGCCAAGCGCAGCGTCGCGGCCGACTACATCCGGCCGCGCGCCCCTCATGCCGACCCCAGCAGGCTCGGTACGGCTGTTCATCGGGTCTCCCGCTGCGTGCCGACGCCGGTATAGCGGCTCGGCGGCTCCATCCAGCGGCGGGACATCCAATCGGCGTCGCGGTAATGGGCGTGGAAATGATCGGGGATCTGGCGCATCACCTGGTCCACCCTCCCACCTCCGGGCCCGAATCTGAGTTCACCCGCTTCGACC
>JAJEIW010000242.1 GCA_022828045.1 Acidimicrobiia bacterium | reverse complement strand
TGTGCGATTCGAGGTCAGCACCACCATCGGCCGGCTGTCCGCGGTGACGGTGCCGATCTCGGGAATCGTGATCTGGAAGTCCGACAGCAGCTCCAGCAGGAAGGCCTCGAATTCGTCGTCGGCACGGTCGACCTCGTCGATCAGCAGCACCGCACTGATGCCGGCCTTGATCGCCGACAGCAGCGGCCGCTCGATGAGGAATTCAGGGCCGTACAGCCCGCTGACGGCCTCGGCGTCGGTCAGCTCGCTCTCCGACAGCGCCCTGACGTGCAGCATCTGCCGCGCGTAGTCCCACTCGTAGAGCGCTTGGTAGGTGTCGATGCCCTCGTAGCACTGCAGGCGGATCAGCTCCCGCCCGCCGATCTGCGCGAGGCACTTGGCCATCTCGGTCTTGCCGACTCCGACCTCGCCTTCGAGCAGGATCGGCCGGCCCAACCGCATCCCGATGAGCGTTGCGGTGGCCAGGCCTCGGCTCGCGAGGTAGCCGGCGGAGCGAAGCTGTGCCTGGAGGTCGGCAACGCTCGCCGGTGTCTCGTTGCGGGGCTGGTCGCTCACCGTTGGAGCCCGGAACGCCGCTGGCCTCAGTCGCTCGATGTGGGACCGAGGACCAGGTCGCGCACTGAGGTGCCGTCGGGGGATGATTTGCCCTCGCGTTCGAGCAGCTTCCGCCACGACGTGGCGATGTCCTCGTCGCCTTCAGCAAAGCCGTCGAAGGTGAAATGGCGCGCGTTGCGGCAGATCTTGACGTTGCTGCGCTCAGCGTCGAAGCCGGCGCCGTCGTCTCCCTGCCAGACATCTGTCAGGACGGGCTGCGGCTCGGTGCCGGCGTCTGCCTGCGCAGGCGCCGGATCAGTCGATGTCACCGCCTCGATAGTAGCCGTCGATCAATAATTCCGAGTAAGCGTGAGATCCCCTGTGCGAAGATGCAGAGGTGCACCCCGCGTCTGAGGATCAATCGCGGCAGCTTCGTCTGGGAGGGATGTCACCGGACCCGTTGCTGGATCCGGTACTGATACGGCTCGAGCGCCGGTTCGAGTGGCTCCGGGCAAGGATTGTCGTCGAGCATGAGGGCCGCTGGGCGCTCCTCCTCGACCGAGGTTCGCGCTTGGTGCCGGAACTCTCTGTCTTCGACGACCAGTGGGACGCCATCAACGCGGGCTATCTCGATCCCGAGCATCGACGCTTCTGCGTGAAGCGAGTCGTGAAGGTTGACGAGCCGATCTATATTCGGCCAGCAGGCATCTGACACCGAGCCGGCCGCATCGGGATCACCGATCGAGGCACAGGTCTCGGCAAGCGGGGCGCGCGTCGGATTCGAGCTGTCGCTGACCCCGTTAGGCCGTCAGGAGCACATGTTCGAGGACCAGACGCTGCCGCCGCGGGTACGGGGCAGAGGGCTTGTCGACACCGGCACGACCATGTCACTCATCAGCGAAGCCATAGCGGATGTGCTCTCACTGGGCATCATTCACTCGGTCGAGTTGCGCACGGCGCTCGGATCCACAATGGCCCCGTGCCATGCAATTGAGTTTCAGTTCGCCGGTCCCGAAGGGACCCAGACGCAGCCGATCGCGCTCGTAGCGGCCAGAGTCCCCGACTTGGGTGAAGACATGGTGATCGGACTTGATGTCCTCCGGCAATTCCGCTTCGAGTGGGACGGTCCGCAAGAGGCTCTGCGGCTGTGGCCTACGAGCGACCGCACCGACGACCATTAGTGGCTCCGAGTTCATCCGTTGTTCACACAACGATGGTCAGCGGGCAGCCGGCAGTGTCGGCCCCGATGCATCCGTCGACCGCGCCGAGTCGGACCGCCTGGCCTGCGGCGATTCGGCGGGCGGTCCAGGCTGCTGCCGCGGCATCGAGCAGGTCATCGAGCGCAGGGTGCGGCGGGCCGGCCAGCGGTCTGAGGCAGCCGCTGAGCGAAGCACTGCGGCCATCACCCATCCGCCGGCTGCGCCGTCCACGCCTGTCACACGGGAGGCGTCGGATTCGTTCGGATTGCTCGTCATTCCGGGTCCGCCTTCCCCTCACGGGCACTCTGGCAGCTTGGCAGTTGACGGTGAGAGCAAGCTGGCGGCTGTGCTCGGGACGTAATCTCGGGAGACCCCGGGGCACCTCGGGCACGCCGCGAGAAAAGGGCCCGCATGACCGATCGCCAGATTCATATCCGAAGCTGCTCATTGTGTGAGGCGATGTGCGGGCTCGAGGTTCATCACGCCGGCGGCGAAGTGAAGCTGATCAGGCCGAATCGCGAAGATGTCTGGTCGAAGGGCTACATCTGCCCCAAGGGCACCGTGCTCGGGCACATGTACGCCGATCCCGATCGAGTACGCAGGCCGCTGGTCCGTGACGCAGCCGGCGATCTGGTCGAGGCCAGCTGGGATGCGGCCTTGGAGCGCTGCGCCGAGCTGCTCGGCGGCGTGCGCGACAGGTACGGCGTCGAGGCGATCACCGCCTACCTCGGCAACGCCACCGGCTTCAACTACTCCATCAGCCGCTATGCCGGCATGTTCCTGCAGCTCGCCGGGATACCCACGGTGTATTCGTCTGGCACCGTCGACACGTGGTCCAAGAACGTGGCGTGTCAGCTGATGTACGGGCACTCGTGGCGCATCCCGGTGCCCGACATCGACCGCACCGATTTCATGGTGGTGCAGGGCGCCAACCCGTCCGCCAGCCAAGGCAGCTTTATGGGCTGCCCCGATGTTCCGGGTGCGCTGGAGGGGGTGCGCGAGCGCGGCAAGGTGGTGGTGATCGACCCTCGCCGCAGCGAAACCTGCGCCCATGCCGACCAGTGGCTGCCGGTTCGGCCGGGCACCGATGCGCTGCTGCAGCTCGCCGTAGTGAACGTGCTGTTCGACGAAGGGCTCGTGCGGCTGGGCCACCTGGCTGATCGGCTCAAGGGTGTGGACGAGGTGCGGGCCATTGCTGCTGAGTTCCCGCCGGAGCGGGTGGCCGACGCATGCGGTGCGGACGCCGGGACGATCCGCACCCTCGCGCGCGAGTTCGCCGCCGCCGAGCGCGCTGTGTGGTACGCCCGCATCGGCACCTGCAATCAGGAGTTCGGCACGCTGGCGTCGTGGCTGCCTGATGTCATCTGCGCGCTCACCGGCAACCTGGACGCGGTCGGCGGGATGATGTGGGCGAAGCCGGTGGCGTGGTCGATGCTGCAGCAGGACTGGGGCTTCGAGGGCGGGTTCGACCGCTGGCGGAGCAGGGTTCGCGACATTCCCGAGGTGCTCGGCCAGTTCCCGATGGGGTGCCTCGCAGAGGAGATCGACACGCCCGGCGAGGGGCAGCTCAAAGGGTTGATCGTGGTGGGCGGCAACCCGGTGCTGTCGGCCCCCAATTCCGAGCGCCTCGATGGGGCACTGCCGCTGCTGGAGGCGATGATCTCCGTGGACAATGCGCTGAACGAGACCTCCCGCCACGCCCACGTCGTCTTGCCGGGGCTGGCCGCGCTGGAACAGCACTTCTACTCCGAGATGCTGTGGGGCTGGGCCAAGCGCTCTGCGGCGAAATATGCGCCCCCGCTGTTCCCGCCTGCCGACGACCGACCCGACGAATGGGAGATCCTCACCCGGCTCGGAGCAATGTGTGCTGGCATGGGAGACGTGAATGCGGCTGAGTTCGACGACCTCTACTTCTCGGCGCTCGCTGAGCTGGCCGGCGTAGACCCGGCGATGGCGCTGGAGGCATCGCCCGAACCCGGGCCCGAGCGGCTGAACGATCTGGCCATCCGCACCGGTCCGTGGGGCGATCGCTACGGCGAGAATCCCGACGGCTTGAACCTCGACAAGCTCAAGGAGCTGCCGAACGGGCTCGACATGGGTCCGATGGTCCCCCAAGTCGACGACATCGTGGTGAACCCCGACGGCAAGATCGACCTGGCGCCTGGGCGCATCACCTCCGATGTCGAGCGCTTGGAGGCGAGCCTTGAACGGTCCGACGCATCGCTGGTACTCACCAGCCGGCGCCATGTGCGCTCGAACAACTCGTGGATGCACAACGTCGAGGTTTTGGTGCGCGGCAAGGATCGCTGCACGCTGCTCATCCATCCCGACGATGCCGCGAACGCAGGCGTGACCGACGGAGAGCTGGCCCGGGTCTCGTCGTCCAGCGGTGCCGTCGAGGTGCCTGTGGAAGTCAGCGATCAGATGTACCCGGGCGTCGTGTCGCTGCCCCACGGCTGGGGGCACGACAAGCCGGGCACCCGCCAATCAGTGGCGAGCAGGTACGCCGGTGTCAACTACAACGTGCTCGTCCCGCCCGATTTCGTGGATGTCCCGTCGGGCAACGCCGCCGTCAATGGCGTGCCGGTGACCGTCGCCCCGGCATCCGGAGTTCCCGCCTGATCTGTCAGCGGTCAGAGGAAGATACGCCGACCAGCGCGCCCTCGTAGGATGCCGCGCTGATGCGCAGGGGGGCGGTGGCCGCTGAGGCGCCGCGCCTTGAGCCCGAGGTCCGCGGCGGCGGTGCATTCTCGGCCCGCGGCTTCGCCCCGCTGTGGTTCAGCGGGCTGTGCTGGCACTGGGGACGCTGGGCGATCGCGTTCCTTGCGAGCTATCACGTCAACCAGATCACCGGCTCGCCACGGATGGTGCAGCTGACTGGGGCCATCATGTGGGCGCCTCTGCTGCTCGGCGGGGCCATCGGCGGGGTGATCTCGGATCGCTTCGACCGGCGGCGCACCGTGCGATTGCAGACAGCGCTTCTGGTGCCGTTCGTGGCCGTGGTAGGGCTGGCCGAGCGGGCTGGGCAACTGGGCATCGCGCTGCTGTATCCGTTCTTGTTGTTCGCGGGCATCGGCTGGGTGGTGGACATGACCAGCCGTCGAGCTCTGGTGCTCGACATCGTGGGGCCGCATCGGCTGCACAAGGCAATGGCGTGGGAGACGATGGCGCTCGCCTCAGGCGTAGCGGCGGGGCAGCTGCTGAGTGGCGCAGTTGCTGACCGGGCTGGGGTAGGGGCTGCCTTCCTGGGGGTGGCCGCCATGCTGGGCCTCGGCTTGGTGCTCCTCATGTGGGTACCGCACGTGCCCCCTTCGATGCCCGCCCAGTCGCAACGCATGACCGAGCGCAGCCGTGCCGACCTTGGGCTGGCCGGATTGCGACTGGCTCACCCGCGCTGGGCCCGGTCGATGGCCGAGCGGGTGTTCGAACTGGTGCCCTCGGGCACGGTGCCGCACGAGATGATCGATGACTCCTCGCCAGATGCGACAGCCTCCGGCCAGCCCCGGCGAACATCGCCGCTTACCGAGTTGCGTGACGGATTGCGTCTGGCGCGGACCAATCGCAGCTTGCTCAGCATCCTGGGTGTCACCGTGATGGCGAACTTCTTCATGTTCGCCTACTTCCCGGCCGTCCAGCTCATCGGCGACCAGGTCAACGCCACGGCATCGCAGATCGGGATCATCGGCTCGATGACCGGCTTCGGCATGATCACCGGATCGTTGGTCACCGCCAAGTGGGGCGATGGTCGCTGGGGGATCGCCTACTCACTAGGCGTGTTCGTGGCGATGGCGATGCTCATCGTGTGGGCGCTGTCGCCGAATGTGCTGATCGCCGTGATCACGCTGTACGTCGCCAGTTGCGGCAGCGGGCTCTTCGCTGCCACGCAGTCGACCCTGGTGCTCACGACAGTGTCAGAGGAGATGCGGGGCCGTGCGATGGGCCTGCTGAGCATGGCGATCGGTGCG
>JAJEIW010000014.1 GCA_022828045.1 Acidimicrobiia bacterium | reverse complement strand
CGGATCCTGTAGAACGCTTCGCTCGCCATCGAGCCCTCCCCTGTGTCGGCCCGCATCGGGACGATCTGACCAGCCGCCACAACGTAGCCACGTTGGCGAGACGAGGCCCGACGTAGTCAGGGGCGGCGTCGTAGTGTCGATGCGCCGCACCGGTGTGGAGAGCCGGCACTGCCGGAGTCCGACGAGGAAGGGAATCGCATGCTGTTCAAGGACAAAGTCGCCATCGTCACGGGAGGCGCATCGGGCATCGGCGAAGCCAGCGCGCACCGCTTCGCCGCCGAAGGTGCGTCGGTGCTGGTGGTCGACATCCGCCGTGAACGAGCCGAGGGCGTTGCCGAATCGATCATGGAAGCCGGCGGCGAAGCGCACGGTTTCGGCGCCGACGTCGCCGAGCCCGACGACGTCGAGGCGATGGTGGCCGCGGCCGTGGACCGCTGGGGCGGCCTCGACGTGCTCTACAGCAACGCTGGCACCATCCGCCCCGGCACCATCCAGACGCCGCCTGTGCAACGCATGATGCAGGAGCCGGCCGCGCTCGAACGCAACCTGGCAGCGCACGCCTTGCGCCGTCTCGGCCATCCCGATGAGATCGCCAGCGTGGCCGTCTGGCTGGCCAGCGACGAGTCGTCGTTCGTCACCGGCGAAGCCATCGTGGTCGACGGCGGCCTGCGAGCCCAGTCCCCCCTCGGCCGCCTAGCCGACCCCCGCCCCTCCCACCTCCGCTGAACAGGGTTGCTCCGCAACGGCCAATCGCCCCATTGTCATCGCTGCCCAGCGTTGTCATCGCACTTGCGCCGAGCATCGACAGGCGTGTGGCAGGCCACTTAGGCTGGAGTCGAGCGGAGGAGATGTGACGGCGAAGAAGCATGGCGAGAGCGAAGTCGCAGCTGGTTCAGCGATCGGGGCGGGCATCTACTCGTTTCCCCAAGTGGCGCAGATTGTGGAGCGAGACCGCGATGTTTCGCGTGCCCAAATTCGTCGCTGGATGACGGTCGTCAGGCCACCCACGCCTGACCAGAGCGCCACAGCGACGATCGGCTTCCTCGATCTCATCGGCTTGGAAATGGTCTGCCGATTCCGCGACCGAGGCGCTTCGCTTCAAAGGGTCCGTCGAGTGCTCGACGGCATGCGCGAACGGTTTCCCCACATCCATCACCCGCTGGCCCACGAGTCCTTCTACACCGACGGGCACAGCGTCTGGATTGAGTTCCAAGGGCATGCAGAGGAAATCGTCGGGAGCCGCAAGGGACAACGGGCCATCACCTCAGCCATCAAGACGTTCGCCGAGGAAATCCAGTTCATTGACGGGCGTGCGGCATCGTGGGATGTCGCCCAGTGGATCGAGATCAACCCGCGCATCTGCTTCGGCGCCCCAGTGGTGGCGGGCACCAGGATTCCGGTCAAGTCCATCGTCGCCAGCCTCAAGGAAGATCCTCCCGAGGAAGTCGCACGGGGTTTCAACCTCAGCGTGACCCGAGTGAAGGCCTGTGCGGAGTTCGCACGACTCACCGCGTGAAACGCGACACGACACATAGCTTCGGTCGGCGACCATGACGTCGATTCGAGACAAGCTCGCGACGGAACTGCGGGGTGATCCGATGAGCTACACCGACGCCGACGTGTCAGCCGCCCGGGCGGCAATGAACAAGTACCGCGGGAAGCTCGACGGTGAGGTCGCGGCAGCACTGGCTGTGGTTGGTCTCAGCGCCGAGCGAGCACACAAGGAAGCGGAGATGCGCGACGACATGATCCGGGTGGCTCACGAATCGGGTGCCTCGCTGCGTCAGCTTGCAGAGGCATCCGGACTCGGACGCAAGACAGTTACCGCCATCGTCGAAGCCGACCAGCCCCAATACTGAATCAGAGAGCGAGGCGCGACACCGGGTCGCCGGCCCGGCGGCGCATCGCTGACTTGTTGCGGCTCATGTCGGCCGCCCACGTAGGCCTGCCTGTCAGCTACGGTCTCTACGCCATGACCCCCCCCCCCCAACTTCGGATTCGCTGTTTGCGACGGCAGCACCGGAATGGCGGGACAACGTCACTGATTGGTGTCTGGGGCGGTTTCAAGACCGCTACGGAGCACACATCTCGAAAGATGACATCTGGGAGTACCTCTACGGGGTGATGCACGCGCCTGACTGGCGCGAGCGCTTTCGGCACGATCTCCAGCGCAGCCTTCCCCGCCTGCCGCTCGCCCCCGACTTTGAGGCGTTTCGGGCGGCAGGTCGAGACCTCATGGATCTGCACATCGGCTACGAGTCCTGTGCTGAGTTGCCGCTCGCCTGCGTCGTGGACGGCGAGGTCAGCGACGGCCAGCACGAGGCGGACGCCTACCGGATCCACACCCGGATGCTGTGGGGACGTTCCGAGGGCAGCAAGAAACGCGACGACCGGTCCGTTCTTCATGTGAATGAGCGCTGTCGTCTGGTCGACATTCCACCCGAGTGTCACGAGTACACGGTGTCGGGCCGCTCACCGCTCGAATGGGCGGTCACGACGCTGGCCGTCAAGCATGACAAACCATCCGGCATCGTCGACGACCCGAACCGCTGGCACGTGTGGGCGGACGAGCCGTTCAACCTCATCCGGCATCTGCGCCGACTCGCCCAGGTCGGAGCGCAATCGGCACAGATCATCGGCGCACTGCCCCCGTCGCTCGAAGCCAGCGGCACGGTCACTGCCGAGGAGGAGTTCGCGTCATGACGCTCTTCGATGCCGACACGGCGGTGCACGGACACCTCTTCGAGCCTGAGGTGTTTCGCCAGATCCGCGAACGGGCGCTCAGTTCGTCGGAGAAAGGGCACTTGTTCGAAAAGGTCATGCGGGCCGCGTTCGAGGTCAATCCCGAGTTCGACTTCGAGCACGTCTGGCTTTGGAACGACTGGCCCGAGCGAACCCAGCGCGGCTATGGGGTCGATATAGGCGTTGATCTGGTCGCACGGCGCACGAACGGCGGCCTTGTTGCCGTTCAGTGCAAGTTTTACGAAGACTCCAAGACCGCCACTCAGAAGATCAACGACTTCCTTGCAGTGGCGCTGAACCCCGACTTCGGCGGCTCCAACTTGGGCGGGTCGATCCTGGTGACAACCGGCCGGGTTCCGAAGCACGCCGCCACAAAGCTCATCAGGGGCGCCACCAAGCTCATCGACCTCGCACACCTTGAGTCGTGGCCAGTCGATTGGCTCGCTGGCCTCGAGGATCCTGGAACCGTGACGTGGGACAGCGAGCCGAAGCAACCGTTCCCGCATCAGCGCCAAGCCCTCAACGACATCAGCAAGGGCTTCCAGCAGAGCCGCCGCGGCACGGTCGTCATGCCCTGCGGCACGGGCAAGTCGCTCGTGGCCATGTGGGCTGCTGAGGAGCACGCCGGTCGGGGCGGATCGGTGCTGTACGCGGTGCCGTCGATCGCGCTGATGGGCCAGACAATGCGCGAATGGGCACAGAACCGTTCGCTCGCACACGACTATCTCGGCGTGTGCTCCGACCCGAGCACCGGCCGGCTGCCCAAGGGCGCTGCAGACGAGCTGGCTGGTGTGCAGATTCCCGTCAGCACCGACCGCGCAGAGGTCGCTCATCGCTTGGCCGGACCGGTACCTGCCGACGCAATGCGTGTGGTGCTCACGACGTATCAGTCACTGCCGGTAGTGGCAGACGCCATCGAGCAGGCCAATCAGGCCATGTGCCGCGGCGGGCACGGCTTCGAGCCATTCGATCTGTTTGTGCTCGATGAGGCGCACCGCACGACGGGGATCGAGGACGCCGCTGCAAAGACCGGCCATGTCTCGGGCTTCAGGCTGGCTCACGACGACAACCGGTTGCCAGCGCTGCGGCGTCTCTACATGACAGCTACACCGCGGGTGTTCACACCTCGGCTGAAGGCCAAAGCAGCCAAGATGAGCGAGGAAGCCGGGCGCGACCTCGATTCGTACTCCATGGACGACGAAGCGGTCTACGGCCCGAGGTTCTTCCAGATGGCCTTCAGTGACGCCATCGACCAAGGTCTGTTGACCGACTACCGGGTGCTAGTGGTTGGCAAACGGGCAGGCAGCCACGACCTCGACGACGCCTACGTGGAAGTGCTGCGCACTGAGGACGCCCGCAGGAAGTCATCGGCGCGGGGCGGCCTGGTGGCAGAGGGGTACGCCACGAAGCTGCTCGGCGTGCTGGATGCCCTCGCTGCCCCGAAGACTGTTCGCAGCGATCCGCGGAGGATGTCGGGGCAGATCGAATTTGAAACGGGTGCCCCGCTGCGCTCGGCGATCCTGTTCGCCAGCACGGTGGCGAAGTCGAAGCTCGTAGGAGCGCCAGGCGAGTTTGCCGAGCTGCTGGGCAGCGACCACAGCCTCCTGAGCGCCATCTCTGACGATCTGCGCGCCAAGAGCCGGGGCGAGGGCGAAGCGCGGTCGATTCTGCGAATCGAGACCGACCACATGGACGGAACGACTCGAGCCGATGTGCGTGCCCGTCAACTGTCTTGGCTACGTGCCGCCCGCGAAGCGCGAGCCCTGCCTCAAGTCACGGATTCAAACACCGAAGCTGATCAGCAGGGTGTCGCCTGTCGAGTGCTTGCCAACGCCAAGGTGCTTTCGGAAGGTGTCGATGTACCAGCGCTCGACGCAGTGGTGTTCATGGACCCGCGCAAGTCGACCATCGACATCACCCAGGCCGTGGGACGCGCCATCCGCCGGGCCGAAGGCAAGGAGCTGGGCTACATCGTGATCCCTGTCGTCGTGCCCGAGGGCAGCGAGATGACGAGCGAGGAAGTGCTGGCGGGCTCGGATTTCTCCACCGTGTGGGAGGTGGTGCGGGCACTGCGCTCCCACGACGACCGGGTGGATCACTGGCTGAACGGCGTCAGCACGAAACCCCCGATCGACGTCATCGCCCCCGATGATGGCGGCGACGGAGGAGACTCCGACGACACCGATCCGTCCGTGGAGCAATTGACGCTCGATCTGCAGATCAAGCAGCGCCTCGAACGCGAGGTGTTCTCCAAGATGGTCGATCTCTGTGGTGACCGGCAGATGTGGCCCACATGGGGCAAGAACGCTGCCAAGGTCTGCGACCAAGTTCGCCACCGCCTTTCCGGCGAGCTGCTGGCACCGGTCGAGGCGAAGCAGGAGTTCGAGACGTTTCTGACGGCGATCCGAGAGACCGCAGGCGAACGGATTACCTACCAGGACGCGCAGGAGATGGTTGCCCAGCATGTGGTGACCATCCCGATCTTCGATGCGCTGTTCGCCGACTCGGGCTTCGCCAAAGAGAATCCGATGAGCAAGGCCATGGATCGCCTGCTCGCAGCGCTCGCACAGCACAGCGGCCACATCGACGCCGACAATGCCGCTGATCTGGCCGGGTTCGACCTGGCTGAGCAGGTGTTCGGCGCAGAGCTGGCACCGCTCACGCGGGCTTACCGCACGATGCGTTCAATGCTGTCCGACGACATCACGCCGGCGCAGAAGGTGGATCTGATGCGTCAGATCTACGACGGCTTCTTCGCTCATGCGATGGAAGACGTCACCAAGCGGCTCGGAATTGTCTACACCCCGGTCGAGATAGTCGATTTCATGGTGCGCGCTGCCGACGCGATCTGCCGCAAGCACTTCGGCAAAGGCCTCACCGCAGAGGGCGTCCACATCTTGGACCCGTTCGTGGGCACCGGCACCTTCATCCATCAGATCTGCACGATCACCGATGCCGAAGGCCGACCGATCATCCGAGACGAGGACTTGGCGCGCAAGTACCGCCACGAGCTGCACGCCACCGAACTGGTGCTGCTCGCCTACTACGTTGCTGCGCTCAAGATCGAAGCCGGCATGGAGAGCCGCGAGGGCTTCGAGGACGGTCAGTTCCAGCAGTTCGAGAACATCGTGTACGGCGACACGTTCCTGCAGAACGACGCGCCCAGCAGCGGTCGCCTCGAAGACACCGACGACAACACACTGATCGCGCAGATGCAAAACCAGCTGCCGATCCGCGTCATCATCAGCAATCCCCCGTGGTCCGCTGGCCAGAAGAGGGCGAACGACGACAACCCCAACATCGGCTACCCGGAGATCGAGCAGCGAGTCCGCGACACCTACGGCAAGCGTCACCGCGAGGTCACCGGGCAGGGCAGCGGCAAGTCCGGAGGGAACCTCTACGTCGAAGCCATCCGCTGGGCATCCGACCGGGTGGGCGATCCTCTGCCGACGGCACCGAGGCGTCGCCCGGAGACGCCAGGCGTTATTGCCTTCGTACACCCCAACTCGCTCGCAACCGGAACATCTCTGGCAGGCATGCGCGCCGCCCTTCGGGACGAGTTCAGCGACATCTATGTCGTCAACCTGCGCGGCGACGCCTACAAGCAAGGTGAGGAGTTCGAACGCGAAGGCGACAAGTTGTTCGGCGGCGGCTCACGTAATGGCGTGCAGATCACGTTTTTGGTGAGCAACCCCGACGCGCCGAGGACGGAAGGGTCGGCCCAGCTTCACTACGCAGCTGTCCCCGAGTACCAGAACCGCACCGCCAAGTTCGAATGGATCGAGTCCCTCGCACCCGGCACCGACACGTTCTGGGACAGTTTCGAGGACGTACCAGTCAACCCCGCTCACGACTGGGTCGACCTCACCGACAACGCCTTCGAGGAACTGCCCATCCCCCTCTGCGCCCTCTCACGCGACGGTCAAGACGAGGTAGCCGTCAGCCATCACGCTCTCGGCCTCACCACGAACTGCGACACCTACGTCTACTCGTTCAGTCGCGACGATCTAGCGGGCCGTATGCGTGCATTCATCGCCGTCTACGAACGTACGCGCCGCGCCATCCATGAGCGGAGGGTTCCTCTTGATGTCGCCATTGCGGAAGATGAGGCCGAGGACATCAAGTGGCACGCTCGCCTTCGCCAAGCTGTCAAGACAAACAAACGGATCGAGTTCGACGAGGATCGAATCCGACCGGTCCTCTACCGACCGTTCCAGCAGCTCTGGCTCTACGAAGACGATCGCATCCTCTCCAGCGTCAAGACCATCGCGGCCATGTTCCCACGCGACGGCGATGATCCCTCCCCTCCCCCCCCAATCAGTATCTCGGTCTCGACGCCATCCAACCGGGCCATCTTCAGCTGTCTCGCCAACGACATTCCGGGCGACCTCAACGCCGTCAGCACAAATCAGCCAACGCGAGTCCTCACGCGCTTGTCAGAATCCTGACGAGCAGCCCGTCGACGAGGACGCGTTTCGGGACCATCGCGACGCAAGTCCTGCCAGACCTCAACATCCTCGACGGCGGGGCGAGAACACTGCCGAAGCGCTGCTGATCGCCGCCACAAGCAATCGGACCGTCTTCGACGTATTGGCCTCCGGCCTCGTACCGGACCTCCACGCCGTCGACCCTGCCTGCCGCGCGGTCCCCCGCTCCCACCTGCGCTGATCGCGACACCATCCACCGTCGGCGTCCCTGGTACTGAAGAAGACCGTTGGCAACGACGGCTTCACTGCGCAGGCAAGAGCGAACCACTGTGTGACAAGGCGATTTACATGTCTAACTGTCAGACATGTAAATCCGGCAAGGTCTCGGGTGCCATGCCGGTGAGGCGCAGGTACAGCGCATCTGGGCACAGATCGATGGCATCGCCCCAGCAGACTGCGCGCGTCTCGTCGATGCGGACCGAATCGAAGAATGCCGTCTCCTGCCAAGCGGCGAACACGCCTTGCCCAGCGAAGTCGGACACGTCCACCTCGCCCTCCACGCCGTCGGAGAATCGCAGCCAGAGACGATATTGCCCGCGTGCCTCGACCTCGACAGGGCGCACCAATCCGGCCGTCACATCCATAGGTCGAGAAGCTACGGGTTACGCTCGATCTACTGCACCCGCCCTCAGCGATGAGCGCTACCCGCTCGCCGCGCAGCACGCCGCTGGAAATCGTGATGCTTGTCTTCGAGAGAGCGCGGTAACGTTTCTGCTACGGCGAGGAGCGGCTGTGACTGAGGAACAGAACCAACAGGCTCAGACGGCGGACCGCGTTCTGGAGCAGTCGCTGCCGAAGCCGGGCGTTGCCGAAGCGATGCGCTTTTGGCGCTACACGCGTCCTGTGCAGACGCAGCAGATTGACGCTGCCAGCCACACCAGCAGCTCAACATCCGACTAGCTGATGCCCAATTGGGCTGAGATTCAGCAGGAGTTGAATGCATCGGCTGCCGATGCTGCCGGCATCCCCGACTATGACGGTGTTCGTCGGCGCTACTTGGCAGAGATGCACCAACAGACCGGGCGGGCGACGATTCTCTACTACGGCAACTGGATGGGCACGTCCCGCGCCGGAAACCGCGCAGCCATCTCGCTCGACGACATCCATGGCTTCATGACAGCCGTCAACGGCCTGAGGGGCCGTGACCTCGACTTGGTGCTGCACACCCCGGGTGGCGACGCCAATGCAGCCGAGCGGATCGTGGAATACCTGCGACACAAGTTCAGCGGCGAGCTTCGAGTGTTCGTGCCCGTTGCGGCGATGTCGGCAGGGACAATGATTGCCTTGGCCAGCGACCGAGTGGTCATGGCGTCGCATTCGCAGCTGGGTCCGATCGACCCGCAGATCCCCCAACCGCTCGGCAATCAGATCCGGCTGGCACCGGCGGGCGCGCCGCGGCGCCAATTCGCCAAGGCTCGCGCTGACATCATTCAGAACCCATCGTCGGCAGCTGCGTGGCGGCCGATTCTGGAGCGCTACGGCACCGCCCTCCTCGAGCAGTGCGAATCTGCCGAAGAGCTCGCTCGAGAACTCGTGAAGAACTGGCTCGGACAATGGATGCTCCGTGGCAGACCGCAGGCGGCAGCAGATACTGCCGATTGGTTTGCCAGCTACGACAAACACCACTCGCACGGCAGAGGAATAGGCCGCGACCTAGCACGGGACCAAGGGGTCGAGATCGACGACCTCGAGGAATCACAGCCCTTGCAGGACGCCGTGCTGAGCATCCACCACTCTCTGATGCACATGTTCGACGCTCTTCCTGTGGCCAAGATCATCGAGAACCACCTCGGCGACTCGTTCACGCGGCTACAGAGCTGAGGAGCCAAGCGCCTACTATGAGGCCGCGTCAATAGGTGGCCGTCCACGGGTCGTCTGGTTCCCCGGTGTATTGGTGGGGTCGTCCTTGACCTGACGACCGTGGAGGCCGGTTTCATCATGCGCGCTCTGACCAAGGC
>JAJEIW010000009.1 GCA_022828045.1 Acidimicrobiia bacterium | reverse complement strand
GCGCTGCTCGTCGAGCACGCGAGCGATGTCGTCGCCGCCGAAGTGGGGGCCGTGGCCCGGCACGACCACGTTGGCTCCGAAGCTCTCGATGACATCCATCGCCTGGATCGTCCCGGACACCGATCCGAACAGCGCGAACGGCGTGCCGCCGTGGAAGATCAGGTCGCCGCAGAACAGCACCCGGCAATCGGGCAGCCACGCCACGATGTCGCCGTCGGTGTGGGCCACGAAGCCCAGGTCCGACAGTTCGATCCGACGGTCGTCGAGATGCAGCACCATCGAGCCCTCGAAGGTCACGTCAGGCGCCCGGAACTGCAGGTCCCCCCACTCGACGCCGGGGAAGACAGCGCTGTAGTCGGGGATGCCGGCGGCCACCATGACCTCACGGCACTTGGCGTGCGAGATGATCGTGGCATCGGTGAACTGGTAGTTGCCGTGGGTGTGGTCGGCGTGATGATGCGTGTTGACCACAACCCTCACGGGGTTCGACGTCACCGACGCCATGGCCTCCAGGTACGCCCGGTTGCGGCGCTCCGTCGAGGTGGTGTCGATCGACACCACAGCGCTGGAACCGACGACGAAACCCATGTTGTTGATGAACCACGTGCCATCCGGCTGCACGTAGCTGTACACGCCCGGGGCCACCTCGCTGAGCTGCGCTGCCTCAACCGACGCGTGTGCTCCATGACCTGCCTGTGCCGACATGTGCCCCCCTCGAACCTGCCGAAGCGGCCGCTCGTGCTTGTTCAGTTGCTACGGCGCAGCGTAGAACCCGTCGCCTACGCTGGGAAGCGCCTCGGACCGCGCCCGCGGGCACTCAAGGGAGCCGCCATGAGCACGACTGCCGACACCGACAGCGCTTCTGCAGAGCGGGACTTCGACGTCTACAGCGACGAGTACATCCAGGGCGCAGCCGACGTCTGGGACGAGCTGCGCGCCGAATGTCCCGTCGCCCACAGTCCCCACAATGACGGGCACTGGATGCCCACGACATGGGACGACATCGCAGCGGTCGCCTACGACACCGAGAGCTTCAGCTCCCGCGACATCGCCGTGGCGCCCACGCCTGAGGGCGTCGGGCTGCTCACAGCCCCGCCGATCACCTCAGACCCGCCATTCCACACCGACGCGCGCCGCCTGCTGCTGCCGTTCTTCGGTCCTACGGCCGTGGAGGAAATGGTCGAGGTCACTCGCAGCATCGCTCGCGAACGCATCGACGTCATTGCCGCAGAGACCGGGGCTGACGAGGGCCGCAGCGGTGTGACGGATGCGGCCGACACGTATTCCAAGCACATCCCCGTGCGGGTCATAGCCCGCATCCTGGGACTGCCCGAGTCGGACGAACCCAAGTTCACCCGCTGGGCAGTGGATGTACTGCAGTCCAAGGGCGACGAGTTCGACCGGCGGGCAAATGCGACCCGTGAGGTGCTCCACTACTTCGGCGAGCTCACCGACGAGCGGCGCCAGGAACGCGCGGACGACCTGCCGTCGAAGCTGCTCGACATGAAGCTGCCCAACGGCGACCCGCTGGCCAACCACCACATCACCGGCGCCAGCTTCCTGTTGCTGCTGGCGGGAATCGACACCACGTGGAGCTCGATCTCGGCCAGCTTGATGCACCTGGCCATGCACCCCGCTGACCGCGAGCGGCTCGTGGCGGAGCCCGAGCTCATTCCCACGGCCATCGAAGAGTTCCTGCGTGCCTACTCCCCGGTCACCATGGCCCGCGTCACCGCCACTGACGACGCAGAGATCGGCGGCTGCCCCGTGGCCAAGGGCGACAAAGTGCTGCTGCCGTTCGGCGCCGGCAACCGCGATCCGTCCAAGTTCAACCGTCCCGACGAGGTCGTCATCGACCGGGCCGAGAACCGCCACTTCGCGTTCGGGCTGGGAATACACCGCTGCCTGGGCTCGAACCTGGCCCGCATGGAGCTGAAGGTCGCCATCGAGGAGTGGCTGGCCCGGTTCCCGAACTTCGAGCTCGCCACCGATGCCGGTCACGGCGGCGTGGAATGGGGCGGCGTTCAGGTGCGCGGACCCCGCAACCTGCAGATCCGCGTCGGCATCTGAGCCAGCGGCGAGCGGCGCCGATCGCCGTCACTCTCCCAGCGCGTTCGACAGTTCCTCGGGCGTCATCAGCACATCGCGGGCCTTGGAGCCCTGCGACGGACCCACCACGCCTCGCTGCTCGAGCAGGTCCATCAGCCGTCCGGCCCGGGCGAAGCCCACCTTCAGCTTGCGCTGCAGCATCGAGGTGGAGCCGAGCTGGGTCTCCACCACGATGACCATGGCTTGGCGCAGCAGCTCGTCGTCGTCGGCATCGCCGGTGGTGCCGCCCGGCAGGATGCTGGTGCTGTCTGATTCGCCAGAGCCATCGACGCCTTCGACGTAGCTGACGCCAGGCGCCTGGCGGCGCCAGTGGGCGACCACGTGCGCAATCTCGGACTCGCTCACCCAGCTTCCCTGGATGCGCCGCGGCGTGCTGGAGTTGGCCGAGAGCAGCAGCATGTCGCCTTGGCCCACCAGCCGCTCGGCGCCGGGCTGGTCCAGGATGACCCGGCTGTCGGCCAGGCTGGACACGGCGAACGCCAGCCGGCTGGGGATGTTGGCCTTGATCACCCCGGTGATGACATTCACGCTCGGGCGCTGGGTGGCAACGACGAGGTGGACGCCGACGGCACGGGCCATCTGAGCCAGCCGTGTGATGGACTCCTCGACATCGCGGGCCGCCACCATCATGAGGTCGTTCAGCTCGTCGACGACCACGACGATGAAGGGCATCGACTCGTGGGGCTGGTCGTTGCCCAGCAGCTCGCTCTCGTCGCTGTGCAGCGCCCCGTCGAGCACAGCCGCGTTGTACCCGGTGATGTCGCGAAAACCCGCCTCCGACAGCACGTCGTAGCGGCGTTCCATCTCCTTGACCGCCCAAGAGAGGGCATTGGCCGCCTTGCGCGGGTCGGTGACCACCGCCGTCAGCAGGTGCGGCAGGCCGTCGTACTGCCCGAGCTCCACCCGCTTGGGATCGACGAGGATCATCCGCACCTCATCGGGCCTGGACCTCATCAGCAGCGACGAGATGATCGAGTTGATGCACGACGACTTGCCTGCGCCGGTCGCGCCGGCGATCAGCACGTGGGGCATGGTGGCCAGGTTGAGCATCACCTCACGGCCCGAGATGTCCTTGCCCATCGCCACCTCGAGCGGGTGCATCGCGCCGGCCGCCGCCTTCGACGCCAGGATGTCGCCGAGGGCCACGAGATGGCGGTCGCTGTTGGGGACCTCCACGCCGATCGCCGATCGCCCCGGGATCGGCGCCAGGATGCGGACGTCGGCGGCCGCCATGGCATACGCGATGTCCTTGTGCAGGGCAGTGACGCGCGACACCTTCACGCCCGACCCCAGCTTGAGCTCGTAGCGGGTCACGGTCGGGCCGGGCTCCCAGCCGGTCACCTGGGTTTCCACGCCATGGTTCGCGAGAGCCTCCACCAGCGCCGTCGCCCTCGCCGAGAGCTGCGCCCGGTCGAACTGCTGTGTGCCGCTGCGCTTCAGCACCGACTTGGGCGGCAGTTTCCAGCGAGGTCGCTGGGTTCCGCCCCCCGCAGCGCGAGCGGGCGGCACCGGTGCCGGCACGACCTCGCCGCCGGGCGGCTCGATGAACTTCGGTGGCAAGGGCTCGAACTCGGCACCCTCCATCTCAGCAGTTGCGGGGTCGAGCCCCGGAACCTGACCTGGTGCAAGCTCGGGCGGAGTGCCATCTGGCACGTCGTCGGCTTCGCCGGTTTCGGGGTCGTAGTGCTCAGCACTGAAGGAGGGCGGCTCGGGGTCGTCGCCGACACGCTGCAGGCTGCGCGCCCCTCGTGACATCTGCCCGCCCACCGTGCGGCCCAACGCCGACAGGCCGGTCCACATCCAGCGCAAGAGCTGACCGAGCCCGATGTTGGCGACGACCATCACAGCGAAGAGCATGACGAGCAGCAGCACTGCCCACGTCGCCGGGTCGTCGATCAGGCGACGCAGCGGCTCGGCCACCGCGGCGCCCAGCACTCCCCCGCTGTCGCGCAGGTTGTCCAGCGATCCGAATCCGTCGGCGGAGCCGGACAGGTGAGCCGCCGCAGCGAAGGAGACAGTCAGCACGCTCAACCCGAATGCGGAGCGACCGCTGTGCTCCGACCGGCTCAGGCGTGCAAGCGCCACGCCGATCCAGATGAGCAGGATCGGCACGACATAGCGGAAGACACCGAGCAGCACGGCCAGCGCGGCATCGAGCAGCCGCCCGACAACGCCGGCACGGTCGCCCAGCAGGCCCAGTGCGCAGATGATCGCAAGCGCGAACAGTGCCAGCGCGACAAGCTCTCGGGACCTGCCGTCGAGGGCGTTGCGCACGACCTGCCCGACCGCGCTGCGGGACGCGTCGGCTGTCTTGGATTTCGACGCGCCCTGCGAGGAGGCGCTCGGAGGATCGTCGTTCCCGTTGCCGCTGGGACTCACCACAGCGAGAGTACCGAGGCCCCGCTGGGCTGTCGGAGACCCCCTCATCTCGGGGTGCTCAGGTGTCCTCCGGCGCGGCGTCGACCGGGCGCGGCTCGTCGACGGCCTGCTCTCGCTGGGCCTGCTCGCGCGCCGCAGTCGCATTGCGGTACTGGTTGCGGGCGGTCTGCAGGGCGACGATCACGAACATGGCCACGGTGAAGGGGATCGAGTAACGGTTGACGAACCTGATGACCGCACCGAGCGGGCCCGAGAACAGATCGGCAACCCACCACACCAGTGCCAAGCGAGTGAATGTGCCCGCCAGATTCACTACAACAAAGGGCATCTGGCGCATGCGCGCGATCCCCGACAGCAGGCACATCGGGTAGCCGGGAATGGCGAACAGCAGCAGCCAGCCTGCTCGAGGGAACCATCGCTCCAGCCAGTCCATGGTGCGGATGACGCGGCTGCGGGGTCCCAGCTCTGCAGCGAGATAGGCCTTCGCATTCGGGCCGTAGTCGCAGCCGAGCCGGTACAGGAACGGGTCGGTGATGAACAGCCGGGTCAGCCCGATGGCCATGAACGCCCACAGCGGGGCCTGATGGGCCACGCCGATCAGGACGGGGTCAGTGGCGTTGAGCGCCAGCAGCAGCAGCGGTGCGCGCGCGATGAGGGCAGCGAAGAAGATCTGCCCGGCATAGGCAGCCAGAGCGAAGCCCACGGGCACCGCTGCCAGCAGCTGCATCCGGCGACGGTCGGCATCGCTGATCGCCGGGCCAGCAGATGCGGGATGTGCGGTGGCGGCATCGGCCTCCGATGTGTCGCCCCCGCTGTCGTCAGCCACCTCGGTCGAGGCTACGCACTAGCGCCAGTTCCTGCCCGGCATGGCCCCCTGAGGCGCGGAGCTGTGGCCTCTAACCTGCGGCGTCATGGACTCGACGATGATGGATCTGCCGCTCACCCTTGATCCGCTGTTCGAACGCGCAGAGACGCTGTTCGCTGACAAGGAGCTGGTGACGGCCACCGCAACGGGCATCGAGCGCACCGACTACGGGCGCTGGGCCGAACGCACCAGGCTGCTCGGCGGCGCACTGGACGATCTGGGCATCTCGCCAGACGGGCGAGTGGCCACGTTTGCGTGGAACACCGACCGTCACCTCGAGCTGTACTTCGCCGCACCGTGCTCGGGCCGGGTGCTGCACACGCTGAATATCCGGCTGTTCCCCGAGCAGGTCACCTACATCGCCAACCACGCCGAGGACGAGGTGGTCTTCGCCGACCGTTCGCTGCTGCCGCTGCTGTGGCCGCTGGTCGACACCATGAGCACGGTCCGCCACGTCGTCGTGATGGACGACTCCGGCGGCAGCGACGCGGCCCCCGAGATTCCCGACGATGCGCGCATCGTCGACTACGAGGACCTGATCTCGGCGGCGTCGCCGGCGGGCTTCCGCGTTGCCGCCGAGGCCCAGGCGGCATCGATGTGCTACACGAGCGGCACTACCGGCGAGCCCAAGGGCGTGGTGTACAGCCACCGCTCCACCTACCTCCACACCCTCGC
>JAJEIW010000284.1 GCA_022828045.1 Acidimicrobiia bacterium | reverse complement strand
GGGGCGCACACCAAGTTCCTCACCGCAGGGCGCTACCCCACCGAGACACTCGCCGAGCAGGTGCGTGAGAACCAGTGGGTGACCTACGAGGAAGCACACCGTCGGCTGGCGGCGCTTCCCGCGCAGCTCGCCGGATTCCGTGACCGCGGCCTGATCCGCCAGGGCGGCCCTGCTGACGTCGTGGTGTACGACCCGGAGAACCTGGCGGTCGGCCCGAATGAGGTGGTGCACGACCTGCCGGGCGGCGAGTGGCGTCGCATCCAGCGGGCCAGCGGCTACCGCAGCGTCATCGTGAACGGCGCCGAGACCATCTCCGAGGACACCCAGACCGAGACCTACAGCGGCCAGCTCCTCCGCCACGGCGGCTGATCGTGACTGAGTGCGACGCTGAGTACGACGACATCGAAGTCATCATGCTCAGCGATGACGATGTCCGAGAAGCCGTCGCAAACGCGCTCGCCGAGGCTGGCTGCACATGGGAAGAACTCCAACAGCAAGCTGCCGTGGGGCGATTCGACAGCCACATCGCCCACAACACATGGTTCGTCGTCTCATCATTTCAGCCGCTCCCAGAAGACTCGGTCGCTGCTGGTCGCAAGTAGTCATGCACGCTCGGGATTGAGTGTGTACCCTATGCGCATGGCACGCGTGAACGTCTACCTGCCGGACCATCTTGCTGAGAAGGCGCGCGCAGCCGACCTGAACGTTTCCGGGCTGGCGCAAGCCGCCATCCAGCGTGAACTCGATCGCCAGTCACTGGACGCTTGGCTCGACGAGGTGGCGACGTTGCCTCCGACGGGCATCGACGACGAATCCGTTGTCGAAGCGGTCCGCGCGGCCAAAGACGAACTCGAATTCGGTGGATGAGGCGCTGGTCGTCGATGCTTCGGCGGTCGTCGACATACTCATAGACGCCCCCTCGGCTGGCGCAATCCGGAATCGCCTGCGGCACAACGAACTGCATGCGCCAGCACATTTGGACATCGAGGTCATGTCGGCACTCGGCCGCCTTCACCGTGCCGGTCAGTTGAGCGCAGCGCAGGTGTCACGACTACTGGAGACATTCAAGCGCATCATCGTGCGACGCCACCTGCTTGATTCTCTGCTCGCGAGCGCATGGAACCACCGCCACAATCTGCGGCTTTCTGATGCGCTCTACGCAGCCCTGTCCGATCAACATGCGATGCCCGTGGTCACCGTTGACCGCGGCATGGTGGCCGCGATTC
Organism: Acidimicrobiia bacterium; assembly: GCA_022828045.1. Lineage (GTDB taxonomy): Bacteria > Actinomycetota > Acidimicrobiia > Acidimicrobiales > Poriferisodalaceae > Poriferisodalis. The sequence goes on along the minus strand of JAJEIW010000284.1, from coordinate 2,976 downwards.
CGCGGGCAGAGCACCCGGCGGACGCATAGATCAGTTGCTGAGGCAACTGCGGGCCTCACGAGTCGGGCCGAGTACCGCCTCTCGAGCCATGCAACACTGGCAGTCGCAGGGCCAACGTTCTGGCCGCTTGGCGTGAGGGGGGAACATGACGACGTATGCAGGCGAGCGACTGATTCACGACACCGACAGCCACCTGATGGAACCGGTGGATTGGCTGGCGAGCTACGCCGACAGCTCCGTGGCCACCAAACTCCGGGATCTGAGCTTGTTGGGCGGGGGCGATGCAGCCACCCATGAACTGGTGGAGCAGTGCTGGGCGCGGCGCGACGATCCTGAGGAGACGGCCAAGCTGGCAGCCGACGTGGTCGGCGGGCCGAAGGGCTACTTCGCCTACGGCTCGATGGACGCCAATGAACGGGTCGGAGCGCTCGACCAGCTGGGCTTCGCCAGCCAGCTCGTCTTCACGACGTTCGCGCACACGCAGTTCCACGCCCGCGGTGATGTCGATCTGGCGTACGGCGGCGCCTCGGCGCACAACCGCGGCATCGCCGACTTCTGCTCGGTCGACCCGCGGCTGCTGGGCGTGGCGTTCGTGCCGCTGGAAGACCCGCAGCGCACCGTCGAGTGCGCTCGGGAGGCCATCGAGGTGGGATGTCGGGCCGCATGGATCCCCCACGGCGTGCCGACGGAGATGAGCCCCACACACCCCGACTTCGACCCGCTGTGGGCGCTGCTGTCCGAGGCCGGCGTGCCGGTGCTGATGCACCTCGGGCCGAACGGCGGCAACCAACTGCCGAAGACGTACCACAACAACGGGCGTGTTCCGGGCAAGGACTTCGTGGGCGGCGGCGAGAACATGCGCTCCAAGGATTTCCTGAACCTGTACCACGACGCCGAGAACCTGCTGGCCTGCATGGTGCTCGACGGCATCTTCGAGAAGTTCCCCGAGCTGCGCTGCGGGCTGATCGAGCTGGGCGCCGGGTGGGTGCCGAACCTGCTGCGCTCGCTGGACAACAGCGTCAAGGCGTTCGGCCGTCACGAGCCCGAGCTGTCCAAGCTGACCATGGCACCCTCGGATTACATCCGCCGCCAGGTGCGGTTCACGCCCTGGCACTTCGAGGACGTGGGCTGGCTGGTGGCCAACAGCGGGCCGGAGCTGTACCTGTTCTCGTCGGACTGGCCGCACCCCGAAGGAGGCCGCGACCCGATCGCCGAGTTCCAGGCCTCGTTCACGGCGGCCGGCCTCAACGAGGGTGTCACAGCGCCGTTCTGGGCCGGCAACGCCTCGTTCCTGCTCGGCGTCTAGCGCTGCTTGGGCCCACGTGGGCTGGCAGTAGATTTGGCGCCATAGCGCTGCGACGGCCGCGCCCGGCGGCACGAGTCGCGGCGCAGGAGAGCAGACATGGCTGAGAATCCCGATCAGCATCCTGAATGCCGACCGTCCCGCACAGCCCTGCTCGTCGTGGACGTGCAGCCCACTTTCTGCGAGGGCGGCGCACTCGGGGTCGAGGGTGGCAACGACGTCGCCGCCAATGTGGCCGACTTGCTCGCCGGCGACCACGGCTACGACTTGGTGGTGACCACCCAGGACTGGCACATCGACCCCGGTGACCACTTCAGCGACGAGCCTGACTTCGTCGACATGTGGCCGCCGCACGGCGTGGCCGGCACTGCGGAGGCCGAGCTGCACCCTGCACTCGACGCTGTAGCCGGCCGCATCGACGCGGGCGTGCGCAAGGGCATGCACACCGCGGCGTATTCCGGCTTCGAAGGCGTCGACGGCAACGGCCGGACCCTCAACGACCTGCTGGGCTCTGCAGGCGTGCGTGAAGTCGATGTGGTCGGTATCGCCTTCGACCATTGCGTTCGTGCCACCGCGATCGACGCTGCTTCGAACGGCTACGCGACCACGGTGATCGAGGGGCTCTCCGCCTCGGTGGCGCCCGAGACCGAAGCCGCAGCGCGGACCCAGCTCGCCGACGCCGGCATCGACGTCATCGTCTCTCGCTGAACAGCCCGATCAGTCGGCCAGCGGTTGCGCCGGCCTAGAGGGATTCCTGCTTGATGGTGAACTCGCTGGCCACCTCGGCGATGTGTTTGTGGTTGCGGATCACCTCGTCCATCACGAAGTGCACAAACCTCTCGCAGAAGTCGGGATCGAGTCCTTCCGTCACGGCGAGCCGGCGCAGACCGTCCACTTGCTCGTGCTGGCGCGGCAGGTCGACCGGCGGCAGGTCGTTCGCAGCCTTGTAGACGCCGATGTCATGAGTGATGCGAAAGCGCTCCGCGAGCAGCCGCACCAGTTCCGCATCGACTTTGTCGATACTGCGGCGGAAGGCAGCGAGTTCGTCGTCGGACATCGGCCCAGTTTCTAGCCCATCGAGCCGCGACAGCCACAGGAACGCCCATGTCGCAGGCCGAGCGGTGCAACGACCGGCGCGGGCAGGGGTGCACAACGCTTGGCTACGGTTTGCGGCCGTGAGCGAATCGGGACGCGGACTGCGCGGTCAGACTGCAATCGCCGGTGTCGGCGAGACCACCTACTACAAGCGTGGCCAGTCGACCGATCCTGAATTCGTGCTGGTCGTGAAGGCGATCTTGGCCGCGTGTGAGGACGCGGGCATCAACCCACGCGAGATCGACGGGTTCTGCTCGTACAGCAACGACCGCAATACGCCTGCGCGGCTGGCCAATGCCCTCGGCCTCGAAGAACTGCGCTACTCGACCATGCAGTGGGGCGGCGGGGGCAGCGGCGCCGCAGCCGTCGTGCAGAACGCCGCCAGTGCCGTGCACGCCGGATCGGCCAACGTCGTGGTGGCCTACCGGGGTTTGGCCCAGGGCCAGTTCGGCCGCTTCGGCCAGGGCGGGCGACGACCGGCCGTGCGGGGCGAGTTCGCCTACACGCTCCCCTACGGCGTGATGAGCCCGGCCCAGATGTACGCGATGCGCACCACCCGGCTCATGTGGGAGCACGGC
>JAJEIW010000230.1 GCA_022828045.1 Acidimicrobiia bacterium | reverse complement strand
CACATCGATGTGGAGTGCCTGCCGGCGAAGCTGCATAACCGTCCTGCGCTCATTGCGCCGGAAGTGCGCGCACGGCTGGACCGGCTCGCACAGCAGGGGCGAACCTATGAACAGATTCTCCTCGGCTATGGCGACTGCGGCAGCGCTGGCGCGATCGACGACCTGTGCGCCGAGTTCGAGCGAGCTCATGCGGCGGGCGACGGACCCTCGATGACCCGGGTGCCCGGCGCGCACTGCTACGAGTTCTTCGCGACTGCGCCCCGCTTCGAGGAGCTCTCCGAAGCCGAGCCGGCCACCTTCTACCTCACCGACTACCTCGCTCGGCATTTCGAGTTGCTGGTGTGGAAGGGCCTCGGCATCGCCGACCACCCCGAGCTGGCCGAGATGTACTTCGGCAATTACGCGCGTGTCGTGCTGCTCACCCAGACTCCCGACGGTGAGGAACGGGCACGCATCGAGGCGTGTGCGCGTGCGGGAGCAGAGCGGCTCGGGCTGCCGCTGGAGATCGTCGAGACCGGCTACGGCGAGCTCGAGACTGCGGTGACTGCGATCGCCGCGCCGGGACGCAAGAGCGAAGACCGGGTGCTCGCGTGACCGACACCGTCATCAGTTCCGCCACCCGCGAAGTGGTGATCGGCTTCGAACGCCCCTTTGTCATGATCGGCGAACGCATCAATCCCACAGGCCGCAAGATGCTCGCCGAGGAGATGCGCTCGGGCGACTTCAGCCGGGTAGAGGCCGACGCTCTGGCTCAGGTTGCGGCCGGCGCGCACATGCTCGACGTGAATGCCGGAGTCCCGCTGACCGATGAGCCAGCCCTGCTGGCAACGGCGGTCAAGCTGGTCCAGTCGGTCACCGACGTGCCGCTCAGCATCGACTCGTCGGTGATCGAGGCGCTCGAGGCGGGCGTGGATGCCTATGTCGGCAAGCCCCTCATCAACTCGGTCACCGGCGAACCCGAGGTGATGGAGCGCATCCTCCCGCTGGTCGCCCGTGCCGGGGCGGCAGTCGTGGCGATCTCCAACGACGAGACCGGCATCAGCGAAGACCCCGATGTCCGCTTCGAGGTGGCCCGCCGCATCGTGAACGCTGCCGCCGATTTCGGCATTCCGAGCCACGATGTCGTCGTCGATCCGCTGGTGATGCCGATCGGCGCGATGGCAACAGCGGGACGGCAGGTGTTCCAGCTCGTGCGGCGATTGCGCGACGAGCTGGGCGTGAACACCACCTGCGGTGCCTCCAATGTCAGTTTCGGGCTGCCCAACCGCAATTCGATCACCGGCACGTTCCTCTCGATGGCCATCGGGGCAGGGCTGACATCGGCCATCATGAATCCTCTCCACGCGGAGGTGAAGACCGCAGTCATGGCCGGCGACGTGCTGGCGGGCAACGACGAAAACTGTGCAGCGTGGATCTCTGAGCACCGTGATCGCGGCGCTCCAGGAGCGGTCGGGTTGCCAGCAGCCGCAGCCGGGACCGGAACCGGCGAACGCCCACGCCGACGGGGCGGCCGTCGCGCTCGCGTCGGCTAGCGGTTGCGCGATGCCGCCGGGCACGCTCCCGCCCGTCGAGGTGCCTGAGCTGCGCGTCGTGTTCACGCCCGCAGGCCGTACTGGCGCAGTCAGCGACGGCACGACCGTGCTCGACGCAGCCCGCCAGCTCGGCGTCGATCTCGACAGCGTGTGCGGCGGGCGCGGCATCTGCGGTCGCTGCCAGGTGACCCCCTCGCTGGGCACATTTGACAAGTGGGCGATCACCGCAGGCAGCGATGCCCTCAGCCCTCCGGGCGCGACAGAGGCTGCCTACAGCGGACGGCGCCCGCTGGACGCGGGATCCCGCCTCGGCTGCCAAGCACGCATCCGCGCCGACGTCGTCGTGGACGTACCGCCCGACAGCCAGCTGCACGGACCGGTGGTGCGCAAGACGGTCGACGTAGGCGACATCGCTTTGGATCCGCTGGCGACGCTGCATGTCGTTACCGTGCCGCCGCCGACGCTGGACGAGCGCCGTGGGCTGGCCCAGGTGATCATCGACTGCGTCGCCGACGAATGGGATGTTCACCTGGCCGGCATCTTGCCGGAGGCCTTGGCCGGACTCCATGCGTCGGTAGCCGCTGGGTCCCCCGACGACGCCGACGGCCGGCTGGTGACGGTTGCGGTTCGCTGGAGCGGATCTGAGCCTCGCGAACGCACCGGAATGGTGATGGCGGTGTGGCCGGGGGTGGTGACAGCGGCGCTGGGCGTCGCGATCGACATCGGCTCGACCACGATTGCGGGCCACCTCATCGACCTGCACAGCGGCGACGTGCTGGCCTCCGCCGGCCGCATGAACCCCCAGATCCGCCTCGGCGAGGACCTGATGAGCCGGGTCTCCTACGTGATGATGAACCCCGGCGGCGCCCAGGAACTCACTGCGCTCGTCCGGGACTGCCTTGCAACGCTGATCACCGAGTTGTGCTCCGATGCCGGCGCCGAGCCAGATGCCGTGCTGGAAGTGGTGCTCGTCGGCAACCCGATCATGATCCATATCGCCCTCGGCATCGACCCGACCCCGCTAGGGCAGGCGCCGTTCACCTTGGCGACCGACGCTGCCGTCGAGCTGGACGGGCCGGACATGGACCTGCCGTGCCCATCGGCACGTGTCTACGTCGGGCCGGCGATCGCCGGTCATGTGGGAGCGGACACGGCTGCGGCGGTGCTTGCCGGGGGCCCGCATCGCGACGGCGCCGTCACCCTCCTCGTGGATGTGGGCACCAATGCCGAGATCGTGCTGGGAAGCGCGGAAGGCCTGTGGGCAGCATCCAGCCCGACGGGGCCCGCGTTCGAAGGCGCGCAGATCAGCTGCGGTCAGCGGGCGACGCCCGGAGCGATCGAGCGGGTGCGCATCGATCCGGTGACGTGGGCCCCCCGGGTGCGTGTCATCGGCTGCGAGCTGTGGTCCGACGAGCGGGGCTTCGCCGAAGCAGTCGAACGGCGAGCAGCCGCTGGCAATCGCAGCGCCGCCGCTGGCGTCACGGGGATCTGCGGCTCGGGAATCATCGAGGTAATCGCCGAGATGTACCTCGCCGGGGTGCTGTCGTCCGATGGAGTCATCGCAGCGCCGCCCGGCGAGGGCGCGCGAGCAGCGCGTGTGATTTCCGATGGCCGGACCTGGTCATACGTGCTGTATGAGCCTCCCGAAGACGCCGACGGACCGACCATCACCGTCACCCAGAACGATGTGCGAGCCATCCAACTGGCGAAAGCGGCGTTGCGCGCAGGCATCGATCTGCTGCGTGAGCACGCCGGCATCGAAGCCCCCGATCGGGTGCAGCTCGCCGGCGCATTCGGAGCGCACATCGATCCGGTGCGAGCGATGGTGCTCGGACTCATCGGCGACTGCGAGCCCGATGAAGTTCGATCAGTCGGCAACGCAGCAGGCACCGGAGCCGTCCGTGCGCTGCTCTCGGGCAGTCAGCGGGCCGAGATGGAGCAGGTGGTGCGCAGCATCCGCAAGATCGAGACCGCCATCGAACCCCGCTTCCAGGAGCTCTTCGTGGCGGCCATGGCACTCCCCCATGCCACGGCACGCACCCCACTGCTCGCTGCGGTGGTCGACCTGCCCGAGCGAGACGACAGCGTGCCGACCGGCGCCGATTCAGCCAAGATGCAGCCGCCGACCCGTCGGCGACGCGCCGGGAGGCGACGGTGAGCGAGACCCAGATGTGGCAGTCCACCGCCCACCGGTTAGACCTTCGGGGCGGAATCAAGACTCCAGATGACAGCGACGACGAAGCGATGAGCAGGCAGCGATGAGCGGGCGACGACGGCGAGGAGGCGGACGGGCGGCCCGCCAAGCCCAGCGAGCGACGGCCGATATGGCGTTCAAGACCCACGTGCAGCGGAAGCTGCCCCCAGTGAACGTGCTGGACGACGAGGGCCTCGCCCAGATCGAGTCCAATGCCGAGACGATCCTGTCCGAAGTGGGCGTCGCCTTTCAGGATTTTCCCCGGGCGCTCGAGCTCTGGCGTGACGCCGGCGCAGAGGTCGACGGCGAGATGGTCCGGTTCCCGCGCGGCATGTGCCGCGAGATCGTCCAGGCCACCGCGCCGGCCGCCTATGTCCAGCACGCCCGCAATCCGGCTCGGTCGGTGCCGATCGGCGGTGACGCCACCGTGTTCGCCCCCAACTACGGCTCGCCGTTCGTTACTGACCTCGATGCCGGACGCCGGTATGCCACCCTCGGCGACTTCGAGAGGGTGGTGAAGCTGACCTGGATGCTCCCCCACCTTCACCACAGCGGCGGCACGGTCTGCGAGCCGGTGGACGTCCCGGTCAACAAACGCCACCTCGACATGGTGTACGCGCACCTGCGCTACAGCGACAAGCCGCTGATGGGCTCGGTGACGGCGGCCCAGCGCGCAGCCGATTCGGTGGAACTCTGCCGTATC
>JAJEIW010000093.1 GCA_022828045.1 Acidimicrobiia bacterium | reverse complement strand
GATCGCGCCCGCCGAGGGCGTGGCCATCCAGCTGTCCACCTCGATCACCTTCACATCGTCCAACGGTGCCGCCATCGGACCTCCAAGCCAGCGTCGAGTCCGGGCCGCGAGATTACGCTGCCGGGCCATGGAACTTGCTGGAAAGGTCGCTGTCGTCACCGGCGGTGCGAGCGGAATCGGGGAAGCGCTCATCGAGCGATTCAAGGCAGAAGGGGCGCGGGCACTGGTGGTCGTCGACCGTGACGAGGCCGGCGCGCAGGCGGTGGCTGATCGGGTGGGCGGCACAGCCGTCGGGCTCGACGTCACCGACGAGGACGCCATCAAGGCGGTAGTCGCCGACACCGTCGCAGCGCACGGTGCGCTCGACGTGTTCGTCTCCAACGCCGGCTATGTGACCCAGGGCGGCTTGGAAGCGGCGAACGACGAGATCCAGCGCATGTGGGAAGTGCACGTGATGTCCCACGTGTATGCGGCACGCGCGGCGGTTCCCGTCATGGTCGAACGCGGCGGCGGCTACCTGCTCAATACGGCCTCAGCGGCAGGCCTGCTGACCCAGCTCGGCTCAATGCAATATGCGGTCACCAAGGCCGCCGCGGTGTCGCTGGGCGAATTCCTCGCGATCACCTACGGCGATAAGGGCATCGTGGTGTCGATGCTGTGCCCGCAGGCGGTCGAGACCAACATTTTGGCCAACAGCCCTGACCGCACCGGCGATGGCGACCAAGAGCGAGGCACGCCGGGCGCCGCTGCGGGCGACGGCATCCTGCAGCCCGCCCAACTGGCCGACACGGTCATCGAGGCCATGGCCGAGGAGCGCTTCCTGGTGCTGCCCCACCCCGAGGTGCAGACCTACCGCGAGCGCAAAGCATCCGACATCGACCGCTGGCTGTCGGGCATGCGCCGCTTCCAGTCGCGGCTCTACGCCGACGCGGACATCACCCCTGCGGACTGGCTGCTCAGCTGAGCGCCGCCGGGCCAGACCTCCGTCTGCCTGGCACGCACACGGGCGCGCCTCAGCGGGGGCGCCGGGCGACGAGGCGCGCCTCGTGACGTTGACCGAACCAGCCCTCTTCGAAGCTGACTGGTTCCAGCCCGGTGCACAGCTCGGGCAGTTCGCCACGCTCGACAAGGAAGGGACGGCCGGGACGTGCGTTGTGCAGCAGGTTGTCGACCGTGGCGATCAGCACAAGCGCGATGCCGCCGGGCACGAGCAGTCCGTCGAGAGCGCCGAGCAGCGGTCGGTGCAGGAAATTTGTGCACACCGCCGCATGCCATCCGCCGGTGCCGCCGAGTTCGTCGAGGGTCGGCAGCAGATCGGATTCCAGATCGGCCTGCGCTGTGCGCAGTCGCAGCCCGCGCTCGTCCGCGGCGTCGCGTGCGATTTCCAGCGCCCGCCCCGAGACATCCACGAGCGTCGTGTCGATGCCCTGTTGGGCCAGCCAGAGTGCCGTGCCCCCGCGCCGCCCGCGAGATCCACCGCCGTCGGGCAGCTGCCTGCCAGCTCAGCGCACCCGGTCACGAACTCCGAGGGCGCTCCCGGCTCCTGCCAATCGGCGTATTTCGCGTCCCAACGCTCGTCGGCAGTCACGCGCCTTCAGCCCGATGCAGGAACAGTTTCACGGCTGCAGATTGTGACATGAGCCCACGCGTTGACCGCTGGCAGCCGACCGGTGCGAAGATGAGGCCGTGGCGAACCCTTCACTTGGCGCGGACGGTGCCCGTTTCCTGGCCGATGCAGTACTGACCTGCGATGAGGCGTTCGCCGTATTCGACAAGGGGGCCGTCGATGTGGGGGCCGATGGGCGGATTGCCTGGGCAGGCGCCGCAGGTGATGCGCCTGCAACGGATGCACCGGTGATCGACCTGGGCGGCCTGCTGATGCCAGGGCTCGTGAATGCGCACGCACACACGCCGATGACCCTCGTGCGCGGCGCGGGCGATGGGTTGCCGCTGATGGCGTGGCTCACCGAGGTGATGTGGCCGCGTGAGGGCCGCCTGCGCGCCTCCGATGTGTGGTGGGGGATGACGCTCGGCTCGGTCGAGATGCTGCGCTCGGGCGTGACGACCACATGCGAGATGTACGCCTTCGAAAACGAGGTGATCGATGCGGGCCGTCAGGCCGGCATCCGGCAGGTCATGTGCCCCGGTGTGCTGTCGGCGGCGCACCTTGACGAATACGGCGGCGTTGACGAACGCATTGCCGAGATCGCCCGGGTGCACGACGAGCAGAACGACCCGTCGGGCCTCGTCACGATCGGGTTCGCACCGCACTCGGCGTACGACCTCGGCGTAGGTCCGTGCGCGGAGATCGCCGCCGCCGCTCGCGAGCGGGATGCGCTGCTGCACATTCACGTCGCCGAGACCGCCGATGAGGGCGACGCGCTGGCCGACAAGCACGGCGGCGCCAGCGTGCCCAGGCTCCTGGCTGACGCCGGAGCGCTGGAGGGCAGGGTGCTGGCTGCGCACAGTGTCTGGCTCGACGATGCCGACCTCGACATCTACGCCTCGACGGGTGTGGCAGTGGCGCACTGCCCGGTCAGCAACATGAAGCTGGGCTCGGGCGCGGCTCGGGTGCCCGAGATGATCGAGCGGGGCATCACGGTCTCGCTGGCGACCGACGGTCCCGCTTCGAACGACGACCTCGACTTGTGGGAGGAGATCAAGATTGCCTCGCTGCTGGCCCGGGTGACTGCGCTCGATCCCACCGTGATGAGCGCGCCGCAAGTCATCTCGATGGCCACTCGCAGCGGCGGCGAGGCGCTCGGCCTCGACGTCGGCGTGCTGCAACCAGGCATCTGGGCGGACATGATCCGGCTCGACATCGACGATGTCGCGTTCGTCCCCGTCACCTCCCCGCAGGAGTTGATCGCCCATGTGGCGTGGTCCGGCGGCAGCCGCCACGTCACCGACGTGTGGGTCGGGGGCGAGCGGGTCGTCGCCGGTCGGGTCTGCCTCACCGTGGACGAGGCGCGGGCCCGCTACGAAGTGCAGCATCGAGCGCAACGACTGGCGCAGGAATCGGGGACGTGAGTGAGATGAGCGAGGCGAGCGAGGCCGGCCAGGCCGTCGGCGCAGGCTCCGAACGTCCCCCGGTGGGGATCATCGCCGGGACGGGTTTCTACGAGCTGCCCGGACTGAGCGAAGCAGAGCACCATGAGGTGCAGACCGACTGGGGCTCGGCTCACGCGATGACCGGGCGCTGGCATGACCGGCGCATCGTGTTTGTGCCACGCCACGGGGGCGACCACTCGATCCCGCCCTCGGCGATCAACTACCGGGCGAACATCGCCGCGCTGCGTGACTTGGGTGCCACGGCCATCCTGGCGGTGAGCGTCGTGGGCTCGATGGTGCCCGAGCGGGGCACGGGCTCGTTCCTGCTGCTCGACGACTACCTGGAGTTCACCACAGGCCGCGCCGCCACCTTCTTCGACCAGCCCGGTCAGGTGGTCCACACCGACATGACGACTCCCTACGACCCGAAGCTGCGCGCCGTGCTGGCGGCGGCCGCCGATGCGGAGCACATCGACATCGCACAGCGGGCGACCTATGTCTGCACTGACGGTCCCCGCTTTGAGACGCCGGCAGAGATCCGCATGTACGCACAGATGGGCGGCAGCGTCGTCGGCATGACCGGCTACCCCGAGGTGGCGCTGGCCCGTGAGGCCGGCATCCCCTACGCAGGGATCGCGGTCGTGGCGAACATGGCAGCCGGCATGTTCGACGGCGAGATCTCCCACGAAGAGGTGTCAGCCGCGCTCGAAGCCACCAAAGAGCCGCTCTTCGCCCTGCTCAGCCGCGCGGTCTCCATGATCTGACCGTTCGCTGACGCGCAGGTCACGCCGCTGCGCCTTGCAGGGCTGATCGCCGAGCGCCGCGATGGCCGTTGTCGGCACTTACGCGGTCAACCCTGCACAGCGCAGGCGTAGCATTCGGATCGTCCCTCTGACAGGGAGGTGCCTATGCGCAGCTGGGACTCCATGGAGGACTTCGAGGCCTTTCTGGACGGCGGCGGGCTGGTCGAGCCCGACGACGACATGCCTGACGCATACCGCCAAGCCGTGTTCCGGTTCATCGAGCTGCATGCCAACAGCGAGTACATGGGCGGGCTGACCGAGCGGGACTGGATCGCCAAGGCCCCAGGGTTGACGAACAAGCTGAAGGCGCTGGCCAAGACCCAGGACGAGATCGGCCACGCGCACCTGCTGTACATGGTGGCGGCGGACATGGGCGTGAAGACCCGTGACGAGATGACGGCCGATCTGCTGGCCGGTCGCACCACGTTCCACAACGTGTTCCACTACCGGGCCTGTTCGTGGGGCGACCAGATCGCGATCGCGTACCTGGTGGACGCGGCCGCGCTCGCCAGCCAGCAGGCGGTGTTCAAGAACTGCAGCTACGGCCCCTACAAGCGCATCCTGCGGCGGATCATCGCCGAGGAGGGCTTTCACATGCGCAACGGCGAGGAGCTGTTGCTGAAGATGGCCAAGGGCACCGCCCAGCAGCACGCCATGATGCAAGAGAGCCTCGACCGTTGGTGGTGGCCGGCTGTGCAGCTCTTCGGTCCCGACTCCCCGCCCGACGACGTGCTGCTGCGCTGGCACATCAAATCCGAGCGCAACGAGGTGCTGCGAGACCGGTTCGTGCAGAAGATGGTGCCCCAACTGCAGGCGGCCGGGTTCACCATCCCCGATTCGGACCTTCGCCAGGATCCCGACACGGGACGCTGGGTGAGCGGCCAGATCGACTGGGATGCGCTGAAGGCGGCCATCGCCGGCCGGGGACCCGACAGCGAGCGGCGCCTGCGTGACGCCCGCAACGCCTGGGATGGTGCCTCGTGGGTGCGCGGTGCGCTGGATGAGGCCGCTGCGGTGCCCGCATGAGCCGAGCGGTTCCCGCTGGTGTCGTCGCTGCTGTCCGCCGATCCGTGTCGCAGGTGTGCGACCCGGAGTACCCGGAGGTGACAATCGCTGAGTTGGGGATCCTCGAACGGGTCGGCAGCAGTGACGGCGGCTCGACCGTGCGGATCGAGCTCGTGCCGACCATGCTCGGCTGCCCGGCGCTCGATGTCATCGCTCGGGATGTCACCGAGGCCGCGCGTGCGGCATGCGCTGGTGCCGACGTCTCCATTGAGGTGGTCTTCGTCGACAACCCTGTGTGGACCTCGGATCGGATCGCGCCGTCCGCGGCGGATTTTCTGGCTCGTGAGTATTCGGTGGCAGTACGACGCTGGTCCGCGAGTGCGAGCTGCCCGATCTGTGGCGGCACTGCCCTGGAGCACCGTTCGGACTTCGGGCCGACACCCTGCCGCAGCGTCGAGTGGTGCCCGCAGTGCCGCAATCCCGTCGAGGTGGTCGGCCGCGTCGAGTTCCCGATGAGCCGGACCGGCCCGGTGCCCGCATGAAGACCTATGAGGTGTTCCTCAAGCGTGCGGGCAAGGACCCCTTCACCCACGCCGGCGCGCTCGAAGCTCCCGACGACGACTTGGCGCTCAGCTTCGCCCGCGACTGCTACGCACGCAGGTCTGAGGGCGAGCAGATGTGGGTCGTGGCCCGCGAGGACCTGCTGGTCGCCGATCCCACCGAGCTGGAGATGGCCGACCGAGCCCATCGCCACAATGACGGTGCCTTCCTGCGAGATCTGCGCCAAGCCGGCAGCTCCGAACCAGCGTGAACGACATGGATGACACCGGACCAGTGACCGCTGTCGAACCGACCGGCGATCCTGCGGAAACACTTGGCGCTCGCGAACTCGTGCTGGCTCTCGCCGATGACGAGCTGTGCATCGGACAGAACTTGGGGTGGTGGATCGCTGTGGGGCCGTTCCTGGAAGAGGACTTGGCGCTCACGTCGATCAGTCAGGACGAGCTGGGTCACGCCCGCGCGCTGTACGGGCTGCTGGGCGACGACATCGACGCGATGGCATACGGGCGCGAGCCGCACGAGTATCTCTGTGCCCACATCACCGAGCTTCCCTGCCACGACTGGGCCGAAACGCTGGTGCGCCACTTCCTGTATGACACAGCCGAGACGGTGCGATGGAGCGCGCTGGCGGACTCGTCGTGGGAATCGCTCGGAGCCGTCGCCCGTCGCGCACTCGCCGAGGAGCGATCGCACCTGCGTCACGCCACCGGACTGCTCGACCGGCTGTTGCGAACCGACGCAGGCATCGCTCACTTGCTGCCACTGTTCGATCAGCTCGCGCCGATGGCGCGCGAAATCTTCGACGCCCCGTCGGGCTGCTCAGACGGGGCGCTCGTCGCTGCGGGCGTCATCACGTGCGACTTCGGCAACCAGCTCGCCCAATGGCAGGACATCGTCGGCGATGCGCTGGCGAAGACTGGGTATCAGCCGCAGTGGGCCGTTGCCGACGCGGAGGCGGCGCCGCTGGGAGGTCGAGCCGGTCGGCGTTCGGCGCACTTCGCGGCGCTGCACGCGGAGATGGTCGAGGTGCTGTCGATCGATCCCTCAGCGCGTTGGTAGCGCCTCTGCCACAATCGCCGTCGGCCGAACGGCGAGGCAGGGGTCGACGCATGGCACTACGAGGAACACCAGTCGTCCGGCGCGAGGACGAGCCGCTGCTGCGCGGCCAGGGGCAATTCGTTGCCAATGTCACCGCAGACCCCGAGTGGGACGGCCTGGCGCATGCGTGCTACGTGACGTCGACCGTTGCGCACGCCGTGATCGCCGGGCTCGACGTCAGCGAGGCCCGTCGCGCTCGAGGAGTCATCGACGTGGTCACTGCGGCCGATGTGGACCTGCCTCCATACCCGGCCCCCAGCCCGGCGTTCGATGCTGCCATCGTGCGACCCATGCTGGCCGGCGACCGCGTTCGGTTCGTGGGCGAGCCCGTCGCGGTCGTGGTGGCGGAGACCGCCGCGGCGGCGATCGATGCGGCCGAGCTTGTCGTTGTCGACTATGAGCCGCTGCCGGCCCTCACCGATCCCGAGGCAGCCCTCGAAGCCCCCGCACTGTTCGAGGGCATGGCGGAGCCGAACGTCGTGCTGCGCATGTCGCTCGACGGCGGGCAGGCCGACTTCGATGCGTGCGAGGCGGTGGCCGAGGTGCGCACGGTGAACAACCGCATCGCGCCGTGCCCGCTGGAGCCCCGGGTGGCAGCCAGCCGCTGGGCCGACGACGGTCGCCTGCATCACATGAACGCCGGCCAGGGACCCCACCCGGTGCGCGCGGCGCTGGCCAAGATGCTCGGCCTCGAGCGCGACCAGATGCGCGTGTTCTCCCGCGACGTCGGCGGCAGCTTCGGCGCGAAGGCCCGCCCCCATCCCGAGGAGACCTTGCTGGGATGGCTGTCAGACCGGCTCGGCCGACCGGTCATGTGGGTCCCCTCACGAAGTGACGACATGGTCGGCTTGGTGCATGGGCGCGGGCAGATCCAGTACTGCCGCATCGGGGGGACCCGGGACGGCCGCATCACTGCGTTCGAGGTGCGAGTGGTTCAAGATTCCGGCGCGTACGGCAATACGGGAGCGGCGCTGCCCAGCAACATCCAAGCGATGCTGACCGGCTGCTATGACATCGCCGAGCTCGGGTTCAGCTCGGTGTCGGTGCTGACCAACACCACTCCACTCGGCCCGTTCCGGGGCGCCGGCCGGCCCGAGGCGGCTGCGGCCATCGAGCGCGCCGTCGACGTGTTCGCAGCGGAGATCGGGATGGACCCCGTCGAGGTGCGCAGGAAGAACTTCCTGGCGCCCGAACAGTTCCCGTTCGAGACCCAGACCGGCATGCGGTACGACACCGGCGCCTACGAAGCCGGCATGGACGCTGCTCTCGAGGCCGCCGACTACGCCGCGCTGCGCGCAGAGCAGGCCCGCCGACGCGTCGGCGGCGACGACAAGCTGCTCGGCATCGGCATCGCCACCTACGTCGAGCGCACCGCAGGCCTCGGGCGTTCCGAGTACGGCGCTGTCGAGCTGGTCGAGGGCGGGCGGATCGTGGGCCGCACCGGGTCCTCGCCGTACGGGCAGGGCCATCACACGTCGTGGGCGATGCTGATCTCGGACCGCACCGGCGTGCCGATGGATCGCATCGACATCGTTCACGGCGACACCGACGAGGTCCCGCAAGGCCAGATCACCGGCGGCTCGCGATCGGTGCAGCTCGCTGGCACGTCCATCTGGGAAGCATCCGGTGCCCTGGTCGACCAGGCGCGCACCGTGGCGGCCACGCTGCTGGAGGCCGATCCTGCCGATGTCACCCTCGACAGCGGTGCGGGCGCGTTTCACGTGGTCGGCACCCCGGCGGTCTCGGTGGACTGGGCTGCTGTGGCTCAACATCTCGCGGCGACCAATGGCGCCGGGGGCCCGCGCCTGCTGCACGCCGAGGAGACGTTCGAATCAGAGTCGCCGACGTTTCCCTTCGGCACCCACATCGCCGTCGTCGAAGTCGACCGTCACACCGGCGAGGTGGAACTGCAGCGGCTGGTGGCCTGCGACGACGCCGGTGTCATCGTCAATCCACTGCTCGCGGAGGGACAGGTGCACGGCGGCCTGGCCCATGGTGCAGCCCAAGCGCTGTACGAGGAGTTCGTCTACGACGACGACGGCAACCCGCTCACCGCGAACTTCGCCGATTACCCGATTGTCTCGGCCGCTGAGATGCCCTTCTTCGAGCGGGTCATCCACGAGACGCCGACACACGTCAATCCGCTGGGAGCGAAGGGTCTCGGCGAAGCCGGCTCCGTCGGCAGCACGCCGGCCGTCCAGAACGCAGTCATCGACGCAGTCGCGCACCTCGGCATCCGCCACCTCGACATGCCGCTCACCCCGCAACGCGTCTGGCAAGCCATCAACGATGCCACCGCAGGCGCATTCTGAACCCTGATCGCGGCTAGCCCTCGCCGGGTTCCAGCTCGGGGGCGGTAACGGCTCGGACGTCGGGCTCGATCGGGTTTGCACCGTCGAGTTCGTCGCTGCTGGTCACCGAGCCCAGCTCGCGGAAGCGGCGGGCGCCGGGCAGCACCATGCGCTCGAACGAGCCGATGCTGCCGTTGTAGGCATCGACCGCGCTGCGCAGGCCGCGCCCCATCTTGTCAATGTGCTCGAGGTACTTCGAGAGCCGGGAATACAGGTCGTTGCCGAGCTTGGCGACCTCTTCGGCGTTGCGGGCGATGTCGTGCCGCTGCCACGCCAGGGCGACCGTCCGCAGGAACGCGATAAGCAGTCCGGGTGTGGCGATCAGCACCCGGTGACGCTGCCAGGCGTTCTGCCAGACCTCGCCGTCGGCGTCCATGGCCACGTCGAGCATCGGATCGGTCGGGACGTACATGAGCACGAAATCGGGTGATCCCGACACCCAGCGGCCGTAGTCGCGATTGCCGAGTTCGCGCGCCCGCTCGCTGAGCGCAGCGGCGTGCTCAGCCAGCGCCTCTCGCTGCTCGGCCTCGTCACTCGAGTTCACTGCGCGGTCGTAGGCGGCAAACGGCGTCTTGGCATCGATCACCACGCTGGTGCCGCCCGGGACCTTCACCACGACATCGGGCCGTGCGCGACTCTCGCCGGCGGGGTCGGCCACGGTGGCCTGCTCGACGTAGTCGATGTGGCGGCTCATGCCGGCGGCCTCGATGACATTGCGCAGGTGCTGCTCGCCCCAGGCGCCGCGCATCTTGGAGTCGCGCAGGATCTGGCGCAGCCCGCTCGTCTCGGAGACAAGCTGCTTGACACTCTGGGACACCTTGGCTGTGTCCTCGGCCCGGGACGTGTCGGCCTTGCTGACGTGCTCGTGCAGTTCCTTCAGCCGCTCGCGCATCGGTTCGACGAGTTCGGAGACGGTCTTGCCCGCCGTCTTGGTCTGCTCTGTGGTCAGGTCGCGGAACTCCTTCATGAAGGTCTCGCGGGTGGATTGGCTGACCTGAGCGGCGATCTCGGTGAATCGCGTCTCGATCTCGGCCTGCTTCTTGGTCATCTCCTCGACCCGAGCGTCACGATCTGCAACCGCAGTCGCCAACTTCGCCCGCAGCCCAGCGGCAAGCTCTCGCTGTTCTTGCGTCTCAGAGCGCGCCGCGTCGCGCTCAGCCACCAGTTCGGCAGTGCGCTGGCTTCGAAGCTCGGCCTCGGTACGCGCCGCGTCGCGCTCTGCGGTCAGCTCAGCAGTTACCTCGGCGTTGCGCAGAACGTGCTCGTCTCGTTCCTGGCCGGCGCGGGCAAGCTTTCGAGCCTGCGCCCTCCATGCGACAGCAGCACCCACGGCGAGACCTGCCGCCACACCGAGCACGATTGCGAGACCGATCGACATCCGATTCGCTCCTTGGTGAGTTGCGTCGCTGATGAGGCTGGTGGCCCGGCTGTGAGAGCCGCGCCCCACGGTCTACACCGACGGTGCGACAGGACCGAGCCCGAGCCCGCCCGCATTCTCGGCCGCTTCAACTCGGCGGCAACATCTGGCGCCGCCTTCGGCTGCCACCGTCGCAGCCGGCCACAGCGGCCGTGCGACCAGCAGAACCCTCTCGTTGTCGCACCTGTTGTCGCCCGCTCATGTCCACTGTCGTTCGGGCTACGGCTTCGCCTGTCGGCTCAGCGGGCCTGTCAAAATCTGACAGCCCCGGACTGAGCAGATGGTGTTGTGTCGGCATCTCATGCGCGGTGACGCAGAGACCGAACGGAGCGGGTCATGGATCGCTCTCGGTCGCTGGCTGCTGGCTTGGTTCGCCGGTTGAGATGATGGCGTTCGACGAGGGCGGGACGATGTCGCCTGGTTCGGGCGGGCCGGTGCCGGTGGGTTGGGGTGGTCGCAGGCGGGGTCGACCGTCGGGTGGGATGTCGATCTGACGTTGGTGGTTGTGCAAGCTCTTGTGGCAGGGCCTGCACAGCGACGCGAGGTTGGGTACCTCGGTGGGGCCGCCGTGTTCGTGATAGTCGATGTGGTGTGCCTCGGTGTGCTCAGGGGTGAGTTCGCAGCTGATGCAGCCGCCGTCGCGCAGGGCCAGGATGAGCCGTTGGGCGTCGTTGGCGTTGCGGGCGGTTCCGAGGGCGAGCTGTGACCAGTCGGCGGAGAACACTGCTGGCAGCACCTTGGCGGCTACGGCGTAGGTGGCGGTCTGCTCCGCAGTGTGCGGTTGGGGCGTCGCGGGGCAGTCGAGCCTGCCGTTTCGAGCGCTGCCGGGGAGGGGTTCGAGGGTGAGGTCGGCGAGGATGCTCGGGGAGATGGGGGTGCCGTCGTCGAGGCGGGGGTTGGCAAGCCGGTCGTTGGCGATGTCATAGTCCGCGACGATCACGAGCCCCGCGTTGGAGCGGCGGGAGCTTTGGGTGCCGCAGATCAGGCCGGCGAGCGCGTCTGCGGTGAGCTGCGCGGTGGTCGGCGCGGGCACCTGGTCGCCGACGTCGCCGCCCGAAGCAGGGCCGCCGCCAGCGGGGTCGCCCGCAGCAGCATCGCCGGCTGCGGGGTCGTCGGCTGTGCGGCTGTTTCGCGCTGCGGCGGCGCTGTCGGCGTTGCGGCGCGCTGCGCGCACGGCTGCTTGCAGTGTGATGCTGAGCTGGCGTCCGGTGAGGAAGTCGAAGCGGCCTCGCAGGTCCCACATGCCGTCGTCGCCGCAGCGCAGCGACGCCCGCCGCTGGTGCCGCTGCAACGCCAGCTCGGCGTCGACCGGGTCGAGATTTCCCGCAGCGGCCTCCGCAGCGAGATCGGCGTACACCTGCTGGGACTCATAGGCGAGCGTGTGCCGGGCGAGAGTGTCCGACGGATAGGCCCGGGCAAGCCCCAAGAAGCTCGCTTCGCTGCGGCGGTGCTTCTTGGGCGACTCGCGGGCGATCACCTTGGCGTGAGCCATGTGGATCTCGCCTGAGCGCATCGCGTCGAGCGTGCCGGCCAAGTCGTGCTCGCGCAGGCTTTCGGCGAGTCGGGACTCGGTGCGTGCCTGGGTGCCGTTCATGCGGGTCTGGTCGCGCAGCACATAGGCCGCCGCCTGCGTGCCATGCCGAGACGTGAGTTCGCCCAACACCTCCAGGTACTCGCCCTCGACGCGGTTCCGCTCAGCCACCAGCTCGACCAAACGATCCTCGAGCGCCGAATAGCTCAACGCCCCCAGCCCAGGTTGCTCGCAGCTCGGATCGGCGCCGGGTGCAGGCGCCGAGTGTGCGTCGGCAGCGCCCTGCAGCATGAAGTTCCCGTCGGGGACCCGGTCGCCAGCATCTGCGCTGGCGGCGCTGTCGAAGTCGCCGACCTTCCACACCGCCGCATCCGACGGCCAAGCCGACCCGCCCCCAACAGGGAAATGCGACGAGTCCGCAGCGTCACTGTCGGTGTCTTGCTGGTCCCGGATCAGCTCAGCGAACATGCAAATAGCATACAGACGTATGCCCACAAACACAACCTCAAGATTGCTACGTTTTCTGTTAAGTACCAGACTGTCTTGGCAGGACTTCTGCTGAAGAAACAGCGCCAATAGCGGTCGATCCCACAAGAGGGCATAGGTCAACAACTAACTCCGCACATCCAAGGTTTGAGCACGTTGCTCAACAATGGCTCGGACCGCCGCCTTCCTTCTCAAATTACACGAAGAAGGGCGGCGAGTCTGGATCGTCGTCAGGGATATCAGGCTGGCGACAGGCAATCGGGGTGGTCAGGGCGGTAACACAGGTATGTGTAGTTGTTTTCTGGCCGTCTACTACCTATGAACCAACCTTCCGGGTAGGCCAGTTTGCTCTCTATAGCCCACGATTCACGCCGTCCCTTACCCTTGCACGATCGTCTGTTGTTCTCGAACTCGCACCCCAAGAAATCAGACCTCATTCGCTCGTAGGTGCGAGTATCTTCGGGGTCTTCGACCGTTTCTTGCTCGGTTTCGCCTTCGGTGCCGGCCTCTTGACCGTCCTCGGGATCCTGGGTTGCAGGCAGGGTTGTCGCCGGACTCGTGGTCGGAGTGGTCACCGGCGCTGTCGTATGGCTGGACTGGCTTGTCGTAGCGGCTGGTTCAGGCGGAGCGGTTGTCGTTGGCGCGGATGTCGTGGTTGCCGGCTGGGTGGGGGTTGCGGGGGAGGCCTGCTCGGTTGCAGCGGCTGGTGCAGTGTCGCGATCGCCGTCGCCATTGCTGGCCCAGCGCGATCTCCCGTCGTGGGGCCTTCCGTCGGCCCCCCAGACCACCCGTCGACTGTTCGGGCTGTTCGCAACGCGCCACGGCCAGCTGTGGAATGCCAGCGATATCGGACGGGCGCTCGGGCTGTCGCACCACACGGTCAATGCGTATCTCGACTACCTCGAAGGCGCCTTCCTGATCCGCCGGCTTCCCGCCTACAGCGCCAACCCTTCCAAGCAGTTCACCAAGCGACCGAAGATGTACTGGCGCGACACAGGCTTGCTCCACAGCCTGCTGGGCTTGGGCATCGATGACGAAATCGCTTCGCTGCCGGCTGTGGGCGCGAGCTGGGAAGGTCATGTGATCGATCAGCTCCTGGCTGGGCTGAACCAAGCCGGACACGACCATGAGGCGTGGCATCTGCGGACCGCAACCGGTCGAGAGATCGACCTCGTGCTGCGGATTCGCCGAGAAATCTGGGCGGTCGAGATCAAGCTGACCACTCAGCCGAGAGGCGCGGACATGGCCCGGCTCGACGAGACGGCTGATCTGATCGGAGCACACCGTAAGTTCCTGGTGTCACGACAGCCTGAATCGTTCGGAGATGGCGTGCGCACTGCCTGCGATCTCGCCGGAATGATCACCGCCGCAACTCACTAGCTGCCGGGACGACGCCAGTGTGGAGTGCGGCGCTCGGAGTCGGCTGCGACGGACGCACCACTAGCGTCGGCGTCGGTGCACAGCGTGACCACCCACGGGCCCGAATGGTTCACGAGCAGCAACGTCTGCGGCTGCTGAGACCCTGGCGCGTCCGTTCGGCGGCTCTCGCAACGGTCCTGCTGCTGGCGGGCGCGTGCAGTTCCATAACCGCTGAACAGGCTGACTCCACGGAAGAGTCCCAGGTTGCCGGCGATCCGACCGGCACGCCCGCGGAGCTGCCGGCCGCCATCATTCAACCGCTGCCCCTGGACGCACCCGACGATCGGACGGTCGACGGCACGGTGCCGCGCCGAGGCGGCACGCTGCGGGTGCTGCTGGCGGCAGACCCCACACCCATCACCGGCTGGACGCCATGGGATCAGGTATGCGCGTGGTCGTGCCGCAGCGTCGTGGACCATGTGCTCGAGACGCTCACCGTCGTGCTTGCGGACGGCTCGGTCGCTCCTTGGCTGGCGGAGTCGGTGTCAGCCGACGATTCGCTCCAGCGCTGGACCGTTCGCCTGCGGCCTGACATCAGCTTCACCGACGGCGAGCCGCTGAATGCGCTGACGGTCAAGACCGGCATCGATGACTACCTGCGCTCGGGGCGCGCCAGCGGCGGCCACCTGCGCGACGCCCGCATCACGTCGGTCATCGTGCTGGACGAGCTCAGGCTGGTGATCGAGCTCAGCGAACCCAACGCGGGGCTGCCGGCCGCGCTGGCCGGACCCGTGGGACGTGTCTTCTCCATTGAGGCTGCCGCGGCAGACCCAGACGCCTTTGCCAGAGCGCCGGTGGGCACCGGGCCGTTCGCCTTCGGCAGCTGGGCGCCGGGCGGGCCAGCTGTCCTGGTGGCCAATCCGGAGTATTGGCGAACCGCCGCGGACGGCTCACCGCTGCCGTGGGTGGACGAGATCCGCTTCACCGAGATCCCGGCCGAGCGAGATCGCCTCGCAGCGCTCGTCGAAGGCCGCGGGGATGTGCTGATGTCACGGTCGGCGGAGCTTGCAACTGCCCTCAGCACCACGACGGACGGCGCCGGTCAGCCGCTCAGCGTGATCCGTCGCTTCGACGACAACGCCGGGGTCGTCCTGTTCAACCACTTGCGTGCCCCGCTCGACGACATCCGCGTGCGGCGGGCGCTGATCGCAGCCGCCGACCAGGACGTGCTCGTCCGGGCCCTCGGGCCCGACGTGGACCCGATGGCCGCAACGCAATGGTGGGCGCCTGGCAGCATCTGGTACGCAGCAGACGTGGCGCTGGCATGGCCGGGCCACGATCTCGAACGGGCCCGATCGCTGCTGCGCGAGTACACCGAAGACCCCGAGCGCTCCGACGACCGAGACCTCGGCGAGCCGATACGGGTCCGGGTGCTGTGCACCGACGATGCCGCGCTCGCCCGGATGACGACAGTGCTCGAACGCCAGTGGGAGCTCACCGGGCTCGTCGACGTCGAGGTCGAGACGCTCGCCCGCACCGGCCTCATCAGCCGCGTCATGGGCTCGGTGGTCCAGAGTCCCTCGTTCTCGGGAGACTTCACTGCAGCGTGCTGGCGCGTCGGCGGCGAATCGGACCCGGCGGTGCTGGCATCGGTGGCTGTCGGGCCGGTGAGAACCACTCCGCTGAACGCTTCGAATTTCACCGGCGAGCATCTGGCCGCACTGGCGAGCTTGATCAAGTCGACCGATGACCTGCAGGAGCGACGTCAGGCCGTGGCGCAGTTCTCCGCAGAGCTCGCAAACGAGGCGCCCTGGGTGTACCTGGGCTACGCCTCGAGCGCGATCGCAGCTTCTGCGGCTGTCGGAGGTCTGGGCGCCACGACGCTGCCCGGCGGCGACATCGTCGAAGGCCTGCGACTCGGCATGAGCCGCTACGACGAGGTCTGGCTGCGACGTGAGTGACGGCACCGCACCCCGGACGCGGCCTCTCGGCCGACGGTGGCAGCCGCAGTGAAGGTGCACGGTGGTGACTGAGGGGACGCCTGTGGAGTTCCCGCCGTCGAGCTCTGCGCAGCTCGGTTTGCATCGCCGGGCTGCTGCGCCGCAGGTCCGGCCGGGTCACCGCGTGAGCCGGGTCGCGGTCGAGCATCGCGGTGCCTACGAACTCGTCGACGACTCCGGCGAGGTGATCGGCGCACTCGATGCGGCCATGCGCCGTGCGGCCCGCACGCCATTCGACTATCCGACGGTCGGCGACTGGGTCGTCCGAACGCTCGAAGCTCGGCATGACCGCCGTGTGGCGATCACCAGCGTGCTGGACCGCACTTCGCTGCTGTGCAGGCGCGCGGCAGGACCGCGCGCGCGACCGCAACTGGTGGCAGCGAATGCCGACGTGCTTGCGGTGGTGATGACGCCCGCACCTGCCAGCGACGCTGCTCCTGCGGAGGCCGCCGGAACCGGGCACCGGATGGAGTGGTACCTCACCGCAGCGTTCAACGGCGGCGCTCGACCGGTGATCGTGGTGAACAAGATCGACACGGTGTCCGGCTCAGAACGCGAGGCCGCCGTCGACGCGCTCCGGCACCGGCTGGGCGCAGCGGCTCGCGATGTGCCCATCCTGACGACAAGCGCTGTCGACGGCCGCGGCCTCGACGATCTGGGTGCCCTGGCCGCCGACGGCGCGACGGTCGCACTCAGCGGACCGTCCGGGGTCGGCAAGTCATCGCTGGTCAATCGGCTCGCAGGGGCCGGAGTTGTGCCGGTGGCCCCCTTGAGCCCGGACGGCCGCGGCCGGCACACGACAGTGCGTCGCCAGCTTGTCCCGGTCGGCAGGTCTCGCGAGCACCCGCTCGGCGGGACCGTCGTGGATACCCCAGGTCTTCAGGATCTGATCCCTTGGAGCGGCGAACTGGGCCTGCCCGCCGGGGCGGCCGTGCTCGACGGTCTCACGCTGACGTTCGGGGAGATAGCTGCGCTCGCTCAGCAGTGCCGATTCGCCGACTGCACGCACACAGTCGAGCCGGATTGCGCTGTCACGGCTGCCGTCGAGGCGGGAGAACTGCCCGCGGAGCGTCTCAGCACCTACGTCGAACTCCTCGCAGACATGGCGGGCGATCGATTCGGCGACCAGAGCAGCCCCCGCTGAGGTGCGACGCCCATACGGTGCCGAGCTCCGGGTTCAGCGGCCCTTGAACTCGGGCCGACGCTTGTTCATGAACGCGTCGATGCCCTCTTGGTAGTCCTCGCTGTCGAAGCATGCCCGGATCATTGTCTCCACCTCGGTGAAGTCACGCTGGGACTCCGGCTTCTGCCATTGGGTCAGCGCGGCCTTGGCGGCGGCGATGGTCAGCGGCGCGTTCTGGCCGATGAGGTCAGTCCATTCCTCCACTGACGCCTCGAGGTGCGCCTTGGGCACCACCCGGTTGACGAGGCCCATCTGCAGGGCCTCCTGCGCTCCGAAGCGATCGGCCAGGAAGAAGATGCGCTTCGCGGCCGACGGTCCCACTAGCCGCATCAGCGTTCCGATCCCGGCGGCGCCGTAGCCGAGCCCGAGGCGAGCTGCGGGGATCGTGAACTGCGCATCCTCGGCGGCGACGCGCAGATCGGCCGTCAATGCCACCGCCAGACCGCCGCCGATGCAGTAGCCGTGAATGGCAGCGATGAGCGGTTTGGACAGTCCCAGCAGCGAGGCATGGGCTCTCGACGTCGTGTCGTCGTAGTCACGGTTGCCGCTCGCATCCGAGCGCTGCTCGCCGAATTGGCTGATATCGGCGCCTGCCGCGAATGCGCGCTCGCCGGCGCCGCGGATCACCACTACCCGGATCTCGCGGTCGTTCTCCAGCTCGGTGGCGGCGTCGGTGATGCCGTTCCACATCTGCGCGCTGATGGCGTTGTGCCGCTCCGGATGGTCCAAGATGATGCGGCCCACATGGCCGCCGCGTTCGAGGTGCACCTGTCCGCTCACGGCGGCTGACGCTACCGCCCGCCCAGCATCGAGGGCGAGATCAGCCCTCGGGCGGCACCCAGCTGGCGTCGCGTCGCTCTCGGAAGGCGGCGATGCCCTCGGTCGCCTCGTGGCTGCGGAAAAGCCGCTGGCTCAGTTCGGCCGTCCATTCCCACGCTTGGTCGCGCGGCATCGACGGCACCTTGGTGATCAGCAGCTTGGTGTTGGCCAAGGCGTTGGGACCGCCGCGCACCAGGCGGCGCAGCGTCTCAGCTACCTCGTCGTCGAGCTCGTCGCGCGGTACGGCCCGGTTGATCAGCCCTGCAGCGGCGGCACGGAGCGCCGGCACCCGCTCGCCTTCGAGGAACAGCTCGCTGGCATCAGCCCGTCGCAGCTTCGGCAGGCAGACCACCGAGATCACCGCGGGCGCCACGCCGATGCGGACCTCGGTGAACCCGATGACGGCGTCGTCGGCCGCGATGGAGATATCCATGGCGGCGGCCAGCCCCACGCCCCCTGCGGTGACATGACCCGCCAGCCGGCCCACAACGGGCTTGTCGCAGGTCATGATCTTTTCGAGGATCTCCACGAAGTCGTGACGCAGCGTCGGCTGGGGTACCCCGGGCTGGGCGGCACGCAGGTCGGCACCGGCACAGAACGTGTTGCCCACATGGGTGAACAGGATCGCTCGCACTCCGGGGTCGGCCAGTGCCGCCTCGAAGTGATCGCCGACGCCGTTGACGATCTCGACACTGAGCGCATTGCGGTAGCCGGGCCGGTTCAGCGTGATCGTTGCCACCCCACCCGCGACCTCATAGAGCACGGCCGCATCGGGGTCGTCGATCTGTGTGCGATTGTCGGTGCCGTCGCCGGCAAAGTCGGTTGACATCGCAGCGATGCTAGGCAACCAGCCTCGAGTCTGGGCAGAAATGGCATCGTCGCTGCCCTTGCCTCATCCGGCATTGCCCTGAGACAAGCGCAGCGAAGTGAACGCACGCCTGTTGGTCAGGGGCCGAGCGACGTCGCGGGCGCGACGATGACGCCGTCGGTGCGGCGGTAGGCCGCGCCAGTCGAGGTCACTACCAGCAGTGCTGCCAGGTCAGCGCTGCGTCGGCGAGCCACCTTGTCGCGCAGGCGCAGCAGCGATGCGGCCGCTGCATCCACCGCGGAGCGGCCCGGACTCAGCTTTGCCTGCACGCCGATCCAGGCTCCGTCGCGCCGTTCGATCACCGCATCTGCCTCGAGGCCGACGTTGTCGCGGTAGTGGTACACGTCGGCGCCGATGCCCTGGCTCAGTATCCGCAGGTCTCGCACTACCAGCGACTCGAACAGCGATCCCAGCGCAGGCGTATCGGCCATGAGGCGCGTCGGCGTGGCCCGCAGCAACGATGCCGACAGCGAAGGATCGACGAAGTGCAGTTTGGGCGATTTGCGCAACGAGGCCCGGGAGCGCAGTTCCACCGACCATGCCGGCTGCCGCTCGACGACGAAGATGCGCTCCAAGGCGGCCAGGTACGAGCGCACCGTGGCGCTCGCCAGTGCCGAGTCGCCCCCTGCGTCTGCGGCCAAGCCGGTGAGCCGCGCTTCGGTTGCCACATTGCGAGCCACCGAACGCATCAGTCGCAGCAGCGCCTCGGGCCGATGCCGCACGCCGACAGCTTCGGCAGCCTCCACCCGCGCTGCCTCGTTGATGTAGTCGCCGATTGCGCCGCTGGCGCCAGATGCCTCGCCCGGGGCGTCAGCGCTGGCACCCACGTTGGCGGGCCAGCCTCCCACGCAGATGGCGTCGACGACATCGACGAGCGAGACATCATCGCGGGGCACTGCCGCAGCAGCGTCGCCGTCGAATACCGACTGCAGCGACGCGCTGCCGTCTGAGAGCCCCGATTCGTACAGCGACATCGGGCGCATGCGGATGCGGGCGATGCGCCCCATGCCCGAGTGGCGGGTGATCTCGTCGCTCGGCGATGCCGATCCCGTCAGGATGAACTGGCCGGGCTGGCTGCGGTCGTCGCAGGCCCGGCGCACCCGGTTCCACAGCGACGGCGCCGTCTGCCATTCGTCGAGCAGGCGAGGCGAGGCGCCCGCCAGCAGCGACTCGGGCGCAGTCTCGATAAGCAGATGTGACGCCGGGTCGTCGATGCGGGCTTCGCTGCGCGCAAAGTGGCGGGCCGTCCACGTCTTGCCGCATGCTCGTGCCCCGTCGATGAGCACGGCACCCACCCGCGCCAGCGCTTCTGCAATCTGAGTCTCGATGACCCGCGGCCGATAGCCGGGCATGGTCAGCCGATCAGACGGTGGACCGTTGGTGGCGAGGGACTCAGCGTCATTCATCGCAGGCGCTCTCGCTTTCGCCGCTGCCTGTGCATCATCCGGCGTCGCACTGGGACAGGAATATCAAAATATAGCGTTTTATAAGCTGTATATGTATTGAATTAGAGATCAATGACAGCTTGGATTGTAAGTTCCGTAGCCACCACACCGGCGCGTGAAGTCTGAACTGCCAGATTCTGACAGTCGTGCAGGTGCCTCCAGGTTTAGGCTCCCGCGGATGACCGGACTCCTTGCACAGGCCGAAGCGGCGACCGACGCGGTCAACGCGTTGCTGGAAGTCAGTCGCGTCAACGAAGTGTGCGGCCCCGAACCCAGTTGGGTCTGCGAGCGCATCTACGACTGGACCGGCAGCGAGGGCTTCGCGTCGGCCTCGGTGTGGATCGTGGACAAGCCGCTCACGGTGCTGATCATCCTGCTGCTGGCCGTCATCGCCCGGCGGGTCGTGCGCCGCGCCATCGACCACATGGTGGAGCGCATCGCTTCGGACAAGCAGCACGCCGAGGAGGACGAGGCCGCCCGCACCGCCGAAGAGGGCCGAACCTGGGATCCCGAGCGGCTCGCCGACAAGATGAAGCAGCTGCGCGAGCGCACCGAGCGCGCCAGCCAGCGGGCCACGACGCTGGGCACGCTGTTCAAGAGCATCTCCACCACCATCATCTGGGCCGTCGCGCTCATGATGCTGCTCGGCGAATTCGACGTGAACCTCGGGCCGCTCATCGCAGGCGCCGGCATCATCGGTGTCGCCGTCGGCTTCGGCGCGCAGTCGATCGTGCGCGACTTGCTGACCGGCGTATTCATGCTGATCGAGGATCAGTACGGCGTCGGCGACGTAGTCGACCTCGGCGACGCGGTCGGAACGGTCGAGTCGGTCGGGCTGCGCACCACACGCTTGCGCGACATCGCCGGCACGGTCTGGCATGTGCCCAATGGCGCGATCGCCCGTGTGGGCAACATGTCGCAGCTGTGGGCCCGGGTGCCGCTCGACCTCGACGTGGCCTACGACACCGACCTCGACGAGGCCATGGCGATCATCAAGCGCGTCGCGGACGAGGTGTGGCAGGAGCAAGGCGAGAGCACCACGGTGCTCGAAGAACCCACCCTCTATGGAGTGCAGGCCTTCGGCGCCGATGCCGTCACCATCCGGGTCATGCTCAAGACCGAGCCGTCTGAGCAGTGGGCAACGGCGCGCCTGATGCGCAGGCGCATCAAGGCCGCATTCGACGAGGCCGGCATCGAGATCCCGTTCCCGCAGCGCACGGTCTGGGTGCGCAGCGGCGAGCCCGACGGCGAGAGCGGCGAGCGGCGCGTCAGCGCTTTCGAGACCGTGGCATCGCCGATGGAAGCCGGGGACCCAGACGCCGACGGCGCCGACAGCGATCTGTAGCTGCTGCGGCTTCCCTCACAGCGCCCCCAATAGCCCTGCCGCATCACCGTTGACGCGTTCAGCGCCGCGTCGACGGACTTCGCCCCGGCGACGCCGTCGGGCTGCGAGACGCGGCCGTGGTCGGCGGGCCCGGGCTCCGGCCAAGCGTGAGAATGATCTAGGCGTCTGGTGGCGCGAGCGTCACGCTGACTTCGGGATGCGCGAGCGAGTCGTCCGCAACGAATGTCAGGCTCTCAATGCGCCCGGCATCGATCAAGTCGGCTCGTGTCTGTTCCAGTGCGGCGAGATGGCCGTGCGCGGCGCTCACCGTCACCTGCTCTGCGGGCACGCGCAGGCTGCGCCTGGCCTCGGTCTTGGCCCGGCGCACCTCGCTCAGCACCGATGCGGTGAGATCGAAC
>JAJEIW010000157.1 GCA_022828045.1 Acidimicrobiia bacterium | reverse complement strand
TCGCTGGCGTTGGCGTGCGACCTGCGGTATGCGGCGCCCAACGCGATCATGACCACGGCATTCGCCCGGGTGGGGTTCAGCGGCGACTACGGCGGCACGTGGTTCATGTCTCGGCTGATCGGCTCGGCCAAGGCGCGTGAGCTGTACTTCCTGTCCGACCGGGTCGATATGGATCAGGCGGTGTCGCTGGGCCTGGTGAACGGCGTGTTCCCCGCCGAGAGCCTGATGGACGAGGTGGGAGCGATCGCCCGGCGGCTGGCCAACGGCCCGACCGTGGCCTACCGGTACATGAAGGAGAACCTGAACCGGGCGGTCCATGGCGACATGGGCGAGTGCTTGGACATGGAGGCGGCGCATCACATCCACACCGGCCAGACCGACGACCACAAGGAAGCGGCGCAGGCCTTCGTGGAGAAGCGCGACCCGGTGTTCCACGGCCGTTGATCCTCTAACAACCATTCGATTTCTGCGATTGGCGGCGCTGGCCGAGCCGTACGCTGGCACGGATGCGGAACGAAGTCGAACCAGGTCAGGTTGATCTGGCGCGCGTCCCGCAGGTCGCACGAGCCGGGTCGGGCATCCCGGTCGTGACCGGCGCGCCGGTGGGATCCAGAAATCCGGCCGCGACGGGTACCCCAGTCATCGAGCGTCGAGATGTTGACGCCGAGGCCAGTCAGCAGAACGGCCAGGCCACAGCAGCCCGTCCGGCAACGACTGCCCGTCCGGCCGCGGCGCCCCGTGCCGTACCGGCTGCAGACCGGCAAGTTCCTCCGGCGCCTCCGCAAGCGCGCGAAGCGGTGTCGGGTCGAGCGTGGCGGGCGCTCACTGTGGCGTCGCTGGGAACGGTGCTGGTGGGTTTCAACAGCACGGCCTCCAACTTGGCACTCGACTCGATCCGCGACGGCTTCGCCGGCGCAACGGCATCCGACGTGGGCTGGGGCATCGCCGGGTTCATGATCGGCACGGCTGCGTTCCTGCCGCTGGCCGGACGTCTCGCCGACAGGATCGGCCGCAAGCGCATCTTCCAGATCGGGCTTGCACTGTTTGCGCTGTCTGCGGTGTTCTCCGCCATCGCGCCCACGGTGTGGACGCTGAACATGGCCCGAGTGCTGCAGGCCATCAGCGGTGCAGCGATCCTTCCGGCGTCGCTGAGTCTTGTGCTGCCGTTGTTCCCCGAGTCGAGACGAACGACCGCGGTTGGGCTGTGGTCGGCTTCGGGGCCGCTGGCCGCCGCGATTGCACCGCAGGTGTCCACGCTGATGCTGGCGGCAGCGGGTTGGCGCGTGCTGTATTTCGTGAGCGCTCCGATTGCTGCGTTGCTGTTCGTCGTGGGCTGGCGCGTACTGCGAGAACAGCCGACACTGCCGAGACACCAGCGGCTCGACATCGTGGGAGCGACCGCCGGCACGGTGGCACTGCTGGCAATCGTGACGCCGCTCATGCAGGGCAAAGAATGGGGATTGCTCTCACCTGTCGCACTGGCACTCGGCGGGGTCGGTGTGGTGGCGCTGGCAGTCTTCGTCTTCAATTCATTACGCCATCATGAACCGTTGCTGAACCTGCACCTGTTCCGTCGGCGCAACGTGTGGGTGACGCAGCTGGCCAACTTCCTCGTCGGCCTCTCGTCGCAGTCGCTGTGGCTGCTGTGGCCGTTGTTCCTGCTCAATGTGTGGAATTACGGAGTGGCGGCAGTTGGGCTGGCGCTGACGCTGGGGCCGATCGCTGCGGGCTTCTCCACCATCACGTTCAGTCGCTTGGGCGAACGCTGGAATGCGGTCGGCTTCTGCCGGACCGGCTCGGCAATGCAGATCGCCTCCGTCGGCTGGATGGTGCTGACGTTGGGGACCACGCCGAACTACTGGTTCGTCATGGCGCCCAGCATCGCCCTGTTCGGCCTGGGCTGGGGCATGTGTGTGCCGCTGCTCAACAGCGTGGCGCTCAAGGCGGTACCCGAGAAGTACTTCGGGGAAGTCAGCGGGCTGTTCAACACGCTGCGCTACGCATCCGCGGCGATCGGCATAGCAGCGCTCTTCGCGGTGCTCACTGAAGACTCCGGTGCGGCTTCGCTGATCTACTACCAGCGAGCCCTCGTGTTCTTCCTGATTGCCGCCTGCGTGGGGTTCATGTCGCTGTGGATTCCGATGAGCCGGCCGGGCCAGTCAGGTCGCTAGCTGATTCGCGTTGATGCCGGGCGCGTGCGTCTGGCACGCTGAGACCCTGACTCTCGACCAGATGCTCCGGCTGTTCGCGGTGGCCTCGTTGGCGTGCAATGTCGCGACGCTGGGTTTGGCGGCTGTGCGGCTCCGTGGTGAACGGGGGATCGCCTCGGCCGGTCGTGGCGTTGCGATCGGCGCCCGGGCGATTGTGGGGGTTGCGGCGCTGCTTGCGCTGGGTGCCACGCTCGGTTCGCTGTACCTGTCGGAGATTGCGCATCTGGAGCCGTGCCGCTGGTGCTGGTTCCAGCGCATCGCCATGTACCCGCTGGCGCTGGTGCTGATTGTGGGCTGGTTGCGGCGGGACCGGGGGGTTCACCTGTACGGGCTGCCGATGTGCCTGGCGGGCGCTGCGATGTCGACGTGGCACTATCTGCTGCAGCACTTCCCGGATCTTGAGGGTGCCACCACATGCAGCCTGACCAGCCCGTGCACGGTCCGGTACGCGTGGGAATTCGGATTCGTGTCGATCCCCTACATGGCCGGCAGCGTGTTCGTGCTGGCCGGCGTGCTGCTGAACATGTCTCGCCACCGAGACTGACATTCAGAACGCCTGACCATGAGACGGTCTGCGGTGCTCCTACGGTGTGCACCATGAATATGAATGCGACCGAGCGATGAGACGGCTGCTCGGCAAACTGATTCCCCGGTCCACCGGCGGGCGCTGGGCGGCAGGCCTTGGCGTTGTCGGCGTGATAGCGGTCGGCACCTACCTGGTCTTCTTCGTCTTTGCGTTCCACCTGTACTTCGTGGACGAGGTTGTCGACGAGGAGGCCCCCGAATTCGCCGTCGAGGCCGACATCGACGAGCTGATCAGCGAAGCGCTCGAGACGGGCCCCGTTGCGACAACCGCTGCGGTGAGCGGCAGCACCGAGCCGGCGGACGATGCTGAAGGACCGGCCGAAGATCAGTCGATGTCGGTGGGCGAGCACGATGTCGAATCAGACGGGTCCACCGAATCCGACGATGGTTCCGAGGCCGCTGAGCCCGCAGGATCCGGTGAGACGGAGGCGACCGCAGAGTCTGACGCGTCCAGCGGGTCCGACGGGTCGGGCGGGTCCACTGAGTCCGCCGAGTCCGGCGATTCTGCTGAAGCCGCCGAGTCCGGTGAGTCCGAGGCGGCCGATGATCAGGGCGTTCGGGTGGCCTACGTGGGCAGCTTCGGGCCCCGGTCGCACCCCGCCGAGGGCACGGCGGTGGTGCTCACCGACGGCACGCAGACGTTCCTGCGGTTCGACGACGACTTCGCCACAGACAACGGCCCCGATCTGAACGTGTACCTGCACACAGCGGGCCCGGACGCATCGGTGGATGATCTCGTAGGCGACTTCATCGACCTGGGAGACCTGAAGGGCAACATCGGGGCGCAGAACTTCGTGATTCCCGGCGATGTCGATCTCGACCGCTACAGCACCGTGTCGGTCTGGTGCGTCCGATTCCGCGTGGTCTTCGGCACCGCCGAGCTGGCACCGATGAACTAGACAACCGCTCGGGCCGCGTGGGCGGCGGTCTCGCACTGCGCCTTCTGCTGGCGCTCGAGCTCGGTGCCTGCAGGCCGGCCGCTGATGTGCGGATCACGCCGACGGGCAAGGCGACAGCTTGCAGCCCTGCCGCCTGACGGATGCTCGTAGCAGGGGGGTGCCTTTCGCCGCAGCAGCGGGCGCACGCATCCACGCGGCTCCTAAGGTCCGGATGTGGGAACTGCGGCGGGGGCGGTCAAGGACGGGCGGGCCCATCTGGCTGCGCTCGACACTGACCGGACGGTCTTCTTGGACGGCGAGCTGATCACCCGGGTCGCGGAGCATCCTGCGTTTGCGCAGAGCTGCCGGGCCATTGCCGGCCTGTACGACTTCCAGGCCGCGAATCATGAACTGATGACGTTCGACATCGGCGACGGCCGGCGGGCCAACCGGGCGTGGCAGATGCCTCGCTCCTATGACGAGCTGGTCGCCAAGCGCAAGGCCATGACTGCCTGGGCCGAGCTGCATGCCGGCTACATGGGCCGCTCGCCCGATCATCTGGCCTGCGCTGTGTCGGGTCAGCTCATGGCCCTCGAGCTGTTCGAAGAGCACAACCCCCGCTGCGCCAAGGCCTACTGGGACTACTACGAGTGGGCCCGGGCCAACGACATCTTCCTCACCTACGTGATCATCAACCCCCAGGGCGACCGGTCGCGGGCGTGGGGCGATCAGCCCAAGCAGATCAGCACCCACATCGTCGACGAGGGACCCGACGGGCCGACGGTGCGTGGGGCGAAGATGCTGGGGACCGGCTCGATCATGGCCGAGGAGGTCTTCGTCGCGAACCTGCAGCCGCTGCAGGAGGGCGAGGAGGATCTGGCCATCTCATTCGCCCTGCCGCTCGACACGCCCGGAGTCAAGATCGTCTCTCGCAAGAGCTTCGAGCAGCATGCGGTCAGACCGTTCGACAACCCGCTCTCACACCGGTTCGACGAGAACGACGCCATCATCTATTTCGACGACGTGACGGTGCCGTGGGAGCGGGTCTTCGTGTACCGCGACGTCGACATGTGCCGGCGGCAGTTCCATGACACGCCGGGGCACGTATACCAGAACTACCAAGCGCAAGTTCGTCTGGTGGTGAAGCTGCGGTTCCTGCTGGCGGTGGCCCGGCGGCTCGCCGAGACCATCGGCACGGTGAACATGGTGCAGGGGAAGCTGGGCGAGCTGGCCGCCCGGGTAGCGGCAGTGGAGGGCCTGCTGTTCGGCATGGAGGCCAGTGGATGTCGTATGGGCGAGTACTACGTGCCCAACCGGCACCTGCTGTATTCGGCGCAGGTCACCACGCAGGCGTTGTACCCGCAGCTGATCACCGAGATCCGGGAGCTGGCCGGCGGCGGGCTGATCATGCTGCCGTCGTCGTCGGACGACCTGTCCAGCGATGAGGTGGCGTCGGTGCTCGACAGCACGCTGGTGTCGGCTCGTGAGGGCGAGGGGGCCTACGAGCGGATGAAGTTCCTGAAGCTGGCCTGGGACGCCGTCGGCTCGGAGTTCGCCAGCCGTCACACCCAGTACGAGATGTTCTACGCCGGCGCCCAGTTCGTCACCCAGGGCCACAGTTTCCGCACCTACGACTGGGAGGGTGCCGACCGGCTGCTCGAAGCCATGCTCGAAGGCAAC
>JAJEIW010000087.1 GCA_022828045.1 Acidimicrobiia bacterium | reverse complement strand
TGCGTGACACCACCGAGCGCATCGTGATCGCCAGCAAGGGCCGCTTCGACCGGGCCCGCTCGGCCGCACAGCGCGAGGAGGAGGGCCTGCCGCACCGCATCAGCCTGTCCACCGACGAGTTCATGGAAGCCACGATCGACGTGTGGGACATGGGGCCCGAGAGCGCGCGGCGGGTGCGGCACCCGGCGCCGTTCCCGCTGGAGCTGCCGCGGCGCCTGATCGACCTGTATACCTACGAGAACGACCTCGTGCTGGACCCGTTCATGGGTTCGGGCACGACGCTGGTCGCGAGCCTGCTGTGCGGACGCTGGCCCGTGGGATACGACCTGAACCCCGATTACGTGGACTTGGCTCGCGCACGCTTGGCCGCCGCCGCCTCGGCCCCGCCTGAAGGTCGGCACCACGCCGCGCAGCCGCCGCTGTTCGAGCCGGGTGCGCTTCCTGCACGGACACGGGCGGTGCTGGCGATGCCGAGTGCCCGCGGATCCGGCATGGCTGAGCCAGCGACTCTCTCGGAGTCGAGTGTCCCGGCATCGGAGGCAATAGCGGACTCGATGACCGCTGATGCATTCGTGCGTCAAGCGGTGGAAGCCGGTCGCAAGGCCCATGACATCGCCGGCGAGCTGCTCGAACGCTCAGGCTACGAGATTGTTCGCAGCCCCGCCACGGTGCGCGGGTCGGGGGTGAAGTTCAGCTTCGTGGTGGCCGGCCGGGCGGACCGTGAGTGGTGGATTGACGTGGCGGGGGCGTTCACCACCGTGCGGCCGGGGCTGCTGCGAGCCGAGACGCTGTGGAAGGCGCTTGGGCGAGCGTCGGTGCTGGCCTCGGCCCACCCCGGTGCACGTCTGTTGCTG
Source organism: Acidimicrobiia bacterium (assembly GCA_022828045.1). Taxonomy (GTDB): domain Bacteria; phylum Actinomycetota; class Acidimicrobiia; order Acidimicrobiales; family Poriferisodalaceae; genus Poriferisodalis. The sequence continues at coordinate 15,775 of JAJEIW010000087.1, read as the reverse complement.
CTGACACCGCATCTGCCCCGTGTCGGTGCCGAAGGAGACCGTGCGCTGCGCACTCTCGGGCCATCGGCCGTCTTCGACGTCATCGAGCTGTTCGACGAGGCGTCTGTGGCCCGGCTAGCGAGCTACGTCGATGGCGCTGGGTCCCCGCAGCAGGGCTTCTGGAGCGAGAGCGAGATCGACGCTGCGTTCCCGGCGGCCAGGCCGCTCGGCACGGTCGGGGGCCGAGGACCGGCCGTATCGCAATCGGGGGCAGCAAGCAGGCGGCTGAGGAGCCCCGGGGCTCACACGCCGTCGATGCGCTTGAACAGCTCGGCGTAGGCGAGTCCGGCCTGCTGGCCGCTGGCCGCTGCGACGGCGTCCACCCAGTCGGCGAAGCGCTGCACCTGGGCAGGGTCGTCAGGGTCGGTGATGTCGTGCGTCGTCACGAATTGGGTGCGGTGGCACAGCAGCGCCTCGGTCTTGGCAGCAGTCCAGCCATCGACGTTCTCAGCGTGGTCCGGTTCGTCGGCCTCGAACAGCAGCAGCTCGTCGGGACGGTGCGGCGGCAGGCCTTGGTCGGGGAAGAAGAATGGGTCGCGTGCGGCAACCACACCCTCGACGGCCAGCAGTCCCGCGTGGCGATGATCGGGATGCAGCCGGTAACGCTTCCATGGGTCATGGCCCAGCACGACGGCTGGGCGCAGTTCGCGGATGACCTGCGCGACCTGGGCTCGGGTCGCGAGATCGCTGTCGAGCTCGCCGTCGACGTGGCCGCCGAAGCGCACCTCGCCGGTTCCGCCGAGCGCAGCCGCCGCGGCGCGCTGTTCGTCCTGGCGGGTTCGCACCAGCGCCGCCTGGTCGCACTCGGCGTCCCAGGTGCCCTTCGAGCCGTCGGTGCAGATGAAGTGGTGGACGACCGCGCCGGCGGCTGCCCACTTGGCCAGCGTCGCCCCGCAGTCGAACTCGGCATCGTCAGGGTGCGCAGCGATGACCAGCGCCGACGCCGGCACCGCCAGGTCAATCGAGAAGCCCTCAGCAGTCATCGCTGGCCGCCGGCATCGGCGAGATACGCCGCGAGATCGTCGGGTGTGTCGATGTCGAATTCGAGCGCTGCGACCCTCCGCACCTGCAAGTCGAGCCCGCAGCGCCGCGCTTCGTCACAATGGGCACTGAACGAGCCGGGACCGTAGTGGAATTCGAAGCCGGTGCCGAGCGGCAGCGCCATCACGTTGGTGCCGTCGAGGTGCCGGTCGGGCACGATCGTCACGGTGCCCGGCTCGGCCAGTCCTTCGAGCGTCTCGGCCCGGGGCAGATCACCGTGGGCGATCACCACATGTTGCGGCCAGCGGCCATCGAATGCGGCGTCTGTTGAGTTTCGCCACGGCGGTGATTCCTCTGGCGTCTCGGCCGACAGGCGCTCGACAGCAGCAGTGAGGGCGCCATTCAGTCCCCGAGTCTCGATTCGCAGCGGATGGGCCCCTACCGAATGAGCCCATTCGGCCACCTCGTCGTTGTCGCAGACCACGAGTGCCGGCATGCGACCGGCGGCCTGCACGACCCGTGCAGCCATGGAACGAGCCAACTCGGCCCGGTCGTCGGCGGGAAGCTGCGGGGCGAGCCGACCCTTGGCAAGCTCGAAGTCCTTCACGGGGATCAGCACCACCGTGTCGGGATCGCCGCCATCAGTCACCCGCGGCGAGTGTATGGGCGCTCAGAAGCCCGAGCGCAGCCGTGGCTGTGCTCAGGCGGGCGGCTGCGGGTCGGTCCCGGTATCGCGCAGGCCGAGCACCTCGGCAACGACTGCTCGGATGCCCGCTTCGGCAGCCTCACGCTTGGGCCCAAGCCAACTCGCCAACAGAAATGCGTCGCACAGCCCGACGTGTCACACGGGTTGGGTACGTTCTGCGGCGTGAGCGACGATCCCGCAGTCGAACCTGCCCGCTGGCGGCTCGAACGCGCGGGGATCGTCAACGTCTACCAATACGGCGACGAGGTGCTCGACTTTGCCGGCGGTCGGCTGCTGCTGCGCGGTGTGAACGGATCAGGCAAGTCAACTGCCATGAACATGCTGCTGCCGTTCCTGCTTACGGCGAACCAGCGCAACATCGACGCAGCCCAGGAACAGCACCGCTTGCTGCACTCGTGGATGCTGACCGGGCGCGACGATTCCCAGCCGATCGGCTACCTGTGGATCGAGTTTCGCCGCGCTGCCGAGTTCTTCGCCTGCGGTTGTGGCATCCGGGCCAATCGGCAGTCCGAACGGGTCACGACATGGTGGTTCGCGACATCGAAGCGGCCCGGCATCGACTTCGAACTGGTCGAAGCCAAAGTGCCATTGACGGCGGAGCAGCTGCGTGCACAGCTCGGCGATGACCCTGTCTTTCGCGAACCTGATCGCGCCGCATACCGGCAACTGGTCGAACGACGCCTCTTCGCCGGTGCGCGTCTCGACCAGCACATCCGGCTCATCGACAAGGTTCGCAATCCGCGAGTCGGTGACCGCATCGATCGCGATCTGCCGCATGACTTGGCAGATGCGCTGCCGCAGCTGTCCGACAGAGCCTTGAACGATGCCGCTGCGCCGCTCGACGACCTCGATGAGCATCGGCGGAACATGGCCGAGCTCGAGCGCACGGTTTCGGCGCTCGGCGCACTCCTGGAGCGCTACCGCAGCTACTGCGCCGGCGATCTGCGTGCCCGCGCCGATGCGGCACGTCAATTGCTGGCGCAGGCTCGGCGGTGGCGTCGAGACGAGGCGAAGCTGCGCGCAGAGGCCGATGCGGCCGAGCAGGAACTGTTGCGCATCAGCCAGCACATCGACGACGAGGAACGCCGAGCCGAGCTTCTGCGCAGCAGGATCGCCGCAATCGTGGAGTCGAGCGCGTATCAGGAGGGCAAACAACTCGACGACGTGAGCAACTTGGTGGATCAGCTGCGCAGGACAGTCGCAGACGCCGAGCGCGCTGTTGCCTCGATCACTGAGCGCATCGATGGTCTTGGCCGCCAAGCCTCGGCAGCGCAACGTCGCAGCGAGAGCGACCTCGAACGCATGAACGGCATGCTCTCGGCGGCCACGCAACTGGCCGGCCGGTGCGGGCTCGGTACCCGTCCCGGTTCGGCGCTCAGCCTGCAGCACGCCGTCATCGACGGGACGGATGCCGCGAGGCCCGAAGCGGTCGACGCTGCCGAATCGGCGAGGCGCTTGGACGCGACCTCGGCGGCGATTCAGCAGCGGCGTCGTGACATCTCGGCGGTCGACGCCGCGCACGGCCGCCTCGACGATGCCGAGACGCAGCGTGGTCGGCTCGAAGATGCTCGAAATGCGGCGCTCGAATCGCTCCAGCAGGCAGTCGAGCGATGTGAGTCCGCTGGGCGGCTCGTGGCGGCTGCACAGCAGGAGTGGCAGGCCAGCGTCCAACAATGGGCCGAGGAAGCGACGCCGATGTGCACCGCTGCTGGCACTGCGCCGACCATGCCAGACCGCGGAATGGCTACAACGCCGCCGAGCGACGTTCGTGCCCGGCTCCGCGGCGATCTGCTCGCTGCCGTAGGGGCGGCGATCGACCGCCAGCACGACGCGGCGGCGGCAGCTGAACACCACCGCGATGAGGCACTTGCGGCGGTCGCCGAGCAGCAGTCGACTGTCGATGAACTCATGAGCCGGTCAGCGCCGATGCCGCCCCGACTCGAATGGCAGACCCCAGATGGCTACTGCCTCGCTGACGTAGTCGACTTCGCGGCTGATCTGCGGCCCGAGGAACGGGCGGGCCTTGAAGCGGCGTTGGAGGCTTCAGGCCTGCTTGAGGCGCGGCCGGCCGGCCCCGACGCGATCGAACTGGCGACGGGCGAACTGGTCGCCGTGGGCTCACAGCGCGCCGATCGACCGTTGAGCCTGCTGCTCGAGGTCGCTGTTCCGGGGCACCTAGCCGACCGTGTGGACACCGATGTCGTTGCCCGCCTGCTTGATTCGGTTCAGTGCGATCCTGCGAGACTCGCCGAACTCGCTGACGACGGAGCCAGTGCTCACCCAGTCGGCACCGATGCCGCATTCGTGTTGACGGACGGCGCGTTCGGAATCGGTTCGCTGCGGGGTCGGCACGCCAAGCAGGAGGCCGAGCACATCGGCGCAGCGGCGCGTCGTGAAGCACTCGAGCGTTATCGGGAGGCGGCACGGCAGGAATTGGAACGGAGACTCGCCGAGGCAGCCAGCATGGAAGCGTTGCTCGTCGAGCATCGGCAGTTGCTCGACCGGCTCCAAGCACATCGGGACGCGTTCCCGCCGTCGTCTGCAGTGGATCGTGCCGAGTGGGCCGAAGAGTCGGCGGGCGACGAGCGGGAGCGGGCCGACGAACGCTGCCAGGCCGCGGAGTCTGACCTTTCTGAGGCCGAGCGCGCCGTCATTGATGCAGATGCGGAGCTGCACCGCGTGGCCGCGCAGCATTCGCTGCCACGCGGTCGTGATGCGCGTCGAGACATCGTCGAGAGCCTGGCCGAGCTCGATCGCCACCTTGAGTCCGGCAAGTCTCACCTGATGATGCTTGAGCGGCAGGTCAATGAATGGGACCGCGTCGCGCAGCAGCTGTGCGACGCAGTCGAAGAAAGCGCGTCGGCGAGCGAGGGCCTGACGCGTGCAGCTTCGGAGCTGGACCGCGAACAGGCGCGCTTGGACACGCTGTTGAAGTCAGTCGGCGTCGAGTACCAACGGCTTCGGGACGAGCGCGACCGGCTCGATGCCGAGCGTCGCGCCGTGGATGAGGCACTGCCCGCCGAGCGCCGCGAACGCGACGCTGTTCGCGAGACTCGTGCCCACAAGCGCGCTGAGGCCGACATGGCGGCACGAAGCGTGTCTGCCGCGGAGGACGAGTGCAATGCGTATCGACGCGACCTCGAAGCAGCGCTGGCTGCGCCCGGCTATCTGACCGCCCTCGGCAACGGCGAGACGCTCGAGGCGCCGGCTTCTGCTCAGGCCGGCAGCCGCGGCCTTCGTGACGTGCTCGCAGGGGTTGAGCACATCGTGGCCCGGCACGGAGCTGCTGTCCCCCGAGCGGCCGATCCCGGTGCAGACATGGATGAATCCGAACCTGCTGCCCTCAACCGCAACAGCGGCGGCGATGCGCCGGTTCATTCGGGACCCGAGGTCAGCGCCGAGAACGTGCGGCAATCGCTGAGACAACGGCGCGATGCACTCGGGGCCGGCTGGGATGCAGTGGACGCTCAGCCAGATCCGCAACGCCCGCTGCGCATCGACGTCAGTGGACCGCATGCCGCGCATGCGACGCTGCCCGACGCGCACGCCAGCGCTGCTTCGCAGCTCGCCACGACGGCAGGCTTGCTCGACCGCACGCAACAGGACGCATTGCAGGAGCTGCTGCAAGGACTGATCGCCCGCGAGATTTACCAAAAGCTGCATGACGCCGACGACAGGATCGGGCTGATGAACCAGCGGCTCGGCAAGATCGAAACCGCTCACCGCGTCGGGGTCCGGCTGCGCTGGCGCCGTTCCCGTGAACTCGACCCGGCAACCGCACGCATGGTCGATCTGCTCGCAAAGCCGCCGGACCTCAGGACGGCCTCCGAGACCGATGAGGTTCGGGCGGCACTGGCGGCTCGACTGGCGGAGGCCCGCGCCGACGAGCCCGACGCTCCGTACCGCCAGCTCATCGCCCGCACCCTCAATTACAAGTCGTGGCACGATCTCGACGTCATGATTCGACGGCCCGAGGCATCCGAGGCACGGCTGAGTCGTCGTACGCGGCTGTCGGAGGGCGAGAAGAAGCTGGTCACGTACCTGCTGCTCTTTGCGGCGGTTGCTGCTTCGTACGACGCCATGGCCGCAGCCCAAGCCCCGCCCCACGGTGAGCCGCCCGGCATCGAGCGCTTCGTGCTGCTCGACGATGCGTTCGCCAAAGTGTCTGCGGACAACCACGAGGCCCTGTTCGGCCTGCTTGTGGAGTTGGACCTCGACTTCATCGCGACGAGCGAACGGCTGTGGGGCGACCATGCGACGGTGCCGGAGCTGTCCATCGTGGAGATCGTGCGCGACCCCTCCTTGCGCACGATCCTGCTGGACCGCTACCGCTGGCAAGGCCGCGCGATGGAACAGAGCGAAGCTGCCTGATGCCAGACGCAGAATCGAGCGACGGCCCGGCAGGCGGCGTCGGCGCGGCAACCAAGCTGCCCGGACCGCCGCCCGACACGAATGCCCGGCTGCTGTTCAGTTATCTCGACGGTCCGGAGTGGAACGAGTACCGGGCGATTCTCTCCGTCTTCGCAGATACCTATTTCTCGGATTTCGGCGCCGATGAAGTCCACTCACAGCTCGGCGGTGACGGCCTGAGCGAAGAGGTCGTCGGGAAGCGGCTGGAGAGCCTGCGACGATGGGGGAATCTGGAGGCATCGACTGATGTCGGGCGGCCGTCGAGCATCGACGACTACTACCGGCGGCGACACCGCTACCTCATGACGCCGGCAGGGCAGCAGGTGTACAACTTCGTCGAGCGGCTCTTCGCCAGCGCTGACGAGCTTGCCGACCCGCAGGCAGGTCGCCTGCGTGAGCTGCACCGCGACTTGGCGAAATTGGCCGAGTCTTCCGTGGACGGCTTCGCGGACATGACCACAGAAGACGCAACCGCGCGCGTGCGAGCGGTATTCGACGCGCACGAACGCTTCACTGATGAGCTGACCGGCTTCTTTCGGCATCTCGGCCAGTGGCAGAGCCGATACGACCTCGATCCCGACGAGGTGCGCCGGCTGGCGGAAGTGGTCGTCGGTTACATCGGCGAGCGGCTCGACGAGATCGAGCGGATGCGTCGGCCGATTGCCCGCTGCCTCGAGGAGATCATGCCGCGCCTGGACGGCTTGCTGGCGAACGTAGACCGTGGGCTGGCCGGGCGCATGACTCAAGCCGGTCTCGACGACGGGGTCAGCGTGCAGCGCGTGCGGGGCACCGCGCCTGACGACTGGCAGGCGCTCAGCATCTGGTTCGTCGACGCCCCCCAACGGCCGGCGCGCCTGACCCAGCTCGGTGAGCAGGCCCTCGCTGCGGTGCGGACGCTGACAGCCAACCTGAGTCGGCTCTCCCGCCTTGGCGTCGTCACATCGTCACGACGGGGCGACTTCGTGCGACTGGCAGGCTTCTTCGACGCTGCGACCGACGCGCAGCACGCTCACGAGATTGCATTCGCTGCCCTCGGCTTGGGTTCGTGCCGCCATGCCGTGTTCGCTGCGGCCGACATCGACGATCCGAAGCCGACCAACACCCCTTGGAATGATGCGCCCGCCGCTGCAGTCCCGCTTCCGCTGCGGAAGCGGGGAGAACGCACCGTGGGAGGCATTCCCACGCCATTGCCGGATCGCCGCGCGGCGCAGCAGCTCATGCGGGAGGATCTGGAGCGCGCACGCGTCGAGCGTGATGCGGCGGCGGCAGAGCTGGCTGTTGCTGCGGGCCGGAACGGCCGCCTCGACGGCGCCGAGCTGTCGGCGGGCGCCTTCGAGCTGCTGCGCGAACTCGTCGGCGCCGCTTCGCACCGAGCAGCGGATGCTCAGGGCGCTCGCCTCGCGCATGGCGCCGGGCTCCGCTGCGAGTTGCGCCGCGCAGCCTCCGGCGACACCCAAGTGTCGTGCCCCCGCGGACGCCTGACCATGCGTGGCGTCACGATCGCGGTCATCACCATTGGTTCCGCTGGGGATTCGAGCGGCGGCGGGGTTGGCTTTCGGTCCCCGTCGGCGGAGGCGGCAGCGTGAACGGGCCGCGTGCTGATCTTGTGGATCGGTCTGCCGCCGAGCTTCGGGAGGCAGCGAGTTTCGTCGCCATGCATCCGCTGGTGGCAGCCGAGTTTCATCGGGAGGAATTCAGTCTGATCCGCCGGCATCACCTCCACTTGAATCGATGGTTCACTCAGAGATTCGGCTACCGGCTGCAGGTCAGTGCCGACACAGCGCGGCTGTACAAGACCACCGTCGTGCCACGCCGCCGACCGTTGCGCACAGCAGGCACCCAGCCCAGGCCGTTCAGCGTGGCCGAGTATCGGGCGCTCGCGCTGGCACTGGCTGCTGTGGTGTCCGGCCCGAATGTCGTGAGCCTTCGCGATCTCGTAGGCGACATGCGTGCTGCGGCTGCGGAGGCCGGAATCGAGTTCGCAACGGAGTCGGTGGATCGCAGGGCGCTGGTGACGGCTCTGCGCTGGATGATCGCTCACGGGCTCGCGACCGAGCTCCACGACGGCGTCGACGCGTACCGCGACGATGAGGACGCTGACGCGGTGCTCGAAGTCCGTCCTGACCGGATCGCGACGCTGCCGCTGCCGCTGCTGGCGCAGGCCGAGACCGTCGAGCAACTGGTGGATCGGCGGCAGAGCCGCCGGTCGGTGCGCACATGGATGCGTGCGCTGCTGCTCGAAGAGCCTGCTGTATATCGCAGCGACCTCAGCGATGCCGAATGGTCGGAGCTGCGGCGACGCATCGGCGAAGAGGCCGACTACTTCGATGAGATGTTCGGCATGCACATCGAGGCCCGCGCCGAAGGACTGATGGCAGTGGACGTGACAGGGCGCCTTACGGATGTGACGTTCCCGCCCACGGGCACGGTCGGTCAGGCGGCGCTGCTGCTCATCGACCGCCTGTCGCGGCAGCAAGCCGCACGCGTCAGCTACGACGAGGTCACCGAATTCGTCCGCCAGCTCGCCGCCGATCACGATGAGTACTGGTCCGAGCTGCGCAACCAGCCCGAGCGGCTGACTGCTGAGGCTCTGGATCTCCTGGCCGACCATCGTCTGGTGGAACTCGGCGGACCTCAGGAGGGAGTCTCGGTGCTTCCGGCTGCTGCTCGCTACGCCGCTGAGCCGGTGGATGAAGAGGTGCCGATGCTGTGATCGAACCGGAAGCTGCTGACGCTGGAGTGCCGGCCTCGCTGCGCGACCCCGGGCTGGATGCAGTGTGGCGCGCTGTGCGTCAGCGGCTCGACCGGGACGGCGATGTGACCGTTCGCTCCATGGCAATGCCACCCGTCGAGTCTCGGTGCTCGCCGACCCTGGCCGCAGTGCTCGACCGCCTGGTGACCAAGCGTCTGGACCTCGAGGCACTGGAGGCAGGCTTGCTGCGCCTCGGAGTCGCGGCTGACCTGGACGCGGCGCTGACGAGACTTGGGCATCCGCCCGATCAGGCCGCCGTGCGCAGGCGCGAGATGCGCGCTCGGAGCAGGCGAGCACGCCAGGCGCTCGAAGACGGCGTGGCTGGATGGCCCGAGTCGTGGGCATCCGAATGGGCCGGCGAGCTTCGCCGCGCCGGCTTGGTCAGCGGACTCGATGCGGACGGTGTTGGGGCACTGCTCGACAGCATTCGGCGGCTCGTCGAACTGGTGCGCGACATCTCGGGCGAGTCGGGCGCCGTCGCTGTCGATCACGCTTGCTTGCGCACGGAGTTAGCGGCGCAGTTCTTCGGTTCGGCCCATGCACTCGATGCCGGCACGCGGCTTGGCGCCGCCGCTGAACGAGCGCTGCGATACACGGTCGATGCCTCGCAGCGTGGACTAGAGGGCAGGGCGCTGTGGGAGGCAGCAGGCATCAGCACCGATTCCGTGTCGGCGCCAGCACTGACGTGGGGACTGCGACCGCTGGGCCTGTCGCCGCTGGCCCGGATGCTCGGCGCTGCCGCCGAAGGCCGATTGCCATTGCACGTGAGCCTGCGCTCGCTGCACGAGCATCGCCTCGAAGTGGCGCGCGGCACGGCGGTCCTCGTGGTCGAGAACCCGAGCGTCGTCGAGGCGGCGACGGCTTCGCAGTCGCCGTTCGGCTTGGTGTGCACCAACGGGAACCCGTCTGCGGCTGTGGCTGAGCTGGTGAGTCAGCTGGTGTCAAGCGGTGCGAGGCTCGGCTACCACGGTGACTTCGACGCGGCCGGCATCGCCATCTGTCGCCGCATGACCGAGCGCGGATGCCGACCGTGGAGGATGGGAGCGTCGGACTACGTGCGTGTGCTCGAACGCGCCGAGGCTGCTGGTGTGCAGCTGCTGCGCGATGGCAAGCCCTGCGTCCCCACACCGTGGGATCCGCGGCTGGAGTCGGAGTTCGGGTGCCGTCGCCTCATTGTCCACGAAGAGTCCGTCATCGACGATTTCCTGCCGACCTTTGCCGGTTAGCCCGTCCGGGATCGGTCGGGCGGCGAGTGTATGACCGCTCAGAAGCTTGAGCGCGTTCGCAGCCCACGGACATGGGCGAAATCCGATTGGTTGCGCGTCACCAAAACCAGTCGATGTTCGAGAGCTGTGGCGGCGATGAGCGCATCCGGCAGCCGCACACCGGACTCGCGCCTGATACGGCCGGCGCGTTCGGCGATGTCTCTGCCCACGGGCAATTCCCGCAACGGTTCCAAGAGTTCAGACACGATGGCCGTCGCGCTCGTGCCCGCGAAGAGCTCGGCACGGGTGACAACCGAGTAGTGAAGCCGGTGACGGCCGCTGGTCAATGCTCGGTGTCCGCGCAGGTGGTCGATGAAGATGTCGGTGTCGACAAGCAGATCAGCCACGCTGCCATTCGTCTCGCGAGGGAACCTCGATATCGGTCGCGGCACCGAATGTATGCGAGAAGCTCTCAGAAGCATCGGGGATATATGACGAGAAGTAGGCGTCGAGCGCCCGGCGGACGATCTCGGCCAGCGTGACGCCCTCGATGCCTGCGAGCTCGTCGATGCGTTGACGCTGCTGCTCGGTGAGGTACACCTGCGTGCGAGTCGCGGACATACAGCACAACATACAGCGTTAATGATGTGCCTGGTGCGCGTGGACTGGAGGCGCCGCTTTGCTAGGACAGAACGGTGCAGACTGAGCCGCCTGAGGGGTGGGTGCGACCGTGGTGGGCTGAGCGTCAGCTCGACCCGGGCTCGGCCGCCTATGCGCCGGAACCCAGCCAGGTCGGCTACTGGCTTGGCGACCGTCACGTCTCCGATGCATTGTTGGCCAACACGTCAGGCCGTTCATGGACGACGGTCGGGTTGCCTGAAACGCTCGACCGGGCCGCGGTGGATCCCCGGGGCTTGGTGGTGCTGGGACGCTGGTCGCTGGACTGGTGGGTGCGCGCCGGCGAGGAATGGGTCTTTCCATCACGAGCGGTTTCGGTGCGGCAGCGCTTGGTGGATGGGATGCCGGTGGTCGAGACCGTGCTGCGCATCGGCGGCGGCGATGTGGTGCACCGCGTTGCCGCGGCTCGGGGTGCGTCGGTTCGGCTCGATGACACCCAACGGCACGTCAAGCAGCAGCGCGGCAAGCGGACGACGGGCGACGGCACGAGCGCTGTTCCCGAAGTGTTCGTAATGGAGATTTCTAACCACACGCCTGCGCCCGTGGCGGTGGCGCTCGCGACGCGGCCGTACCACCTGGGCGCGTTCGAGCATGAGGACAACGAGATCTGGGAATGGTCGAACGCGTGGTGCATCGACGAGATCTCCGTCGACGACCGGGTGATGACACTCGACGATGGTTTCCGCCGCGCGGTCGGCCGCGCAGCGGTGATCTTCGATCGCGCACCGGGCGATGTCGTGGTCGGCAGTCACGGGGTCGATTGTGCGACCACGCTGGTAGGCACTGGTAGTGAGAGCGAAACGGAGCGAGAAAGCTCGGTGGCAGTCAGCATCGGTGGCGGCACTGCAACCGCAGAACCGGCATCGATGCAGCGATCCGAGACGGCATCGATGCCACAGCCCGAGCGGGCTCCGGTCTCGGTGAGGTGCCCACAACGACTGGCTAACGCGGCAGCGATCTTTCCGCTGGTCGCCGGAGCGACGCTGCGCGCTGCGGTAGTGGGGCGCAGCTCGGCATTCGAGTGGGACGACGCCGGCAGCCCCGCGCTCGGCGCTGCCGTGCTCCAGTCCGTTCCGGAATTGGGCCGCGTCGCCAGCGGCTGGCGCCGACGCGTCGAGGCAGGTTGCAGGCTCGAATTGCCCACCGGCCTCCTGACTGACGCAGTGCTGGCGGCACGTGGCGCGCAGTTGCTCTCGACGGCCCCGTTCGACGACGGTCCGGGTGTGGTGGGCCCGATGCTTGCCTCAGCGCTGAACACGGACGCGCAATTCGCTGGCGATGACTTAGTGCAGTTGCTGGCGTTGAGCGAATCGGGAGCGCCTGAGCAAGTCCGCGATCTGCTGTTGCGTCAGGCGCAGGCGCAATATCCCTCGGGCGAGACCTCCAGCATGGGCCTCTCGGTGACGGGCACGTCGCTCGTGCTCGCCGAGCACTTGCTGTCCCTGCACCCCGACCCGGCACTCGCCGAGGGCATCTCAGAATTCGTGACAGCAGCGGCTCGGTGGCTGCTGACACGAGAAGCAGCCCGTCGCGAAGAGGCATGGACGATCCGGGAGGGAATGCGAGCCGGTTACCGGCTGCTGCTGCGGCTGGGCGCGGACGGCGCGGCGAGTGCCTTGCAGCGCGAGGCGATGTCGCTACCGGAGGCACTGCGTGTCGACGTGGGCGCAATCGAGCCGTCATTCTTCTACCGCGACGGGGTGGGACGCCTGCCGTGGGGGGCCGCGGCAGAGGCCAGTCTTCGGGCTCGCCGCACAGCGAGGTTTGCCTGGCGCGAGCGCGGAGAGACAGTGCCAAACGCGGATGCTGGGCAGCCGAGCCAGCGCTGGGAATGGCTGTCGCATGACACCGGGCTGTGGATCCATGCCGCCGTGCCGTGGGCGCCGCCGTTGCCGTTCGTGGGGGCCGAGCCGGCCGACGGCACGCCTGCGGACTTCGTGGACGACACTGCCGCGTCGTGCGGACACGACATGGTGGCCACTGCGCTGCTGGCCCTCGCCGAGGCTCGATTGGCGCCCGGACGCGCCTTCGACCGGCTCGAGGCACTGGTCTCGGTGGCATCGCCGACGCTGAACTGGCCGACCTACATGCACCCGACGTTGCGCACGGGCGCCAACGGGACGGGGCACGACCTGATGGTGGGCGGCCTGTTCGTGCGGACGCTGCTGCGACTGCTGGTCGACGTTCCCGACGACGGTTCGGCCGGCAGCGGGGGAGCAGGCCGCGAACCGGCCCGCCTGCGGCTTGCGGCGCACTGGCCGGCAGCCTGGCTGGGCCAGCCGGTTGAGGTGCACCACGTGCCGACGCGCATCGGGCCCGTGTCGTGGGCGGTGCGCTGGCACGGCGAGCGGCCGGCGCTGCTGTGGGACGTGGTGCCACACGACCCGGGCGGCGACCCGCCGGCAGTCACAGCGCCAGGGCTGGACCCGGCGTTCACGGCCACGGGCTGGCAGGGCGAGGCGCTCCTCGCACCCCCGCCCGCGCTGTAACCGGTCTCCCGATCGGCACGGGATCGGCAACTAGGTTCACATCCATGACGGCGCGGCCGAGCCTCACGTTCGAGCAGCGCTGTTGGCAAGCGGGCGAGACGACGGTGGTCGGCGTGGACGAGGTGGGCCGCGGCGCTTGGGCCGGCCCCTTGACAGTCGGCGCGGTGGTGGTCTCGCCGCACGGTCGTGTGAACGGCATCCGCGACTCCAAGGAGCTCCGCCCCGAGGTGCGCGAGCAGCTCTTCGAACGCATTGACGACTGGGCCCGTGCCTGGTCGGTGGGGCATGCCACCGCCGCCGAGTGCGACGAGTTGGGCATGACCGATGCCCTGCGGCTGGCCACGCGCCGGGCCTTGGAACTGCTGCCGGCCGAGCCGGATCGGGTGCTGCTCGACGGCAAGTTCAACTTCGTGGACTGGCGTCCGAGCCGGGCGCTTGTGGAGGGCGACCGGCGCTGCCTGTCGATCGCGGCGGCCTCGATCATGGCCAAGGTGGTGCGGGACCGGATCATGACGGTGCTGGCCGGCGACTTCCCGCCCTACGGGTTCGAGTCGAACAAGGGCTATCCCGCGCCGGTCCACCGTGCCGCTCTGGCCACCCATGGACCGTGCGCCATCCACCGGCTGAGCTGGTCGTTCACCGAGGGACTGCCCAATGCCGAGCCGGTGCCGAGCGCCACACACAGCGATGCCGAAACAGCGCTGGCGACCTACTCGAAAGCCTTCGCCGGACCCGACACGACGTTGTTCTGAAGCGCCGCTCCGACGAGAGGGCGTCGGCCCTGGGTCACGTGCTGTGTCGGAATGAAGCCGCGCACCGGGGCTGCTAGAAGAAGGCAGCTTCACGGAGAGGCCCTTGATGAGTGTGAACGACGACCCCAACGCACAACAGCGCGAGTTCTGGCGCAACGCAGACGTGTGGGTGCAGGAGCAGGAGCGGCTGGACGCCCAGCTCGGCCACATCGGCCTAGCGGCGATGGAGACCGTGGAGGGCCTGCCGGCCGAAGCCAACGTGCTGGACGTGGGCTGCGGCTGCGGCCAGACGACGTTGCAGTGGAGCGAGCGTGTCGGCGGTTCGGTGCTGGGCCTCGACATCAGCGAGACGCTGATCGACGTGGCCCGCCGGCGTGGCGCTGAACACGCGGCCGGGCGCCCTGAGACGGCGCCGATCGCATTCGAAATAGCGGACGCCCAGACGGCGGACATCGCCGCGCTCGGCGCCGCTGCTTCGGGCCGCAACGGGGTCTTCGACGGCTTCGACCTCGTCTTCTCGCGCTTCGGCGTGATGTTCTTCGCAGATTCAGAGGCGGCGTTCGCAAATCTGCGCGCCGCCACGCGGCCCGGCGGGCAGCTTGCATTCGTCTGCTGGCAGACGCCGCGCCAGAACCCGTGGCTGGTCACCGTCAACAAGGCAGTGCTGGAGATCGTGGAGATGCCCGACGGCGGAGGCCCGGCGGTGGATCCGTTCGCCTTCGCCGATCCCGACTTCGTGCGCGGCATGCTCGCAACAGCGGGGTGGTCCGATGCTGGCTTGGAGTCGTTCGAGACCGAGGTGCTGTACGGCGTGGGCAGCACGCTTGCCGACACTGCGCAATTCGCCATGGATCTCGGCATTGCCCGGAGGGCGCTGGCCGGGCACCCGCCGGAAGTGCACGCTCAGGCGAAGGACGCCGTCATTGCAGCGCTCGCGCCTTTCGAGACACCGGAGGGCGTGGTGTTCCCTGCCGCAGCGTGGATCGTCACGGCACGCAACTGATCCAGCAGGTGGTCGCCCGCCCTCTCAAGGGTTGCGAGGCCCAACCGGCTCGACGGCAGTAGGCACGGGTTTGGCACACTCGCGGAAGATGATCGACGAACCGATCTGGACGATCGGGATTGAGGAGGAGTATCTCCTCGTCGACCGCGACAGCGGCGCCTTGGTGCGGGCACAGCCGCCCGGCCTGATCGAACGGGTGGCCGAGCTGCGCCACGGGCTCGTGAGCCCAGAGCTCTTCAGCGCGCAGATCGAGATCGGCACGGGCATCTGCCGTGACATGAAGCATCTGCGAGCCGACGTCGGCCTGTTGCGACTCGCGGTCACTGAGGCCGCTGCGGAACATGGGCTTGCGCCGATCGCCGCATCCACCCATCCCTTCGCCAGACCGGAGGAACTCCAGATCACCGACAAGGAGCGCTACCGGGATCTGGCCGAAGATCTCCAAGAAATCCAGCGCCAGCTCGTCATCTCGGGCCTGCATGTGCACGTGGGCATCGAAGACCCCGAGCTGCGGATCGACCTGATGAATCAGGTGACCTACTTCCTGCCGCATCTGCTGGCCGTTTCCACCTCGTCGCCGTTCTGGCAAGGCCGCGACACGGGGCTGGCCAGCTACCGATCGGCGGTGTACAAGACGCTGCCGCGCACGGGCCTGCCGCCGAAGTTCGACTCGTGGGCGGAGTTCCGTCGCCATGTCGATGTGCTGGTGAACGCCGGGATCATCGAGGACTCGTCGAAGGTCTGGTGGGACATCCGGCCC
>JAJEIW010000110.1 GCA_022828045.1 Acidimicrobiia bacterium | reverse complement strand
CCGCGATTGCACCCCCGGCTACTACAACTTCGAAGGCGCCGAGAACCGCCGCCAGGACGGCAACTTCAACGGCAACATCAAGCAGTACCTGGGCTTCATGGCCCACGCCCGCGAGAACATGTCGGAGAACTTCGCCTTCACCCAGCGCTAGCGGGTTGCGCCCGTGGCGGAAGCGGCAGAACCCGCTGCGGCCAGCGATCCAGCAGGTCACGACGTCGCCGAGCCTCCTGCTGACTCCGCCGCTGTGGCATCAGTGCTTATCGGCGCAGTTCCACGAGGCGGGGCCTGTGGGGGTCGCTCGTAGCCTTGGGTCCGTGGCGGCCACAGGCGACGGTGAGCGGCGCAGCTATTTCGTGCGCACCTACGGATGCCAGATGAACGAGCACGACTCCGAGCGGATCGCCGGCCTGCTGGAAGCCGACGATCTTGTGGCCGCACCCACGATGGCCGACGCCGACATCATCGTGCTCAACACCTGCTGCAACCGCGAGAACGCCGACAACAAGCTCTACGGGCAGCTCGGACACCTCAAGCGCCTGAAAGAGGAACGGCCCGAGGTGCAGATTGCTGTCGCCGGCTGCCTGGCGCAGAAGGATCAGGAACTCGTGCGCCAGCGGGCACCCCACGTCGACGTGGTGTTCGGCACGCACAATGTGGCCCGGGCTGCCGACTTGCTGAGCGAGGCCCGCGTCTCGGGCCCGGTGACCGAGATCCTGGCCGAGTCCGACGAGTTCCCGTCGGTACTGCCCGTGCGACGCGATGCGCAGCACGCTGCATGGGTCACGATCCAGATCGGCTGCGACAACACGTGCGCGTTCTGCATCGTGCCCTCGGTGCGAGGCCGGGAGATCTCCCGACCGTTCGGCGAGCTCATCGACGAGGTGGGCCGCCTGGCCGCCGATGGTGTCAGCGAGGTGACGCTGCTGGGCCAGAACGTCAACAGCTACGGCCGCGACCTGACCCTCGCACTCCGCCGCACGAACGGCGCCCGCACCGGGCCTGCAGCGGCGACTGCGCCGACACTGCCGGGTTCGGCGGCACCGGTCGGCAGAGGAGCGCCGGACCATGCGGGCCGCGCGCCGAGCAGCGACGCCGTCTCGCTACCGGCTGCGTCGCCGCGCACCGGTGCCGCGGACCCAAGGTGGCAGGCGGGCAGCCGCTGGGCCGACGGACGGCGCACGGCCCGCCCGCTGTTCGGCGATCTGCTGCGGGCGGTCGGCGCAGTCGACGGCATCGAGCGGGTGCGATTCACCAGCCCGCACCCGAAGGACCTGCGGGCCGACGTCATCGCAGCCATGGCCGAGACGCCAGCGGTGTGCGAGCACCTGCACCTGCCCCTGCAATCCGGCAGCGACGAAGTGCTCGCCGCGATGCACCGGGGCTACACCGCCCAGCGCTACCTGGAGCGGCTGGAGGCCGCCCGCGCCGCCGTCGACGACCTTGCGGTCAGCACCGACATCATCGTGGGCTTTCCCGGCGAGTCCGAGCGCGACTTCGCCGACACGCTCGAACTCGCCGCGGCAGCCCGTTTCGACAGTGCGTTCACGTTCGTCTTCTCGCCGCGGCCGGGCACCGAAGCCGCAGCGCTCGTCGACCGCTTCGTGGCCCCCGATGTCGCAGCGGGGCGCATGGAGCGGCTGCGAACCGTGATCGAGCGCTCCGCTCGCCTGGGCAACGAGTCACGAGTGGGTCGCATCGAAGAGGTGCTGGTCGAGGGACCGTCCAAGCGAGACCCGGGCACGCTCACAGGTCGCACGCGCCAGAACCGCTTGGTGCACTTCGCTGCCGTCGAGCCGCTGCGAACAGGCACCTACGCCTGCGTGCAGGTGACAGAGGCCGCCACGTTCCATCTCAGCGGCGAGCTCATCGAGGTCACCGCCCCGGCGCGACACCGCACCCGCATCCCGGTTGCCGCCCGCTGAGAGGCGGGACGCCATGGGTGGTGACGGCGGCCACCGGCCTCTGGTCATCGTGGGCCCGACGGCGTCAGGCAAGTCGGCGCTCGCGATGGAGCTGGCCAGGCGCGCCCACTCCCGGCCCGACACTGCGGGTCCGACCGAATTGGTGTCGGTCGACTCGATGCAGGTGTACCGGGGCATGGATGTCGGCACCGCCAAGCCCACGGCCGCCGAGCAAGCCGAGGTGCGGCACCACCTCATCGACCTCGTAGATCCCGCGGAGCGATTCACCGTGGTCGACTACGCCACTGCGTTCGAAGCTGCGATGGCCGACATCGCCGCCCGCGGCGCTGTCCCGCTGCTGGTCGGCGGCACCGGCCTGTACCTGCGCGCCGTCGTCGACGGCCTCACGCCGCCCCCCGAATTCCCCGCGATCGCCACCGAGCTGGAAGCCGAGGCGTGTGCAGCAGGTGAGTCCGAGGGGACCGTCGCTCTGCACCGCCGGTTGACCGAGCTGGACCCGCTGGCCGCCTCACGCATGGAGCCGACGAACCTGCGCCGGATTGTCCGGGCGCTGTCTGTATGTCTGGGCAGCGGCCGACCGTTCTCGTCATTCGGGCCGGGTCTGACCAGCTATGTGCCGGTGCCGTACCGGATCGTCGGCATCGAGATCGGCCGAGACACGCTGGACCAGCGCATCACGCAGCGCTACCGCCAGCAGATCGAGGCTGGCTTCTTGGACGAAGTCCGCCGTCTCATGACCGCCCATGCGCCGCACGAGTCACAGTCGGCAGCCGTCGTGCTGGACCGGTCCCCTCACGCGTGCTCCCAGCCCTCCTCGCAGCCCGCTGCGCCGCTGTCGCGAACAGCCGCTCAAGCCCTCGGCTACAAGGAGCTGCGTGCGCATCTGGCAGGGGAGTGCACGCTGGACGAGGCACTCGACGTCGCCATCGCACGGACCCGGCGATTCGCCCGCCGCCAGCAGCGCTGGTTCGCCCGGGACCCCAGGATCACTTGGATTCCGCACGGAAGCCCTGCGGAGATGGCCGACCGGATAGCGCAGCTTGAACCTTGACAGCTCCTGGCCGCGCCAAGCCTCAAGTCTCGGTTGAAGGTTCAGCTCAGGCGGGATTCGACCATGTCGAGGGCGTCGTCGGTCAGCACGGCAGCGACCCGGACACGTTCGGCCGCGGCCGGTCCGTAGAACTCGCCCGGCGACACGAGGATGCCCGCCTCGGTGAGCAGCGTGCGAGTGAACTCCCACGCGTCGCCGTCGGGAGCCGCAGCCCACAGGTAGAACCCGCCGCGGGGCAGCGCAGGCTCGGGGCCGAAACGGCCCACGATGCGCGCAAGGTGCTCCAAGCGGTTCCGGTAGCGCTCTCGCTGCGCGGCGACGTGGTTCTGGTCGGCCAACGCTGCGACCGCCGCCGCCTGCGCCGGACCTGGAACCATGAAGCCAGCGTGCTTGCGAACCTCTCGCAGGAAATGCACGAGCTCGGGATCGCCTGCGTAGAAGCCCACCCTCACACCCGCCAGGTTGGATCGCTTCGAGAGCGAATGAACCGCGACGACACCGTCCACCTCGGCACGCACTGCGCCGCTCGGTGCAGTGCCGTCCTCGCCGCTGCCGTCTTCGCTGCCGGCCTGTGCGCCCCGAATCGTGGCCGCCGAAGTCGGCGCCAAGATTGTTCTGGGCGGTCCGTCCCAGGTGAACTCGGCGTAGCACTCGTCGCTGAACACCGCCACGCCCCGCTCTCGCCCCCACTGCGCAGCCGCGGCGAGATCGTCCAAACCTCCGGCGGGATTGCCGGGCGTGTTGACCCACAGCACCAACGCTCGCTCGGCATCGGCATCGCTGATGGCATCCAGCTGGATCGACCAGTGCTCGTCTGCCGGCACCGGCACCGCCCGGCAGCCAGCCAGTTCGGCTCCCATGGCGTAGCTGGGATAGCTCACTTCGGGGAACAGCACCGTGTCCCGTTCGGGGGTGCGCAGTCGCAGCCAGTGCGGCAGCCCGGCCACGAACTCCTTCGAACCGATCGTCGCTGCTACTTCTGCAGCGCTGTTGACCTGTACGCCGAGCCGTTCCGCGCACCAACGCGCAGCAGCCTCCCGAAGCTCGGGCGTCCCGATCGATGGCGGGTAGCCGCGCTCAGAGTCCGACCCGCCCAGCGCCGCCAACACCGCCGGCGTGGGCGGATCCACCGGCGTGCCGATGGACAGGTCGACCAGCCCGCCGTCATGCCGATCAGCGAGCGGTTTCAGCTCGTCCAACCGGTCATAGGGATACGGCGGCGGCACGTACCCGTGGCTAGATGGCATCGCTCGAGGTTCTCAGTTCCAGACGCCTTCGTCGATGACTTCGAGTTCTTTCAGCACAGCATCTATCTCGTCGTATTCCTCTTGCGACCACTTGCCAATGAGATGATCGAGCGACGATCCGATGCAATCGTCTTCGGGGGAGTTGTCAGTCACTATCGCCTCCTGACTGGATTGGCCCACGGTATTCGTCGCTGGCTGCGAATTCTGCGAACAGGCTGCGGGCGACGTCGTCGAGCCGTGCGCGCACTACGGTCCCGTGGTCGTTGTGGGTCTCCGAGAGCACCTCGCCTTCCCGATGCACTGCCGCCAGGGCATCGCCGCGGGAATAAGGGATGCGCAACTCGGTGACTTCCGTGAGATGTCGCAGCCGGTCTCCGACAGCGAGCAGGAGGTCCTCGACACCGTCGCCGCTGCTGGCTGAGATCGCACGGGAGCCTTCGTAGCGCTCCAGCAGCTGTCCGACTGTGCCGTCGTCGGCAACATCGCACTTGTTGAACGCGATGAGCTCTTCAACGTCGCCGGCGCCGATCTCGCGCAGCACCGAGCGCACCACATCGATGTGCATCTCCGGTTCTGCCGCCGAGGCGTCGACCAAGTGCACCAGCAGGTGGGCCTCGGCCACCTCCTCCAGCGTCGACATGAACGCCTCGACCAGCGAGGTGGGCAGCTTCTTGATGAACCCGACCGTGTCGGTGACGAGCACTGTCTCGCCGCCGGGCAGCTGCAGCCGCCGGGT
>JAJEIW010000043.1 GCA_022828045.1 Acidimicrobiia bacterium | reverse complement strand
GGCGGCCACTTCGCAGCCTTCGAGCAGCCCGAGCTGTTCGTCGACGACGTGCGCGCCTTCTTCAGCCTGCTCCGATGAGCCGAGGCCCCCTCGGTCCGGTGCCGGCTTGCCCCAGATGACGACAGAGCCCGCCGAGCCCATGCTGCTCGGCAACACCATGGATCGGCCGCTGCTGGTCTCGAGCCTCATTTCCTATGCGGCCCGCAGCCATGCCAGCACCGATGTGGTGGCCGTGGATTCGACGGGCGTCATCACGCGCAGCAACTGGGGGACGGTGGCCGCGCGGGCCCGTTTGGTGTCAGGGGCGCTGGTGGCCGACGGGATCCGGCCCGGTGAACGCGTTGCCACCATTGCGTGGAACGACCACCGCCACCTCGAGGCCTACTACGGCATCACGGGGATCGGCGCCGTGCTGCACACGGTCAGCCCCCGCCTCCACGACGATCAGCTGGCGTTCATCCTCAACGACGCCGCCGACAGCGTGGTGCTCGTCGACCCGTCGTTCATCGAGATTGCTGCACGCCTCGCCCCGCGCACGCCGACGGTCCGCCGCTGGGTAGTGCTCGGCGGGCTCGATGCACCTGCCGGTCTGCCCGGCGAGATCGCGTACGAAGACTGGGTCGCCGACGCGCCGGGCCCCGCGGCGTGGCCCGATTTCGACGAACGAGCGGCCGCGACGCTCTGCTACACGTCAGGCACCACCGGCAACCCCAAGGGCGTGCTGCAGAGTCACCGGTCGATCGTGCTGCAGACCTGGGCCACCTGCACCGGCGACGGCCACGATGTGCACTCGGGTCACGCCGTGCTCGGCACAGTGCCGATGTTCCACGTCAACGGCTGGGCACTGCCGTTCGCCACCGCGATGAGCGGAGCAAAGCTCGTGCTGCCGGGCCCAGACTTGAGCCCCGAAGCCCTCGTGGGCCTCATCGAAGCCGAAGACATCACGTTCTCGGCGGGAGTGCCCACGATCTGGCTCGGCATCGTGCAGTACCTGCAGGACACAGGCCGAATGGTGCCCTCGCTCCAGAAGGTGGCTGTCGGCGGCTCAGCCGCGCCGCGGGTGCTCATCGACACGCTCGAGGACGATTACGGCGTCACGGTGAGCCACGTCTGGGGCATGACCGAGATGACCCAAGGCACGTCGGGGCGGTTCACGCACCGGGTCGAGCGTGCCAGCCGGGATTCCCAGCGCGACCGCCAGGCAAAGGCCGGCCGCGAGCTGTACGGCATCGAGCTGCGCGTGGTCGACGCCGAAGGCAACGTCCTGCCCCATGACGGGCGCAGCGTCGGCGAGATACAGGCACGCGGTCCGTGGATGTGCGGCGCGTACTACCTCGGCGAACTCGCCGACCCGGGCGCATTCGCCGACTCGCACCTGTCGCCTTCCGACGGCGGCTGGCTGCGCACGGGTGACGTTGGCGCACTGGACGCCGAGGGCTACCTGACGCTGACCGACCGGTCGAAGGACGTCATCAAGAGCGGCGGCGAGTGGATCAGCTCGATCGAGCTGGAGAACGCTGCGCTCGTCGCGCCCGGCGTGGCGGCCGCTGCGGTCATCGGACTGCCGCACCAACGCTGGGGCGAACGGCCGCTGCTCATCGCCGAGCTCGCCGACGGTGCCACCCTCGACGCCAGCGCTGTGCTGGATGCGATCAGGCCCCGGGTGGCGTCGTGGTGGCTGCCTGACGACATCGTCGTCGTGCCCGAGATTCCGCTGACCGGCACCGGCAAGATCGACAAGAAGCTGTTGCGCGGCCGGTTTGCCGACCATGCGTGGCCCGAGGCCTGACGGCACAGACCCAGCCTGGCCTGCGCTCAAATCAGGCCAAAGCGCCAGTAGCATGGAATTCTGGACAGGGCGGACTGATTTGCCGCCGAGTCAGTCTGGGCTCAGATTGCTCCCGAAGCGGTCGGAGTCGCTGCGCTGAGGCAGCTGTCGGCGAGCCATTGCCGACGCTCGCTCAGGTCGCCGAGTCCCGAGTTCCCAAGTTCGATACGCGCAAGTTCGGTACGCGAGGTGTTGTCATGGCTGCTGGTCGCACGACGTTTGAGAAGCTGCAACGGGACCGAGCCAAGAAGGCCAAGGCGGAAGCCAAGCGTGCCAAGCGCATGGGCAAGGTCCCCCAGAGCGGACCGCTGGTCGCTGCCGAAGCTGACGATGAGGGCACGGGCGCGGTCCTCGACGGCAACCTCGACGAGGAGCTGTCGGCCGCTGACCTGATCCGGCTCGTCGAAGAGGTTCAGACCCAGTTCGACAATGACGAGATCACGTTCGACGAGTACGAAGAACGCAAGATCGAACTGCTTGCCCGTCTCCCCACTGACTGAGCCGACCCGACCCCGTCACTTCAGCGGCATCGGCGTGACGAGGTTGGCTCAGCCGGTTCGCCGGTGTACCGAGACGGCGTAGTCGCCCCCGTCGAATGGGGCACCCTCCCAGGTCGAGTAGCGGGATTCGAGCTCCAGCCCGTTGCCGCGCGCAAGTGCGTCGTAGACGTGCATCTGCATGTGGCCGTCGCTGAGCTGGAAGCCGGCCACCAGCACGCCGCCGGGCCGCAGGTGCGCAGCGAGGTTGGCGACGACGGCCGCCTCGGTACCACGCTCGAGGAAGATCATCACGTTGCCCGCAGCAACCGCGACATCGAAGCGGCGCTGACGCCCAGCGGCGTCGGCCACGACCGTGCTCGCGAGATCACCTTGCAGCCACTCCAGCTCAGGGGCCTTGTGCCTCGCCAGGTCGAGCATCGCAGGATCGAGATCGACGCCCACGACATGGTGCCCGCGGCGCGCCAGCTCGATCGCTACCCGGCCTGTCCCGCAGCCTGCGTCGAGCACGCTCCCGACCGGCTCGAGCAGCGAATCGACCAGATCGGCCTCGCCGTGAACGGACTCGCCCCGCGCGGCCTTCTGTGCCCAGCGGTCGTCGTAGGCAGCGCCGCGGGGGATGTCGCCCCGTTCGTCCCAGCGGCTCAGCGGTCCTCCCAGACCGGATCACGCTTCTGCGCGAACGCCGAAGCGCCTTCGATGGCGTCAGCGGATCCGAAGACTTCCTCCATGGCCGGCCGCTGGTAGTCCCAGAAGCCGCCCTCGGACACGCCCAGCACATCGCGGATCAGGCGCTTGGAGGCGCGCACGCCCATCGGCGCGTTGCGCGCGATGCGCTCAGCGATCTCGACGGCGACGTTCACGGCCTCGCCGCGCGGGCAGACGCGGTTGACCATGCCGTGCTGATGGGCCACCTCGGCGGTGATCGGCTCGGCGGTCAGTGCCATCTCCATGGCCAGGCTGTACGGCAGTTGCCGCGGCAGCCGCAGCAGCGCGCCAGCACCGGCGAACAGGCCCACACCCACTTCGGGGATGCCGAGCACCGTGCCTTCGGACGCCACGATGAGATCGCACGACAGCGCCACTTCCAGCCCGCCGGCCAGCGCGAAGCGCTCTACCGCCGCAATGAGCGGCTTGGAGGCACTCTTCTCGGTGATGCCGGCGAAGCCGCGCTCGGGAGGGTTCGGCATGCCCGCGAGGCCGCCTCCCTCCACGAAGGCCTTGAGATCCATGCCGGCGCTGAAGCCGCGCCCCGCCCCGGCGAGCACTCCGACCCGGGCCTCGGGATCGGCGTCGAGCGCCTCGAGCGCTTCGCCGAGGGCCACCGACAAGTCCATGTTGAAGGCGTTCATCGCGTCGGGGCGGTTGAGCGTCAGGATCTGCACGTAGCCGCGCTGCTCGACGAGGACAAGGGGTTCTTCGCTCACGGGATCTCCTCAAGGTTCTTGGCTGCTTGGTTCGGGGTCAGGTCGGCGACGACGCGAAGGTGCCGACGTGCTCGCTGGCATCGAGATCGGCAGCGTCTCGGGTGCCGACAGTAGCCTCACAGCGCAGCCCGTGAGCTACCGCAAACGGATGCGAAAGAGTCGGGCGAGGGGCGGCATGGACAACGACGGCACCACCTCGGACGGTGAACGAGACGGCGCTGCGCCCCCGGGCGAATCCGCTCAACCCGACAGCGAAGTCGCCGACCTGCTGGCGCGCATCGAGATGGCTGAGCCGTCCGAGGCGCCGCTGCTGGTCCAGATGCTGGCCCGATCGCCCAACCTGCAGCAGGCCGACGGCCCGGTGGCCTTGCGCGCCGCCCGGGCGCTCAGCGTGCACGGCGGCCCCCAGACGCTGTCGATCGCAGGCGAGCTGGCAGCCCGCGCTCACCGTTCAGGGCAGGCAGGCGCCGGGGTCGTGTTCGCCGAGTGCGCCGACAAGATGAGCCTGCTCAGCGGGAGGCCCCAGCAGTTCGGCACCGTGGTCACCCAGCATCTGGGCGACCTCATGCTGGCGCCGGTCGACGGCTCCGTCGACGACGAGTCCCGCAACCGCATCGGCCTGCCGGCGCTGGCACAACGACGCTCAGAGATCGATCAGCGCAACCGTGAGCTCAGCCGCGAACGAGCCGGCACTCCGGGTCTGCCGCCCGGCCAGCGCCTGTGCCGGGTCTGGCGGGACCCATCGGCGCAATTCCTCGCTTCGCGGCTCGAAGCCGACCCCGCCGGCTGCTGGGCTGACGGCGACGAGCTCACCTTCGTCTGCCGCAGCGATGCCGCCGGCGTGCTGCCTGGGCCGGTCATCGAGCTGCCGATGTGGCGCATCGACGAGAACCGCAGCAACGGCGACAGCGACGACCTGTGGGCGCTCAGCGTTCGCATCGAACGCCTGTCAGAAGCCGTGATCGGCTACGGCTTCTGGCCGCTCGACGATGCGGGCAGCCTGCTCGGCGGCCAGCGCGGTCCGGTGCCCCACCGTTTCCGCGGCCCCGACGCACCAGCCGAGCTGCCCTCGCACCCCGATGACGCGCTGCGGGGCACGACGCAGGTGCACGCCATCGACAGCACGGCGTTGCGCACCAAGCGCACCGTCACCGTGTACCTGCCGCCGGACCACTCGGTCGCAGAGCGGCTGCCGGTGCTGTACGCCACCGACGGCGGCATGATCGGCCCCTACATCCGGCGCCTCGATGCGGGAATCACCAACGAGACCGTGCCCCGATTCGTGCTCGTGGCGGCCCACTCCGCGCCCATGGGGGGCTACGGGAACGAACGAGCGATGGAGTACCTGCCGAGCTTCGACAACGACCGGTTCGACCGCCACCAGCGCTTCTTCGTGGAGGAGCTGTCTGCCTGGGCCGAGCAGACATTTGGCGTCTCCGACGATCGCAGCCAGCGAGGCGTGTTCGGCGCATCCGACGGCGGCGGCCACGCCCTGGCGGTCGGGCACATGCACCGCGACAAGTACGGCCACGCCATGGCGTATTCCACCGGCATGCCGCCGAACGAGCAGATGAACTGGAACGCCGCCGAGGCGCCCTTCGTGCACCTGTGCGCCGGCACGCTCGAGGGCGGCTTCCACCAGGCCACCGAGGCCTGGGCGGCATGGCTGCACTTTGCCAAGTCGCCGCACGACTGGACCGAGCGCGTGTGCGGGCACGATCTCATCCAGTGGATCGAGGAGTTGCCCCGAGCCGTTGCACGCGCTTGGGGCTGATCGCCGATCCCGTGACCGCAGCGGCGGACGAACACCCGAACCCGTCCACGCCGGCGTGAGCACCGAAGACGGACGGATCGCGGTCGACGGCGTCGGCATCGCCTGGCGGCGCTTCACGCCGCCCGAGCACGGTTCCCCAGCGCGCGGGCCGGCTGGCGAGCGTCCCACCGTCGTGATGCTGCACGAGGGCCTGGGCAGCATCACGCAGTGGCGCGATCTACCCGGGGTGCTGGCGCAACGGTGCGGGCTCGACGTGGTGGCCTATGACCGCGGCGGCTACGGACGTTCCGATCCCCTGCCGCAGACCTACACCGACGGCTTCATGGAACACGAGGCCGCCGACGTGCTGCCCGCGGTGCTCGAACAGCTCGGCGTGGGCCGTCCCATCCTGATCGGGCACAGCGACGGGGCTTCCATCGCTCTCCTCGCCGCAGCCACAGGCTCGGTGAGCCCGCTCGGCGTCGCGGTCATCGCTCCGCACACGTTCATCGAGGACGTCTGCATCGAGGGCATCCGCGCCATCGACGGCCAGCGCGAGCGGGTCATCTCGGGACTTGCTCGCCACCACGACCACCCCCGCCTCGCGTTCGAGCGCTGGCGAGATACCTGGCTGACGCCTCGGTTCAGCCTATGGGACATGCGGCCCCTGCTTGAACGCATCGACTGCGCGGTGCTGGTGCTGCAAGGCGACGGCGACCAGTACGCCACCGACGCGCAAGTGTGGACGATCACCGAGCGGGTGAGCGGAGCCGACGGTTACCTGCTGGCCGACTGCGGCCATGTCGCCCACCGCGACCAGCCCGAGGCGGTGGCGGGCTATCTCGTCGAGTTCGTCTCGGCCTGCGCGACGGCGCCGAGGCCGCCAGACAGCGCCTCGAGCGCGTCGGCTGCAATGAGATCGGGGTCTTCGAACGGTCCGAAATGACTCAATTGCGGGTACTCGATAAGCCATGAGTTGACGAGTGCCTCGTGTGCTGGCACGCCGATGTCCGCGTCTTCGCGAGGCGGCTGGTGCAATCCCCTGCCGATGGCCACGTGCGTCTGGCTGCCGTCGAGCAAGGCGGTCGTCGAAACCCACTCGCCGTCGTAGGTCGCCGATTCGTCCGCGGCACGGCACCGCAGCCGGATCGTGCCGTCGGGCAGATCCTCGAAGCCGTTCGCGACATAGCTCGCCAGGGCATCGGCCCTCATGGAGCCGAACGGCGGGCGAGGGGCGTACCGCTCGAAGGCCTCGCCACGGGACGCAAAGGTCTCCCGCCGCTTGTGGGTGAACTCTGCCAGCGGGTTCTCACCAGGGCCGAACCGGTCTTCGACGCGCCACACGACCGGCTCGTAGCCATACATCCGCCGGATCGTGCCGGGTCGCCGTGCATCGGCCAGCAGCAGCGTGGCCGCACCTATCGAGTGCCCGACGCAATCCAGCTCTCCGGCGGCGATGCCCAAGTGATCGACAATCGCCAGCAGGTCATCTGCCAGCGTCGTCCACAGGAAATCGCGGTCCGACGGCGGCGGGCTCCAGCCGTGTGCCCGCAGGTCGGGCGCCCAGACGGTGAAGTGTTCGACGAGGCGGCTCGCGAACGGGCCGTAGACCCGACCGTTGAAGCCCGTCGCGTGCACGAACAGCAGCGGTGGGCCGTCGCCCCCCAAGCAATGCAGCGCGAGCTCGACTCCGTCGGCGACCTCGACCATCTCCGGCACATACGCGCCGCTGCCCACAGCGGTCATGCCGGATCCAGGCGTGCTTGAGCAGCACGTGTGCTAGCCATGCGCGCATGAGTACTACAGAAGCCTCTACGGGCGCTGAGGCACCCCCCGATCTCGAGTTCTTCTGGGACCCGGTGTGCCCGTTCGCGTGGATCACCTCGCGCTGGGTGGAAAAGGTCGTCGCACAGACCGGCTACTCGGTGGACTGGCGATTCATCTCGCTGCGCATCCTGAACAAGCACCGTGACTACGCCACCGAATTCCCTGCGGGATACGAGCAGGGACACACCGCGGGGCTGCGGATGCTGCGCACCGCTGCTGCGGTGCGGGCAGAGCTCGGCCGCGACGTCATGGGTCCGCTGTATGACGCGATGGGCCAGCACTACTGGGAGATGCCCAAGGGTTCAGGACTGCGGGATCGCATCGGCACCGCGGAGCACACCGCAGAGGCGTTGGCGACTGCCGGCCTGCCGACGGACTTCGCAGCAGCCGTCGACGACCAGAGCTGGGACGCCGAGATCGAAGCCGAGACCGAGCTGGCGCTGAGCCGCACCGGGCGCGATGTCGGCACACCGATCATCACCGTCGAACCGCCGGACGGATTGTCTTTCTTTGGACCTGTGATCTCACGCGTCCCGACCGACGAACAGGCCGTCCCGCTGTGGAACGCCGTTATCGAGATCGCACGCTTTCCCGGTTTCGCCGAGCTGAAGCGTTCGCTGCGCGAGGCCCCTCAGCTGCGCGTGCTCGGCACCATGTCTGACAGCCCCGAGATGGAGGACTGGGAAGCCGGCTCCCGCAAGGCCCACAAGCCCAGCTAGCGCGCGTCGAAGCGGTACGCCTCGGCCTGGGGCTTGAGCGGGCGCGACAGCCACAACGGGCGCCGCAGGCCGCCGGGACCCGGTGCGGGCCGGGTCATCTCCAGCCAATCGGTGTACGCCTCCGCCGCACGCGCGGTGTCCACCACCACGTCGCCGTAGCGGTCGTCGGCCTCAGCCGCACTCACGCGCACTCGCTGGTGCCAGCACTGCATGCCCGATACGGGGTCGGGCTGCACGGAGAAGGTCAGGTTTTGGTGCACGCCGGTGTCGTTCCACCACACCCGTTCCGAGTCGGGGTCGTCCGATGCGAACGGC
This sequence comes from Acidimicrobiia bacterium, assembly GCA_022828045.1. Classification (GTDB taxonomy): domain Bacteria; phylum Actinomycetota; class Acidimicrobiia; order Acidimicrobiales; family Poriferisodalaceae; genus Poriferisodalis. The sequence goes on along the minus strand of JAJEIW010000043.1, from coordinate 8,324 downwards.
GCCATCGACCCGGTGCGCCGCAGCCGCCAGGTCGTGCCGTCCCGATCGATTTCTGCGGGACCGCCGGCCCACGACCTGGGCCCGTCGCCGTCTCCACCGGCAGTTGCAGCAGAGTCGAGCCGCCAGCGACCCATGTGGTGCGAGGCCGCCACCACTCCTGGGCGGATGCCCTCGGTGCGCCATGCCGAGATGACGAAGTGACCTATCCGGGTGGAGATCCGCACCAGCCCGCCGACATCGATGCCGAGCGCCTCGGCATCGGAGGGATGTATCCACAGCGGGTGGCGATGGCTGATCTCCGCCAGCCATTTCGAGTTCGCGGATCTGGTGTGGATCAGCGTCGGGATTCGGAAGGTCGGCACCAGGATCCGCTCGTCTCCGGCCAGGTCCAGATCCTGCCAGTGCACGTGGCTGGGAATCCAGCCGGGCGTGGCGTGCTCGGGCCAGCCCCAATCGGCCAGCGTCGTCGAGTAGAGCTCAAGCTTGCGGGACGGCGTCGGGAAGCCCTGCCGGGCCGCGCCTGCCACGTGCACTCCGAGCGAACCGTCGCCCAGCGGGGGCAGCGGCGCTGACGCCGCGCCGACCGTGTCACGTTGCGGCCGGTACACCCCGTCGTCGCCGAGCACCGCTCCCAGCAGCTGCGACGGCGCAACGACGCGCTCGTGATGGCCGTAGGGGTCGCCCTCGACGGCATAGGCGCCGCGGTCTCGCATGAACTCCAGCGGCGACTGGCCGGCCGCATCGGCATCGTCTGCCAGCCCGGGGACCTCGTCGGCAAAGATCGCCCCGTAGTACTCATCGACGCTGATGGGCTCACCTGGCCTGACAGGGCTCTCAAACCACTTGCGGATGCCGAGCGAGCCGTCGGGGTCGATCCGCCACGACAGGTCGATCCAGAACTCGTTCTCCTCCCAGACCTCCCCTGGGTTGAATTCATGGGTCCGGCTGTGCGGGCCCACCTCACGCCCGGCCAGCTCCGCGTAGCGGCGCATGACCGGCTGGCGGAATCCCAGCCATTGGCCGGCGTGGGTCTCGAAGGACGCCAGGTCGTGGCGTTCGGAGCCGACGCCCATCGGCAGCACGTAATCGGCGAACCACGCCGTCTCGGACCAAGTGGGCGTCAGCGCCACGTGGCAGCCGACACGCTCGGGGTCCGACAGTGCTTCCAGCCAGCTGAAACCGTCGGGGTTCGTCCACACCGGGTTGTAGACGCGGGTGAAGTAGGTATCCAGGCGCCCCCGTCCCTCACGCAGGAAGTGCGGCAGCAGGATCGACATCTCGTGGTGGCAGAGCGGGTACTCAGGCGGCCAGGAGAGCTCATTCCAGTGATCGGATGCCGGCGGCCGCAGCGGAGGCGCCGGCTTCATCTTGTGCCAGCCGGCACCGGTCGTACCGCCGGGCGTTCCCACCGAGCCGGTGAGCACGTTGAGGAAGAACAGGCAGCGGGCCGTCTGCCAGCCGCCGAGGTTGCCCGCCCCGGCCGCCCGCCAGTTGTGGGAGGCAAAGCGACTCTGCGCGTTGCCGATCAATACAGCGATGTCGCGCAGCTCATCCGCGTCCAGTCCGCACAATTCGGCCGCCCGCTCGGGCGTGTAGTCGGCGTAGGCGTCGAGCAGTGCCCGTTCGACCGACTCGAAGACGGGCGGCAGATCGGGGCGAGTCCGCGACAGGTAGGTCTGCCAATTCGTCCATCGGTGCACGAAGGCGCGGTCCCAGGTTCCGGCTTCGATCAGCAGGCGCGCCAGGCACAGCAGAAGGACCGGCTCGGTCCCCGGCCACGCCGGCAGCCAATGGTCCGCCTTGGCCCCCGTGTTGGACAGCCGGGGATCCACGCAGATGACCTTGGCACCGCGCTGCTGCCCTTCGATGATGCGCTGCGCGTGCGGGTTGAAGTAGTGCCCGGCTTCGAGATGGCTCGAGATGAGAAAGATCACTTCGGCATTGGCGAAGTCGGATGAGGGTCGATCATGGCCCATCCAACTGGCGTACCCGACGCGTGCATTCGACGAGCAGACGTTGGTGTGGCTGTTGTGACCGTCGATGCCCCACGCTGTCAGGACGCGCTCGGTGTAGCCGTCCTCGCCCGGCCGGCCGACGTGGTACATGATCTCGTCCCGGCGGCCCTCGGTGATCGCGGTCCGGATGCGCTCGGCGATCTCGCCCAGCGCGGCATCCCAGCTGATCCGCTCCCAGCCGCCGCCGCCCCGCTCGCCAGTGCGGCGAAGCGGGTGCAGGATCCGCTCGGGATCGTGCACCTGGTTGATGGTGGCGGGTCCCTTGGCGCAGTTGCGACCGCGCGAGGCAGGATGGGCCGGATTTCCCTCGAAGCGCACCACCTCGTCGGTGTCGCGGTCGATGTAGGCGACCAGCCCGCAGGCTGCCTCGCAGTTGAAGCAGGTCGTCGGCACCAAGGAGTAGTTGCGCTCGACGCGTTCGGGCCACGACGCCGCATCCAGTTCGGTCCAGTTGTGCCATTCGCTGTGCGGGACGGCCGAGCCGAGGCGCATCGCAGCGTCCGCCGCGCCTGCGGATTGATCCTGATCGGTCATGACAGTTCGCTCATGAGAGAGGCACCGCCTGCGCGTCACGCAGGAATGCTCGATCATGCCGCCACAGCCACGCCAGGACCGCCAACGCAGCCACGGGCGTCCACGAGAAGACGGCTGCGTCGGCACGCATTGCCACCAGCACGCCCCAGACCGCACCGCCGCCCAGGACAGCCTCGCCCACCAGCCGCCCGATGAGCGCTAGCGCGGGGCGATCCGCCCACTGCACGCGGCCGCGGCACTGGCGCAGCAGCAACGCGGTGTAGCCGGCGGTCGCCACCGAGAACAGCGTCGTGGGGACGATCAGCACGGCAAACCAGGTCGAGCCGCCCCACAGCCCGCCGATGCCCCACAGCGTCACGAGTGCGCCGTCGATCATGATCACCCACGCGCCCGCGGTGATCCAGCTGCGGAGCCGACCCTTGGTGAACAGGTACCAGAAGCGCTCGGGGCGCTTCAGGTCGGCGATCAGCAGCACACCGGTAACGGCGAGCGCGACCAGCGCGATGACAGCCGGGCCCGTGGCCAACGCCGCGCGGTCGTCCCAGCCCAGCAGCGCCGCGGCCATCGCCCACAGCATCACGCCGGCAGCCACACCCTTGGTGACGAAATATGCGGAGACCTTGGCTCCCCACGGCTCGGCGTGGGCCACGGTGTACGCGGTGCGCGCGTCTGAGCTGCTGTCTTGGGGCCACGCCGCGCTGCCGGTCCAGTCCGACCAGATCAACCCGTCAGGGGCGACGGGCCGGGCCAGCGGATCGAGTGCCTCGGGGACTGTGCCCGCGTAGTGCACCTTCGGCAGCGTGCGACGCTCGGGCGCTCGCACAGGCAGGCTCTCGCTCTGGATCCGCTGGGCAACGAGGTCGTTCGGATCGTCATGGTCGACCACGGTGATGGCGCGGGTCGGGCAGACCGACACGCACGAAGGCTCCAGCCCGACCTCGAGCTTGTGCTGGCAGAAGTTGCACTTGTGCGCCGTGTTGGTGCGCGGCGAGATGTAGAGCGCGTCGTAGGGGCAGGCATTCATGCATCCCTTGCAGCCGATGCAGCGCGAGTCGTCGAAATCGACGACTCCGTTGCTCGCACGGAACAACGCCCCCGTCGGGCAGATCGAGATGCACGGCGCGTCGTCGCAATGGTTGCAGCGCATCACCGCGAAGTGCCGCTGCGTGTCGGGGAACTCGCCCGTCTCGACGTAGTTCACCCACGTGCGGTTGACGCCCAAGGGCACGTCGTGCTCGCTCTTGCACGCCACGGTGCACGCGTGACAGCCAATGCACGCGCCGCTGTCCAGCAGGAACCCAAGGCGCGTCACGCACACAGGATCGCACAGCGAACGGCCACTGCAACGCACCGCCACTAGCCGAACGGTCAGATGCCGCGCACAGCAGTCCCGATCGCTCGGGTTACCGACTGCCCGAGCCAGCGCGCCTAACGTGGCACGGGACGAGTCAGGGGGCACTCATGAGCGACGATGCCGCGAACGGCCGTGCGGACGGCGACGAGATCATTCGCCTGAGTGACGTTTACAAAATCTTCGGGCCCCAGCCGCGGGGCCGCGCGTTCGAACTGGCCCGCTCCGGCGTGCCCAAGAACGACGTGCAGCGGCTGTCGGGTCATGTCGTCGGGCTCACCGACGTGAACTTCTCGGTTCATCGAGGCGAGATCTTCGTCGTGATGGGCCTGTCCGGCTCCGGCAAGTCCACGGCCATCCGGATGGTCAACAAGCTCCACGACGTCACGCACGGCGAAGTGCTTGTCGACGGCACCGACGTTCAGAAGCTCTACGGCACCGACCTGCAGCAGTTCCGGCGGGAGAAGATGGGCATGGTCTTCCAGCACTTCGCCCTGTTCCCTCACCGCAACATCCGGGACAACGTCGGCTACGGGCTCAAGGTGCAGAAGGTGGACCGCTCCGACCGCAACGAGGCTGCGATGCGGGCACTGTCGCTCGTCGGTCTGGCGGCATTCGCCGATCATCGGCCCGCCCAGCTTTCCGGCGGCATGCAGCAACGAGTCGGTCTCGCCCGTGCGCTCGCCTCCGACCCCGACATCCTGCTCATGGACGAAGCCTTCAGCGCGTTGGACCCGCTCATCCGTCGACAGATGCAAGACGAGATGATGGAGATCCAGAACGAGGTCCACAAGACGATCCTGTTCATCACCCACGACCTCAACGAGGCGCTGCGCATCGGCGACCGGGTCTGCATCATGAAGGACGGGGCGGTCGTGCAGATCGGCACGCCCGAGGAGATCCTCACCGAGCCGGCAACCGGCTATGTGGCCGAGTTCGTCCAAGACGTCGATCAAGGACGAGTGATCCAAGCTCACGAAGTGATGTCTGAGCCCCGCCCGATCCCTTCGGACATGTCGCTGAGCGACGCGCTGACCCTGTGCGACGACATTGCAGGTCGATTCTGTTGCGATGCCGATGGCCGGCCGGTGTCCCTTCTGACAGCAGCCGACGGTCTGCGTGCCCGCAGCATGGGCAGCGATGACCTCGCCAAGGCGCTGCGATCCGACTTCGACAAGTGCAGCCCCGACGCCACGCTCAACGAGCTCTACGCGGCAGCGGGGCGGGGCCTGTCCATAGCGGTGGTCGATGACGACGGCAAGCTCGTCGGCAATGTCGACCCGCGTCTGATCATGGAAGAGATGGGCCGCGTCGAGGAGCTCATAGAGGGCTTCGAGCGGGAGGTGTTCATGTGAGCGCCATCGCACTCCTCGCCCAGGCCAACGGCGAAGAAGCCGCAGAAGAAGACACCGGCCACTTCATCGACCGATTCGTGGACACCGTCACCGCTCCCGAGGCAGGCGATCGGCTCGCCGACTGGATGACCACCGGCGTCGAGTGGGCGTTGCTGATCGCCATCTTCCTCGTTCCTGCACTGCTCTTGTTCGGCGGCGTCATAGGACGTCGCTACGGCCTTGCAGCGGGCGGCCTGGTCGGGATAATCGTCATGTGGTGGTACCGGTTCCAGCCGGAGCAGATCATCGCATCGGGCACTCACGTTTATCTGATCGATGGCGAGCGAACGGAATGCCGGGACGCACTCATCGATGCTGAGGGCGAACTGCTGGAATGCACGTCCGGCGTCGTCGCACAAGTGCGGCAGAACAGCGTGCTCGACAATTGGCAGATCCCCGTCGGTGATTGGGCGGAGCAGGCCGTTTTCTGGGTGGACAACAACCTGCAGGCCACGATCGGCGTCATCAAGTGGCCGTTCGACACCCTCATCAACATCATCGTGAACGAGTGGCTGCTGCAGATGTCCTGGCTGTCGGTGTGCTTCGGCGTGTTCCTGCTGGGATGGCTGATCCGCAACTTCCAGGTCGGCTTCATGGCCTTCATCGGCCTGCTGATCTGTGGTCTGCTCGGGGAGGCACTCTGGCGAGAGACCGCATTGACGATCGGCTTCATCAGTGTCGCTGTCCTGGTCTGCGTGATCGTCGGCATACCCATCGGCGTCTTGTGCGGCCGCGTCGACGGCGCCTGGAAGGTGGTGCGGCCCATCTTGGACGCCATGCAAGTCGTCCACTCGTTCGTGTACATGCTGCCGTTCGTCTTCTTCTTCAAGATCGGATTCGTCTCGGCGACGATGGTCACGATGACGTTCGCTCTTCCGCCGCTGATCCGGCTCACCAACCTCGGCATCCGACAGGTTCCCGAAGACGTCGTCGAAGCGTCGCGTGCCTACGGTGCACCCGAGTGGCGCGTGCTCACCGACGTGCAGCTCCCGCTGGCGCGGCCGGCCATCATGACCGGCCTCAACCAGACGCTGCTGCTGGCCATTTCGATGCTGGGCATAGCCGCCATCATGGGCGCAGGCGGCTTGGGCAGTCCGCTCTTCCGTGCCATCAACAACCTCGACGTCGCCTTGGCCGGCTCTGCGGGATTGGCGTTCTTCTTGGTGGCTGTCGTGCTCGACCGGCTCAGCCAGCCCGAAGACAGCGACACTGGCAACCTCTTCGGCCGCATCACCAACGCGTGGCGAAACCGGCGGACGCCTGAGAATCTGCTGGTCGAAGCCGAAGCCGCTGATGCCGCACTGAAGGACCCTGAACCGTCCGTGCCCGATGAGGCATTCGAAACCGTCGGCGGGCGAGAGCGAGGCGCCGTGATCGCGACCGCCATCGGCGCAGTGGTGACGCTCGTCGCATTGCTGCTGCCGTGGAACGTCAATGCCGGGCTCATCTCCGCCTTCGCTCGCAGCTCCGACGTCGATTTGCGCATCGCCGAGTGCTCGGGCGACTGGCTCGAGGAACAGTCGCTCAACCCGCCTGCGGAGGGCAGCACGGAACTGGTGTGCGCCGGCGATCTCTCCTACGTCTCGCAGAGCTTCAATGGCGTGTCCGCTTCCGGCGGCTCGTGGCTGGGGATCCTCATCGGCATCATGGCGGCCGTATCGCTGCTCGCAGGCCTCAACACCCTGTTCCGGCCAGGTCAGGGATCGCGCTGGATGTCCGCTCACGGAGCGGCAGTGTTCTCGCTCGGCACGCTCGTCGTGGCGGTTGCGTATCTCTTTGCTCGACCACCCGACAGCGTCGAGGAGCTCGCCATCTACAGCAAGGGCGCGGGCGTCTACCTCGCAGTCGTCGGGGCAGTGATCGCAACGGTCGCGGCAGCCGTCTGGCTCTGGCGGGCTCCTATGACAGCTCGTCGCCCTCTGCCATCCAATGTCGGCTGGGGTCGGTTGATGGGCGCAGCGTTCGCCGTGTTGCTCCTGGTCATGGGCGGGTACTCAGGATGGAGCTTCGACACCCGCACTGAATCCGTCATCGACGACGAACTCCAAGCCGAGCTCGACCAAATCGCAGAGGAAGGCGAGACTGCAGCAGCGGCAGCCCGGGCAGCCGAAGCGGCCGCCGTGGAGGCTGAAGCTGCCGGAGACGTGGCACTCGCGGAGGATCATCGGCGCGAAAAGAACCGCCAGCTCGGAATCGAGGGCGTCAAGGCGGCCGATATCGCGGCGAAGATCGCCGAGGCCAAGCGAACCGGTGACGTGATTCATGATGGATTCGAAAGCGAAGGCGCAGGATTCGGCATCTGGATGCTCATTGCTGGGCTCGTCGGACTCGTGATGGTCGTTCCAGCCATCGGCCTCTTCGGCATCGACGAATCGCGCCGCTACCGCTGGAGCGCGCTCGTGGGCGGCATCGGCATCGGATCGTCTGTTGTCGCGCTCGCATGGATACTGACCATCGTGCGCGTTGCCGAGCAGAACTTCGTATCCGGGATCGGGTCGGTGTTCGTGCTCGCTGCGGGCTTCACGATGTTCTCGACGTCGCGGGGCACGCTCGCCGAGTTCGAGCGGAACAAGATCTACGGCGACATTCCGGCGAGCGTGCGGTAGAGCCATATGCGCTCTGCACTATGGGCCGGTTTCCGAACACGCATGCGCGGTCTAGGGTGCAGGACCAGCTATCGGCCCGACTACGCTCCCCGCAGGGAGCCCTCGTCGAGCCGGGCGTCGGCGCCACTCTTGCGTGGCCGCAACACGGTGCGCCGCGTGACGCAATCTGAGGCAGATCAGGGAGGATCTCCGCAATGTTCACCAAACGAATGACCAAGCTGCTGCTGTTGCTGGCAGCGTTCGCTCTGTTCGCCGCAGCGTGCGGCGGAGATGATGACGGCGATGGCGACGCCACCGCCACTCAAGAGACATCCGCACCGGCCGCAGCCGACGACGACATGGCCGACGACGACATGGCCGACGACGACATGGCCGACGACGACATGGCCGACGACGACATGGCCGACGACGACATGGCCGACGA
>JAJEIW010000208.1 GCA_022828045.1 Acidimicrobiia bacterium | reverse complement strand
CTCGGTGACCGGCGAGTTCTACATGGACGACGTGGAGGTGCCCGAGTCGATGCGCCTGCCCGACGCACTCAGCATCGGCGCGCCGCTGAGCTGCCTGTCCGAAGCCCGCTTCGGCATCGCCTTCGGCGCCGTCGGCGTGGCTCGCTGCTGCTACGAGCAGGCGCTCAGCTACCAGCTCGAACGCCCCCAGTTCGGCAAGCCGCTGGCCAGCTTCCAGATCAGCCAGATCAAGTTCGCCGACATGCTCACCGACATCACCAACGCCAACCTGCAGGCCATGCGACTGGGCCAGCTCAAGGAACAGCACCGGTTGCGACCGCATCACATCTCGATGGCCAAGCGGCACAACTGCCGCGTTGCCATCGACACGGCCCGCACCGCCCGGGCGATGATGGGTGCCAACGGCGTCTCCACTGAGTACGCGCCGATGCGCCATGCGGCGAACATGGAATCGGTCATGACCTACGAGGGCACCGAGGAGATTCACGGGCTGATCCTGGGTCAGCAGATCACCAACATCCCGGCCTTCCGCTGACAGCGCGTATGGCCGCATGACAGCGGGAGCGCGTCATGGTCTCGGGACCGACTACAGGGCTGTCTCTTGGCCTGACGGCATCGGAATGTGTCTTATCATTTATGATAAGACACATGGTCCAGATGAGCGCAGCGCTGCTACGGGTGATGGAGTCGGCGGCGCGTCTGCAGGCGGTCGTGCCCGACGCCGTCCTGGTGGGAGGATCAGCCGCTGCGCTGTATGCGGGCCACCGCGACTCGCTCGACCACGACCACGTGCTTGTCGATCTGGCCGACCGCTACGAAGCCGTGCTGGAGGCAGTGGAGGCCACCGAGGGGTGGGCGACTTCGGTGCGCGCCTCCAAGCCGCCATTCACCATCATGGGCAGCCTCGACGGCATCGAGGCCGGGCTGCGCCAGATGCGACGCCGCAGGCCGCTCGAGACCGTCGAGGTCGACGTCGGCGACGGCGCCGTCGTGGTGGCGCCGACCGAGGCGGAAGCTCTGCGCGTCAAGGCCTTCCTGGTGGTGCAGCGCAACGCGGTGCGCGACTACCTCGACGTCGTTGCGCTCGCCGACCACATCGGCGTCGAGACCGCCGTCGGCGTGCTGTCAGACATCGACGGCTACTACGCCGACCGGTCGGGCGAGCCTGCGTCGGTGCTGACCTCGCTGGTGATCGCGCTGGCCGAGCCGTCGCCGCGTGACAGCGGCGTGACCGACGAACTGTCCCGCTACAAGAACCTCGACCCGCGCTGGCACCGCTGGCCCGATGTCGTGGCTGTCTGTCAGACCCTGGCTCTGCGACTGGGCGGCGCCATATGAGCGCACTTCGGTTCCGCAACGTCGACGCCGAGACGTCCGACGACATCGGCACGTGGCCCTCGGAGGCGCTGGCTGCGGTGATCGACCGAGGCCTGGTGCCCGACTGGCGTCCCGTCTTCGCTGAGATCCGCAGATCGCCGTGGGGGCCCGTGGCTCGACGGGTCGAGCGCTGCCTCGGCTGGCGCGAGCCCGACGGCGCGGGCACGCTGTTCAGACTGGCGATCCAGCACGCCCGCGACGAAGCCGACCGCGACGACCGCGCCGCCGTGGCGGCCCGTGTCCGAGCCGCAGTCGAACGCGCGGGAACCAGCAAGGCAGAGTTCGCAGCATCAGTGGGCACCAGCCCGTCGAGGCTCAGCACCTACCTGAACGGCAAAGTCACGCCCTCAGCGGCACTGCTCGCGCGCATCGAGCGAACCGCAGCCGCGACCTGATTCCCCAAAGCACTCTCGTGTCGCTGCCCCCTCGGCGCATCAAGGCCGCAATGGTCACTCTGGTAGCGAGTATCGGTCTCGTGGCATCCAGTGGATGTGGGGTCTCTCCACAAATCGTGGAGGCTCACATCTACATCGTCTCGGACGATCGAGTGGAACGTCTGGACGATGCTGCCGTGGTCAGGCTGTCGTCGCGGCGGAGCCAGCTGTGGCATCGGACCGCCGAGCCTTGAAGCCGTCAAGGTGACGGATGGTGACATCACTGTTGTGGTGGATACCGATGAGGGCGACGACATGACGGCGTTCGTGGTCTGGTGGCGGGGCTCAGGGAACCCGGGAAGTGTGGTGCCCGACTACCGCGTTCAGCCGTCGTCGTGAACCGGCCACCGCCATCAGCGCCCAGCGTCAGAAACTCATCGCTCTCTGCTATCGCGAAACAAGCATCCGGCTACTCACGCGTGCACGCCTCAAGAAGCTAGACCGTTGCGGGCCAAGTCGGACATATTCGGACTTCGATGGGCAATGTCCGTTTGTGTCCGATGCCGCCTGCCAGACTCGCCTCATGCAGGTATCGGCCGTTCGCACGACGGGCATCTACTGCCGGGCGGATTGCTCGGCGCAACCGCTGCCGCACAACGTGACGCACTACTCCAACCCGGTGGCCGCCGAGGTCAACGGCTTTCGTCCCTGCCTGCGCTGCCACCCGGAGCGTCGCGCCGGGTCCCTCGCCGATCTGGACGTGCCGGCGCCGGTCGAGGCGGCTTTGCTGCGGATCAATGACGGCTATCTGGATGACCACGACGAAGAGGCGCTCGCGGCGCACGTGGGCTACAGCGCTCGCCAACTGCGGCGGCTGTTCGAGCATCATGTCGGCGCGACGCCCACCACCATCGCCCGGTCACGCCGTGCGCATTTCGCCCGCTGCCTGATCGACGACACCGACCTGACGTTCGGCGAGATCGCCCGGGCTGCGGGCTTCGGCGGGCCGCGCCAGATGCACCGGGCCATGACGTCGGTGTTCTGCTTCACGCCCACCGAGCTGCGCTCGAAGCGGCGGCGGGGCGAGCGGCCTCATCTCGACGGTGGCCTCGTGCTCACGGTGCCGTACCTGGCGCCATTCGATTTTGAGGCATTCATCTCACACCAGGCCGCTCGCGCCATCCCCGGCGTCGAGGCTGTCAGCGCTGATCCCGGCGGGGGTTCCAGCTACGTCCGCAGCTTCAGCGCCTGCGGCCACCCCGGCATCGCCGAGCTAGCTATGCCACATGACGCCGCCTCCATGGCGGCTATGCCACATGACGCCGCCACTGTGCCTGCTGAGGACGGTGACAACCACAACCAGCTGCAGCTGCGGCTGCACCTGCCGACGTACGACTCGATCATCGATGCAGTCAGCCGCTGCCGGGCGATGCTCGGCACCGACGACGACCCGTCGATGGCCGAAGCTGCGCTGGTCGATGACCCGCTCATCGGTCCCCTGGTGCGGCAGGCGCCCGGGCTGCGGGTGCCGCGATCATGGGACCGGTTCGAAACCGCCGTCCGCATCGTCGTCGGGCAGCAGATCTCGCTCGCAGCGGCATCGACGATGTGCGGCCGGATCGCGCAGCACTTCGGCACGCCCTTCGACGCCCCATCGGAGTGCTGCGTCGACCAGCAGGTGCCCCTGACCCACCTGTTCCCGGGGGCGGCGCACCTGGCCGATGCCGGACCGTCCGGACTCGCCGGGCTGGGCTTCACCCGACGCCGTGTCGACACGATCGTGGGCCTGTCGGAGGCGGTTGCGAGCGGCGAACTCGACTTGAGTGCCGCGGACCCACTCGATGACACCGTGGCTCGGCTCTGCGAACTGCCCGGCATCGGCCCGTGGACCGCGCACCTCATGGCGATGCGCGTCTTCGGCGCAGACGATGCATTCCCCGCCTCAGACCTCGGTCTGCGCCGGGCCGCCGAGCGCCTGGTGGGTCACCCCGTCACCGCCGGTGAGCTGGAGACACTCGCCGAGCCGTGGCGCCCCTACCGTTCGTGGGCTGCACAGCACCTGTGGCACGCCGCCGGCAAGTCCAGCCCAACGTCGGGTGACAAACTCAGCACAACCGGGAGCAACTCATGAGCACCGATCCTCACTGGCACACCACCATCGACAGTCCCATCGGACCGTTGGGCCTCGTGGCGACCGACGAGGGACTGCGTGCCGTGTCGTGGCGCGGTGAGGAGACGTCCGTCAAGCTGCCCGAGGACATGGTCGAAGACCCCGACCATCCGATCCTGCGCCAAGCAGCGCTTCAGCTCAGCGAGTACTTCGACGGCGACCGCACCAGCTTCGACGTGCCGCTCGACCTGCGCGGCACCTCGTTCCAAGAGGCAGCTTGGCGGGCACTCGGCGACATCCCCTACGGCAGCACCCGCAGCTACGGCGAGCAGGCCGCGCTCGTCGGCAGGCCCAAGGCTGTGCGAGCCATCGGCCAGGCCAACGGCCGCAACCCGGTGCCGATCGTGCTCCCCTGCCAC
>JAJEIW010000164.1 GCA_022828045.1 Acidimicrobiia bacterium | reverse complement strand
CCCCGGGATGGGGAAGCTCAGGCATCAGCAGCCCCGTCGACGACGGGAACTGCGGTGCGAGCAGGCGCCGACGTGCCTCGGCGGTCTCGTTGTACTGGCGGCGGGTGGCCGCGGTGGTCTGCTGCACGATCCGTACGACGTTGCTCAGGTCCATGCCGTGGGGCTCGAGCCGACGTCCGGCCTCTTCGAGCGCCCACTCGCACTGGCCGACGAAGTCGCCCTCGAGCACCGCGTTGCCGTCGTCGTCGACAGGCAGCACCTGGGGAATGTGCACCAAGCCGTCGACCTGTCCGGCCACGACCTCTACCTCCACCAGCGCCTCGGGCCGCACGAGCGATTCGACGATGAACGTCGAAGGGCGCACGCCCCCCACCGCCGAGCCCAAGCTGTGCGGCTGCTGCGCCGTGATCGCGTCGCGCTCGGGTGCGCCGGCCACGGTGATGTACTCGGTGACCTCGGAGCATTCGCTGATGTCGCGCCCGGCCGCGTCGAGCACCGCCTCTACCTTCGCCCAGCACACGCTGGCCTGCTCGGCGCCGTCGCCGCGCACGGCGACCCGCCCCGACTCGGCGTCGTAGGCGCCCGCGGTCTGCCCCGCCAGCCAGGCAGCGCCGCCCGCCTCGATTCCCTGAGAGAACGAATACCGGCTGGTGTCCAGCCACGGGAAGGGCTCCGGCGTGATCTCCTGGGGGGCCATGGGGCGTGCTCCTCGTGCACGTACTGCGGCACTGCTGCCGCTCACGCCTTGTCTAGTGCGCGCAAGCGTTCGACGCTAGGACGTTCGCACATGCCTCGGCCGGGTTCTTGGACACCTGTATTCCCGCTGGCCGGCAGCCCTCGCGACTGCGTCCGCTTCTAATTCCCGGTGAAGTTCGGCGCGCGCCGCTCCACGAAGGCGGCGATGCCTTCACGGCCGTCGTGGGTCTGCATAGCGTCGGTGATCGTCTTGCCCTCGAACTCACCCGCCTGCTCGAGCGGGGCGTCGATGCCGTTGTAGATCACCCGCTTGGCGTGGCCCAGCGCCCACGCCGGTCCGTCAGCGAGCGCCTGGGCCAGCTCGGCTGTGGCCGAGTCGACCTCGTCGTCGGGCACTACCCGGTTGACCAGGCCCCACTGCTCGGCTTCCTCCGCAGACAGCACGCGGTTGGTGAGGGTCAGATCCAGCATCCGGCGCAGCCCGATGTGGCGCGCCAGGAAGTACGACGACGTGCCGTCTGGCGTCACGCCGGCCCGGGTGTAGGCCATGGTGAACTTCGCCGACTCGCCCGCGACGACCAAGTCGAATGAGGCGGCGAGCGACATGCCGGCCCCGCCGACACTGCCGCCGATGCCCGCAACGAACGGCTTCGGTGTGCGGTTCATCTTGTTGATGGCTGCGTGCAGGTCGATGACCATGTCCGATGCGAGCTGGGGCAGCCCGTCGCCTGCGGCGTGGAACTCCTTCAGGTCGCCGCCGGCGCAGAACACCCGGCCTTCGGCGGTGACCGACGCGGATTTGACCGCGTCATCGAACTCGATCTCCAACATGACAGCCCGCAGCTCACGTGAGAGCAGCGGGTTCACCGCATTGGCGCCCTCGGGCCGGTTGAGCCGCACATGCGCCACGCCATCGCGCACTTCGTAGTTGATCGTCTCGAGGTCCATGTCTGCTCCTTGAAGAATGCGCGCACAGGTGAGCCCGATCCGGGCTCACTGGGAGGCTACGCGCCTGGGAAGCCCAGCGAATGAGCCGATTAGCTGCGAGCCGCGGGCGACAGTTCGCGGGCCGCCTGGACGGGGTCGATGCCGCCGAAGGGCATGATCGAGATAGCCGACACGTCGACGCCGTTGGCGTGGTAGCGGTCGATGTGCTCGCGGCAGGCTTCGGGTGTGCCGTGCACCAGCAGATCGTCCACGAGATCGTCATCGATGACTTCGAGCGCGCCGCGGCGGTCTCCTTCGGACCAGCGCTCCCACATGGCCGCGAGCAGTTCACCCCGCCCGAGCCAGCGATGGAACTCGGCATAGACGGGCACATTGAGGTAGGCAGCCATGGCCCGCTTGAAGCCGGCTCGCACGGTGTCGGCGTCGGGATTGGGGCACACGAAGATGCGAGCCACCACTTCCTTGCCCTCACCGCCCTCGTCGACGTAGGGGCGGACGGTGGCCACGTCGTCGGCGGAGAGCCAGTTGATGATTGCCCCGTCGCTCTCGCTGCCCGCTAGGCGCAGCATCCCGGGCCGCAGCGCAGCCAGCAGGATCGGCGGCTGGATCTCGGGCGGCCGGCCTAGGCGGAAGCCCTGCACCTCGAATGTGTCGTAGGTCTCGCTGATCCGCTCGCCGGTGAGGGCCTCGCGCAGGAATCGAGCGGTGTCGCGGGTGCGCTTGAACGGCTCGTCGAAGGGGATGCCGTTCCAGCGCTCGACGATGACATTGGAGGATGCGCCAATGCCCATGGCGAACCGGCCAGGCGCGGCCTCGCAGATGGCGGCGGTCTGCTGGGCCAGCAGCGCTGGGCCACGGGTGAAGGCCGGGATGATGGCGATGCCGAGGCGCACGTCGGGCACCCACTGGCTGGCCAGCACGAGCGGGGTGAAGCCGTCGGTGCCGTCGGCCTCGGAACTCCAGAACTCGGTGTAGCCGAGGTCGGCGAACTCCCGGTAGAGGTCAGCTTGGGCATGCAGCGGATCGCCGAAGGGAACGGTGATGCCGTAGCGCCAGTCGGTTCGGTTGTCGATCACGGCGCGCAGGCTAGTGAGCGGAGGCTGACCGGATCGGGTGACCGTTTCGCGAGCCGCTCGCTGCAGTGGCCGGCATTCATGTAACACCCCCTGCGTGTACTGAAGACATGGCAGATCAGCTTGAACTCGGACCCCAGCTCCGGTTGGTGTCGACCAGCCGGAAGCCGCACCGGCTCAGCCGGGCCACCCGCCAGGTCGGCTTGGCAGGTGTGGCGCGGGCGCGTGAAGTCCTGGCTACGACGGTGCGGCCGCCCGATATCGACCTCGACGCGGCGTGATGCCGACCGCCTCGGGTCGGCGCTGGCGCTCGGTGCAGGTCGTCGAGGTCCGGCACCGTCACACTGTGCCGGCCGCAGCAGGCCGGCATCGAGCAATCCAGCGGGCGGGCTGCGCGAGGGCGCAGGTACAGTGCCGGCCATGAGCAGCGCTTCCACGTCCCAGACCCACGACGACGACATCGTCATCGTCGATGCCGTCCGCTCCCCTGTCGGCCGCCGAGGCGGCGACCTGAGCGGCATCCACCCCTCCGACCTGCTCAGCGACGTCCTCACGTCGCTGATGGAGCGAACACAGCTCGACCCGGCCGGCATCGGCCAGCTCGTGGGCGGCTGCGTCAGCCAAGCCGGCGAGCAGACGGCCAACATCGCCCGCACCGCGTGGCTGGGCGCCGGTTTCCCGCTCTCAGTGGCGGCCACGACAGTGGATGCACAGTGCGGATCGAGCCAGCAGGCCACCACGCTGGCGTACGGGCTTGTGCGCAGCGGCGTCGTCGACTCCGCGATCGGCTGCGGCGTCGAGTCGATGACGCGCAACCCGATGGGCTCGAGCTACAAGAAGGGCCAGCGCACAGCGACGTCGCGCTACAAGGAGCACTACGAGTACACGACGCAGTTCCAGGGCGCCGAGCTGATGGCCAAGCAGTGGGGCATCAGCCGTGAGGAGTGCGATGCCTACGGCTTGCGCAGCCAGAACAATGCCGCCCGGGCGTGGGAAGAGGACCGCTTCGGCACCCAGATCGTCGAGATCGACGCGCCGGTGCTCGACGAGGACGGCAAGCCCACCGACGAGATCCGCCACGTGGCACGCGACGGCGGCATCAGGCCTACGACAGCCGAGGGGCTCGCCGGACTCACGCCGGTGATGGACGGCGGCGTGCACACCGCAGGCAGCTCGTCGCAGATCAGCGACGGCTCGGGAGCCGTGCTGCTGATGCGTGCCGGCCGGGCCGCCGAGCTGGGCCTGCGCCCGCTGGCCCGCATCGTCGACACCTGCCTGGTGGGCAGCGATCCCGTGCTGATGCTGACCGGGCCGATCGAGGCCACCAACTACCTGCTCGAGCGCAACGGCATGACGATGTCCGACATCGACCTCGTCGAGATCAACGAGGCATTCGCGTCGGTGGTGCTGGCGTGGGAGCGCGAAGTCAATCCCGACATGGACGGTGTCAACCCCAACGGCGGTGCGATCGCGCTGGGCCACCCGCTGGGCGGCACCGGTGCGATCCTGCTGACCAAGGCGGTGCACGAGCTGCACCGCGCCGACAAGAGCACCGCGCTGGTCACCATGTGCTGCGGCGGCGGGCTGGGCACCGGCACCATCATCGAGCGGCTCTGATCAACGCGCCGTCGCATCCACCGCCCCGCGAGCCCGTTCGCGCGCCCGACCAGTGGACGGATCGCGGAGGCCGCCGTCGGAGACTTCGCGAGCGGACGCCGGTCCGTATAGCGGCGATCGCAGCCGCGTGCTCGGCGGCATGGGTCGGCTGGCGCTACATCGACCGAGCTGAGCCCGCACCTGACGCAGCGGCAGCCGAGGCCGTCACAGCTTCGATGCCCGGGGCTGCGCCGGGCGCGGACGCCCCGACGCTGGAGCCGAACGCTGTCGTGTTGGAGGTGATCGACGGCGACACGATGGACGTCGACCTGGGCGGGCGTCGTGCCAGCGTGAGATTTCTCGGCATCGACACCCCCGAGAAGACCGGCGGCTACCTGCCCGCCGAATGCGGGGGCGACGCCGCCACCCGCCGCACAGCGGAGATGCTGCCGCCCGGCACCGAGGTGTTCCTCCAGCGCGACGACGAGCTCTATGACCGCTACGACCGGCTGCTGGCCTACGTGTACCGAGCCGACGACGGACTGTTCGTCAACCGCTACCTGGTGCTCGACGGCTACGCCGCCACCATGCATTTCGAGCCCAACACGACGCACCGGGCCGTGCTCGACGCCGCCCAGGCCGATGCCCGAGCCGCCAACCGGGGCATCTGGTCGGACTGCGGCGGCCCCGACCAGCCGCTCGCCGGCGCCGGTTCGAGCACGGGTTAGCTTGTCGGCATGGCACCGCTGTCCCAGCGGCTCGGTTACGGCCCCGACGACAGACTGCTGATCATCAGCGCGGCCGGGCTCGGCGGCTGCCATGCGATGAACGAGGGTGTGTACGCGTCGCTGCGCGACGGCCTGGCAACCACGGGCACGCTGCTCGTGCCATGTCCCTGGTCGCGCGAGGCGGCGGCCCGGTTTCGCGGCGAGGACGTCGGCATTGCGCTGACCCTCAACGCCGAGTTCGAGCTGTACCGGTGGGGACCGATCACCCAGGTCCCGTCATTGCTGGACGGCAATGGCGGTATGCCCAGCACGGTGAGCGATGTGTGGGATCACGCCGACCTCGACGAGGTCCGCCGCGAATGCCGGGCACAGATCGAGCGGGCGATCCTGTGGGGATTCGACGTCACCCACCTCGAAAGCCACCTCGATGTGCTGAGCGTGCGGCCCGAGTTCTTCGATGTGTACCTGGAGCTGGCCGTCGAATTCGGGCTGCCGGCCCGGCTGATCTCCACCGACGCCCGGCGGCAGCTGGGCTTCCCCGTCGAAGATCTGGTCGCCGCCGAAGGGGTGGTGACGCCCGATCGGGTGATGCGTATCGCGCCGGGCGCGATGGGCCGCTACCGCCGTATCGAGTCGCTGCTCGACTCGCTGGAGCCGGGCGTGACCGAGCTGCAGCTTCAGCCCGCGGCCGACCTGCCCGAGCTGCGGTCGCTGACAGCCGACTGGGGGTCACGAGTCGAAGATCTGCTGCACCTGCGCGACAACGCCGAGCTGCGCACGCACATCCAGCGCAGCGGCATCCGTCTGGTGGGATATCGAGCACTGCGCCAGTTGCAGCGATCCAGTACCGGCTGAGCGAGCCCGGCGATGCTCAGCTCGGCGAGCCCAGCGAACCGGCAGCACGCCAAGCCGGCAGCAGCTCCAGCCAGAGCGCCATGTCGCCGGAGACCTTGAGATCACCGGCCATGTAGTACCGGGCGGGATCGGCATCGCCGCAGACCATGTCGGCGGCGAGCTGCCACGGGGCCTCCAAGGTCAGATCAGCACCTCGGGTGGTCCCCGCAGACGCAGATGTCAGAGCGCCGGATTCGAAGATCAGGCTCACGGCAACCTTGCCGTCAGGACCGCCAGCGGTTTTCATCACGACGGTGCCCGACACGTTCCCCAGCGGCTCGTGGTCGGCGTCGGCCCACGCCGCCAGGAACTCGTCGTCGAGAAAGCTCATGGGCGCAGCCCTGCGAAGAGGTCATGCTCCATCGGCTCGGTCGCGATGCGCGACTCGAGCAGCATGTACTCCTCGTAGGGATGGATCGAGTCGGCGACATCGTCGGGCAGGCCGAACCAGAACGGCGAGTCCGGATCGACTTGGGTGGCATGAGCCAGCAGCGCCTTGCGCCGGACCGCGTTGTTCACCTCGATGACCGCAGTGATGCGGTCGTCCCGGCTGGGTCGCCCCAGCCACTTCTCGTCGAACGGCGACTCGAGACCGAGGTCCAAGAAGGCCTGATGGGTCAGGCGCATCCGCTTGTGCGACCACACCGGCGCGTACATCTTCAACGGCGTGAACGCGGGGCCGCACTCGGGGCGCCAGGCCGCCTCGCCGGCGTGGACGAACGCGGGAACGCAGATGGCCGTGACCTGCAAGTGATCGGGATGGGGATAGCGGGACTGCACGAGCGGGTAGGTCAGGATGACCTGCGGGCGCACCCGGCGGATCACGGTCACCAGCCGAGCAACCGCTTCATCGAGGTCTGCATTGGCGAAGGCGTCTCGATGGGCGTTGGCTTCGGTATCAGGCATGCCCGAATCGCGATAGCCCAGCATGATGACTTCGTCGTAGCCGATCTCGACAGCAGACGCGTCCAGTTCGGCACGCCGTACCTCGGCGAGGTTCTCCTTCACCTCGGGCCGGTCCATGGCCGGGTTGAGGATGTCGCCCTCTTCGCCGCCGGTGCAGCACACGAGCGTGGTGCGGATGCCCTCATCGGCATACCGGCGCACCGTGCCCGCCCCCTTCGATGCTTCGTCGTCGGGGTGAGCGTGCACCGCGAGAATTGACAGTCCCGTGTCCTGCGACATCGGCGGTCAAGCTACCGGTGTCGGTACCGTGCTGACCGGCGGCGATGATCGTCTGACAAGAGCCGGTCCAACCTGACCGGCAAGACCAACGGCTGGAAAGCCATCCTGAACACACTGACCGTCCACTACGGCGACCGGATCGCCGACCACATCCGATGAACACCACCACAGCCGGATACACAAAAAACAGGACAGTCCCTCAGACAGTCCTGTTCTCGACGATTCCTCAACGCTCTCGCCTGCGGATGTACCTTCGCGATTCCGCGGTTTGGGCACTTTTCAACACCCTGCTGGATGCCACATGGGAAGGTTGGGAGCGATGGACAGTCGGGATGCCGACTGGTATTGGAGAAACCGTGCGTCGGGGCGGGGGGCTGCTCAGGGGGTGGGGTCTGGTGCGATGCGTTCGAGCACGCTGAGCAGATGTGCGATGAATGCTTCGGGCTGTTCTTGCATGGCGAAGTGGCCGATGCCCGGCATTTCGGCGAACGTCGAGCCGGCTATCGCCTCGTGTGCTGCTTGTCCGCGCTCGACGAGTCCTGACCAGTCGTGCTCGCCGCTGAGGATGTGCACGCCGACGCGGCTGGTGTCGATCTCGTGCGCTCGTTCTCGCAGGTCGTGCTCGACCATGTAGTAGTAGAGGTCGCCCCAGAACGCAGGCGGCCACGCAGCCGAGTAGACGTGCGACACCTCTTTCACATAGGGCGTGGGCGCGTCGGGGCCGCACAGGCTCTCCATCAGTCGGGCCTTGGCGTGGCTGCTGACCGCCGGATGCGACGCCACGGCGAAGCCGTCCCAATCGCCGCCGACATGCAGCGCGCCGCCCACCGAGATCACTGCCCGGAACCCCTCGGGATGGCGCAGCGCCAGGTCGAGCGCCAGC
>JAJEIW010000270.1 GCA_022828045.1 Acidimicrobiia bacterium | reverse complement strand
CCGAGTCCTTGCCGAGGGCAATGTGGCGTTGCTCGATCTGGGCGGAGAGTTACTGCACGCGCTCGTCGTCCGCGACCCAGGCAGAGTCATCGTCATCGCGGTAGACGCCGCGGGTGTTCGAACGGAGTAGCTCGCGCTTGGTGCTGCGCAAGCTTGCCCGGTCGGTGAGGTAGCCCAACAGCACCGACTCAAGACGGACAGTTCGCGAGTAGTCCTTCTCATTGGGGTAGGGGGGCGAGGTGATGACAGCATCCACGCTCTCGGCTGGCACACACGATGAGACAGCCCGCGCATCTCCAGCAACGACCCTGGCAGCTGTCTCGTCCCGCTCCCCCAGCACGCGCAGGTCCTCGACCATCGACCGCACCCGATCCAGCCATGGGGCCACGACCGCCGCATCGTCGCGTACCGAGCCGACGCCCACTTCAGGGCCGAATCGGAGGTTGCCTACCTCAGTCGGGAGCACGCGGGCGAAGGCGAGCCTCTCGTGTCCCGAGATGCCTGCCGCGTATTCGCCCTGTAGCGCCTCGCGCAGCACGAGTGCCTTGTGCAACGGCAGCGGGCTGATGGAGTGCTTGATGAGCAGCTTGGCAGCGTCAGCGTCCAAGCCTCGCAAGCGAACGCGGCCCTCGGACCTGGATGCGCCGGGCTCATCGCTCAGCTGATCCGCTGCCAATCTTGCCGAAGCCTTCTCGGCAACCAAGTTCGCATGGCTCGCCAACGCGTCAGGGTCTGGCGACCAATCGGTCTTCACTTCGGCAGCGAACTTCGACATCGGCATCGCTTCGACGCCGATGCTCGCAATGCCCAGCTTCTTTGATTCCACCAAGGTCGTGCCCGTCCCGCAGAAGGGGTCGAGCACAACTGCATCTTGTCCGAGCTCGAACCGGCCGGCATATTCGCGCACCAGGTGGGGCGGAAACGACAAGACGAATCTGTACCAGTCATGAGCCGGGGCATCACACTCGAGCAAGGAGTTCATCGCCCCATTTGTTGGGGGCCGAGGTGCCGCAGCCACGCTGCCGACCGTAGACCACACTCCCATCCCCGGTAGGTGATCCTGCCTCTCGCGAAGTCTCGTATCGCCTCCTATTCGCGCCATAGCAACCCTCCTGGACATGCCAAACTTTTGTTCCATTTTCGAGCTCGGGTGTGACACGAAACGAAAGTCGACAAGACAGCTCGGCCAGAACGGGCGGCGCGAGAGATTCCGCCTCACGCGCCTCCCTCGTCAAACGAAGCCATGCGCTCCGGCCCTTGAACATCAGCCGCGTGAGTGCGTCGGCTGCGCACTCCTCGATGAGCCATTGTGCCCATCTGCGGCAGAACTAGTATTGGACATGCCATTCTGCGGGAATGTGGCACATTGTGCCATCGCGCGATATGCTGAAACGGCATTGACGAAACGGCAGAGGAGCAGTCGGCATGTCAGTAACGCAAATTGGTGCGGCGCGGCCACCGTATATCGCATTCATAACCTTTATGCGGTTCCTGCAGCGGATGGCTGAGGCCCCAGCCGAGTTGCCCGTCAGGATCGACGCATCGGTCCTAAAGCACATGTCCGGCGGAGGCCAATCGCAGCTGCTCATCGCACTGCGCTACTTCGACCTCGTCGTCGGCGAAGACGATGCTGCGACGGATCGCCTGAGCCAAGTCGTCCGCATGGACGAGAGTGAGTTGAGATCGTGGCTGGCTGAAGAAATCCAGTCTCGGTATGGATCCGCCATGGAGCTGTCGCACAGGAGCGGAACCGGCAAGCAATTGGGCGAGTTGTTCGAGGCGGAATTCGGCTACCGCGGCAGCACCCGGGACAAGGCGATTCGTTTTTTTCTGCAGGCAGCTCAATTCGCCGGCCTCAGCGTCTCCCCCCATTTCTCAGTGCCTCGCGCTTCGACCACGCGCTCATCAGGTCGCAAGACAGGACGCACACGGGAAGAAGCGGAGGAGACAGCTGTAACGACAGCCCCCCGCCTCGATCCAGCGATTCAAGCCCTCGTGAACAAGCTTCCAAAGGCAGGTGACCCATGGCGGCTTGAAGATCGCGATAGGTGGATGGCGGCTCTGAACGCAATCCTCGACATCGTGTATGAACCGGACGACGGAGGGAGTGACACCTACTGAGTGTTCTTCGCAAATCAGTTGTTCCCAAATGGTCTTGGGCCGCACCGGAAACCCGGTGCGGCCCAAGCGAGTCGGTTGACTCATCGGGCGTCGCAAGGTGCCGCTGGTGGATTCTGAGCCAAGCAGCGACGGGTTCGATTCCCGTGACGTCCACAAGTAACCGTAGCGGCTGCGTCCATCGCTGCCCTACTTGGGGCACTTTGGCCCAATCGCGGTCAGGTGTCGAGTTCGGCCAGGCCGCCGGGGCCGAGCCGGCCGGTGTCGCGATAGGCCGCCAGCTTGTCCCTGCTGTCGGCGATGTCCAGGTTCGCCATGGTGAGCTGCCCGATGCGGTCTCCTGGGCCGAATGCTGCGTCTTCGACTCGTTCCATCGACAGACGATCGGATGCGTAGGTGAGCGCTGGGCCGGTGGTGTCGAGCACTGAGTAGTCGTCGCCGCGGCGCAGCCGCAGCGTGACCTCGCCCGATACCGAGGAGCCCAGCCAGCGCAGCAGCGAGTCGCGCAGCATCAACGCCTGGGGGTCGAACCAGCGGCCCTCGTACAGCAGCCGGCCCAG
>JAJEIW010000135.1 GCA_022828045.1 Acidimicrobiia bacterium | reverse complement strand
CACATGCACGATGCGCAGCGGCACGCCGCCCACGTCGACGGGATCGGTGGCCTCGAGGTCGCCGACAATGAAGGCCATGAGGTAGGTGGACATCTGCATGGTGTCGGCGAAGGTGTCGCGCCGGCGGCCGTCAGGCAGGGTCACAGACGACACGACCTCCCCGCAACTGACTGCCATGAGGCCTGCCGGCACGATCATCGTGACGCCGAAGACCGCCTTGAGGTCCGGCTCGTCGAAGCACGGGAATGCCCGCCGGGCGTTCGTGGACTCGAACTGGGTCGTCGCAATGGTGTGGGTCTCGCCGGCCTCGTCCACGAACGTGGACCGGTAGAAGCCCCGGAGCTGGTCGTTCAGCACGCCGGCGAATGCGCATGCGATCTGGAGGTCGCCGGGTTCGAGCCGGCTGCCGTCGGCGGGCCGCAGCATCATCCGCTCGGTGTCGGGATCGAACGAGATATCGGCCCCGACGGTCCTGTCGCCTTGGCGCAGCGTCGCATCTGTGCACTCGAGCTCTGCGGCGTTGAGGGTGACGCTGTCGATCGACGCATGCACTTTGGCGTCGATGCTGACTTCGCCGACGAACCTCGCCGCCTCGAGGTCCGGCTCGATGAGGATGTCGTAGCGGACGGGGTGCACGTCACGGGGCAGCCGGTAGGGGTTGGCGTCGGGCGAGCCGTCATTCAGGAGCGTCACGGCGCGCACACTACCCACGCCCTCGTTGCGGGGGCCGGTCGTGCGAGCGGGCGAGTCGAGGTGCTAAGCCCACGTGCGTGGAATCGGCGGCCGAGTCGGAGCTTCTCGACGTGGCCGGCGTCGGGAATGCACCCGATGCCGCTGCGGGCCCCGAGCCTCTTGACGTGGTCGGCATCGGGAATGCGATGGTGGATGTGCTGCTGCGGGCCGATGACGCCGTCGTCGACGGTCTGGGCATCGTCAAGGGAGCGATGACGCTGGTGGACACCCAGCGGGCAACTGAGCTTGCCGCAATGGTGGAACTGCTCGGCGGCGCCGACGAGATGACACCCGGCGGGTCGGTGGCCAACACGATGCTGGGCATCGCTGCGCTCGGCGCCCGCGCCGGATACATGGGACGCGTCTGCGCGGACGGGCTCGGCGATCTGTTCGTCGCCGACATGGCCGCACATGGGGTCGCCCAGGCAACTGCACGAGCGCCGCGCGACGACCCCACAGGTCGCTGCACGGTGGTGATCACGCCCGACAGCGAGCGAACGATGAGCACCTACTTGGGGGCGTCCGCCGGCTTCGCCCCCGCAGATGTCGACTGGGACATGGTGGGCCGGGCACGAACCGTGCTGCTGGAGGGCTACTTGTGGGATCCCACGGCTGCCCGGGCGGCGCTGCGAGAGGTGGCCGAGCATTGCGCTGCGCCCGGCAACGACTGCCAGGTGGCACTCAGCCTCTCGGACTCGTTCTGCGTGGACCGCCACCGGCGCGAGTTCATCGACATGGTCGACCGGTGCACGAACATCCTGTTTGCGAACGCAGCCGAGCTCAAGGCCTTGTACCGGACCGACGATCTCGATGAGGCGTTGGCGGCGGTGCAGGGCCGGGTGGACATCGCATCGGTGACGCTCTCGGCAGCAGGCGCTGTGCTCGTGACGCCCGATGAGATCGTGCAGGTGCCGGTCGAGCCGGTCGACGAAGTGGTCGACCGGACCGGCGCCGGCGACCTGTATGCCGCCGGGGTGCTCTACGGACTTGCCCGTGGCTACGACCTTGAACGGTGCGGTCGGCTGGGCTCCGTGGCTGCCGCCGAGGTCATCTCCCATGTGGGCACCCGGCCGCTCGTGCCGCTCGACGAGCTGGCCGCCGGAGTGAGCTAGGCCCGCTCGAACCACACGCTGACCTCCGCAGCGAGGGTGTCGAGCAGTGACCCCAGCCGACGGCGTTCGGCAGCGGTGTCGCCGGGGCTCGGCGTCACGGCTTCGAGATAGATCTTCGCTTTGGACTCGGTTCCGCTTGGCCGGATGCAGATGCGCACCTGCGCGTCGGGATCGTGGCGTGAGCTGTCTGTCGTTGGCGGCGCCGGCCACGACCCCGAGCCCGACGCCGGCGCCAAGTCCAACTCCACAAGATCAGCCTGGTGCGGCGAGCTCCGATCGAGCCAGTCGGTGATCCTCGTGACGGCGTGGCCGGCGACGGCGCGGGGCGGATCGGCTCGCAATGAGGCCATCGCAGCTGCGATCCTGTCGGCGTCGGCGCGTACCGATGCTGCGGCGGTGACGTGCAGGCCGACTTCGGCTGCCAGCTCGTCGAGCCGTTCCAGCGGGCCGATGCCGCGAGCCGCCAACGCCCCCGCCATGCGGGCGAACTCAACCGCTGCTGAGATGCCGTCCTTGTCGAGCACGGCGTCGGAGACCGAGTAGCCGAGCGCTTCCTCGTAGCCGAACACCCAGCGGGCGTCGGCGTGCGCCAGCCGAGGCGCCATGATCCACTTGAAGCCGGTGAGCGTGCGGTGGTGGGCCACTCCGCGGGCAGTGCACAGCGCCTCGACCATCCGGCCCGACACCACCGACGATGCTGAGATCGGCTGTTGGGTGGCTGGCTGCTCGCTCGCTGCCTCCGACGACGCCGGGCTCGCCGGTCGGCCGGCAACAGCGTCACCAGCCGCCTGGTGGATCATCCAGTCGCACAGCAGCACGCCCAGCTCATCGCCGCTCAGGCGGTGCCAGGCGCCGTTCCGTTCGCGTACCGCCACCGCCAGGCGATCTGCGTCGGGGTCATTGGCCAGGACGAGATCGACATCGTGATCGGTGGCGAGGGCCATGACATCGTCGAGGGTGCCCGGCTCCTCGGGATTCGGGAACGGCAACCCCGGGAATGAGCCGTCGGGGTGCCGCTGGTGTTCCACGTAGATCGGGGGCGGCAGGCCCGCCGCCGCGAATGCGTGCCCGAGCGTCTGCGCACCGACACCGCACAAAGCGGTGTAGACGAGACGCGGCGGGTCCCCGGCGCCCGCCGGGGCTGATAGCGGTGCTGCTGGGTGTGGCGGTGCGGGAGTGGTGGCTGGTGGGTCGGTCGCTGGGGTCGGTGGCGACGGCGACATGGCGTGGACAACGCCGGGCGGGCGTATCGCTGCGCCGACATAGGAGGCGATCACCGATCGCACGTCGAGGCTCTCCACCTCGTGCCGGGCTGCCAGATCGGTGTCTCGGGGAAGCGACGCCAGATCCATGCGAGCCTCGATGCGCTGGTCGATCGGCGGTCGGATCTGGGTGCCGTCCTCCCAGTACACCTTGAGGCCGTTGTCGTCGCGGTGGTTGTGGCTGGCAGTGACCATGAGCCCGACCCCGGCAGCGCGGGCGAGCACCTGGCGAGCGAGCAGGGGCGTGGGAGCGGGGCCGTCGATGATCGCGGTGGGAATGCCCATCGCGGCGAGCAGACGGGCTGCATCAAACGCCATGTCGCCGGAGCCGGGCCGGGCGTCGAACCCGACCACCGCCCCGCGGTCGGCAAGTCCGCTGGCGATCAGCTCAGTGCCGACCGCACGGGCCGCAATGCGGACCATGACCCGGTTCATCCGCGTCGGCCCCGGCCCTGCGGGGGCCCTCATGCCTGCGGTGCCGAAGCGCAGCACGCTGCCGAAGTGGGCCCGCACCCAGTCGGTGCTTGCGCGGTTGGCCTCGATGTCCGCGCGCATCGCCGCGTCGGGTTCGACCGCCAGCCAAGCCTCTGCGAGCGCTTCGGGGATTGTCATCAGGGCACGTCTCCGCTCGTCGCTGCCCGTATCCGGAGCGGGCGCGCAAGTATGTTCGGCCCGGCATGTTGTTCCCGACGTTTGTCTTCGGAGCATTCTTCTCCGTCGTCTTCGTCGTGAACTGGCTGACCCGGCCGCATCCAGCGCTGTGGAAGCCGCTGATGCTCGCTGCCAGCATCGTGTTCTACGGCTGGTGGAGCTGGCGGTTCGTCTTCCTGCTGCTCGCCACCATCGTCATCAACTGGGTCGTCGGGCACTACGCAGTCATGAGCTCCGACCACCGGAGACGCTGGTGGATCCGGGTTGGCGTCGCCGCCAATCTCACGATCCTGGGCGTCTTCAAGTACTGGGATTTCTTCGCAGTCGAGATGTCCAACCTGCTCGAGAGTTTCGGCATCTCGGGGGCCCTGCCGGTGCTGGAGTACACGCTGCCGGTGGGCATCTCCTTCTACACGTTCCAGGCGATGAGCTACATCATCGACATCGGCCGGGGGCACATCCGCGAGATGGCCCCGCTGGACTTCGCGGTGTACCTGTCGTTCTTTCCCCAGCTGGTGGCAGGCCCGATCGTGCGGGCCGCGGAGATGGCCCCCCAGCTCGCCGCCCGTCCCGACCCCCGCTACGTGCCGGCGGCCGAGGCATTCGGCCTCATCCTCAATGGCCTGTTCAAGAAGGTGGTGATCTCGAGCTTCCTCGCCAGCGAGATCGTGGACGGCGTCTTCGCCGATCCGTCAGCGCACAGCGGTCTCGAAGTGGCGCTGGCCGTGTACGCCTACGCCGTCCAGATCTATGCCGACTTCTCGGGTTACACCGACATCGCGATCGGCGTGGCGCTGCTGCTCGGCTTTCGCTTCCCGCAGAACTTCGACAACCCGTACCGGGCACTCACGCTGCAGGACTTCTGGCGGCGCTGGCACATGACGCTGTCGCGCTGGCTGCGCGACTACCTGTACGTGCCGCTGGGCGGCAACCGGCGCGGGCGCGCCACGACGTACCGCAATCTCATGTTGGTCATGCTGCTCGGAGGCCTCTGGCACGGCAGCACGTGGAACTTCGTGATCTGGGGCGGCATCCACGGCGTCGTTCTGACGGTCGAACGGCTGCTGCGCGAGCACCGCGAGCGCACCGGAATGAGCCCGCTGCTGCCGTCGGGCATCGGCGAGACAGTGCGCTGGCTGGTCACGTTCCACGTCGTGTGCTTGGCGTGGGTGTTCTTCCGCTCCGAGTCGCTGTCTGCGGCGATGGAGATGCTCGGCGCGCTCGCCAACTTCGGCAACTACGCGGGCACTGCGACGCCGCTCGTCATCGCAGTGACGTTCGGGGCGCTCGCCTTCCAGTTCATGCCTTCGGACTGGTTCGAGCAGCTCCGTGACGGTTTTGCCAGCTTGGGCTGGGTGAGCCAGGGCGCTGTGGTGGGGCTGTCCCTGGTGGCAATCGACGTGCTGGGCCCGACGGGCGTGGCCCCGTTCATCTACTTCCAGTTCTGAGTCATGCCGACATCGAACGCTCCTGCTGATCACCGCTCCGGACCGTCCGGGAGCCAGCCGCGGCTCGACGCGACGGATCGCCGTCGCGGCGTGGCTGCCGGCAGGGTGCTTGCCGCTGGTGCGTTCGGGCTGGTGCTGGCGATCGCGCTCAACGCCCAGCAGCTGTTGCGTGAGGCTTCCCAGAAGCCGTTCGGCCCCGAGCGCGACTCGTCGGTCGCGGTCTGGGCGCCGGTCGAGAGTGCCTCGAGCGCCGTGGGGCTGCACCTGCCTCGCCTGTGGGCCGACGAGGCCTTGGGCCGCACGGTGACCGACCCCGCAGGCACGCAGTCGGCCTCGGACAGTGCCACCGCCCGAACTCCGGCATCGGCCGATCCCGATCCCGAGGCAACTGGGGGCATCGTGCTGGCCGAGACGGGCACCGACGACGAGGCGTCCGCATCCCCAACGACCAGCCCGCGCGCCGCAACTGTGCCCGGCACCGTCCCGGAGCCAGCACCCCCGGCCGCGCCGACGCCGGACAACCCGCTGCGCCTCGCGGTCATCGGCGACTCGATGGTCAGGTTCTTCGGCGACACGATGGTCTCGCTGGCCAACCAGACCGGTGTCATCGATGCCATGACCGAGCACCAGCTCTCCAGCGGCCTCACCCGCCCCGACTTCTATGACTGGCCGACGCGGATCGTCGAGGTCATGGCCGCTGACGATCCCGATGCGGTGGTGTTGATGTACGGCGGCAACGACGCGCAGGCGCTCGTCGTGGACGGCCAGATTGCCCGCCCATTCTCGGACGGCTGGGTGGGCGAGTACTCAGCTCGCGTCGGGCACATGATGGATCTGGTCACGACAGACCCCGATCGCATCCTCATCTGGGTCGGGCAGCCGATCATGCGCGACCCCGATTTCGACCGCAAGATGGTTGAGCTGAACGAGATCTACGCGGCCGAGGCGGGCGCACGTGAACGCGTCCGTTACGTCGACACGCGTGACCTCTTCCGCGGACCAGACGGCGGTTTCAGCCGCTACGTCATCGACGAGGCAGGTCAGCGCACCGATGTGCGCCTCACCGACGGGGTCCACCTCAGCACGATCGGCGGGCAGCGGCTGTCACAGCTCCTGCTCGACCATCTCGGCGAGATGGTCGGCCTGAGTTCGAGCGCGGAATCGTGACCCGGTTCCGTCTCTCAACGGCATTGAGCCTTGAACTCGAGTCCGGAGTCAGCCAAGCGCTCGAGCGCCATGTCGAGGCCACGAACGGTTGACGAGCGATTCCCCCCGCCATCGTGCAGCAGGATCACCGCTCCCGCTCGCGCCCTGTCGACGATGCGATTGGCGATGGTGCTGGCCGAGGGATCCAGCCAGTCCCGTGGACTGTAGGACCAGCTGGCCAATCGCAGGCCGTGCTCAGCCGACCACTGCCGTGTGTGCGTGCCGACGTCGTAGTAGGGCGGCCTGATGCACGGTGTGGCGAGCGGCCCCAGCACTTCCTCGGTTCGACCGACCGAGCGGTCGAACGTCGCCCGCGAGACCCGGGCCAACGACCGGTGATCCCAGGAGTGATTGGCAAGGGTGTGGCCCTCGTGCGCGATCCGCTGCGTGATCAACGGATACGACTCTGCGAGATGGCCCACGACGAAGAAGGTCGCCTGTGCCCCGTGTTTCGCGAGCACGTCGAGTACCTGCGGCGTATAGGTGGGATGCGGTCCGTCGTCGAACGTCAAGTAGAGCACCGGGCCGTCGTCGGGTACCACAGGAGGCGAAGTTCGCATGCTCGACCAGAATCCGTCGAGATCACGGGTGGCAATCCCGTCGCCGAGCCCGGGGGGATACACCTCGATCGACAGCCGGTAGTCCGTCGGCTCGATGAGCGACGAGACGACGGCGATGTGCCAGGCGCCTCCTGCGGGCAGCCGGCTCGCAAACCGCTGGGCCTGTTCGGCGACGGGCACCAAGACGATGTGATCGTCGTCATGGTCGAGACGGGCTTCCAGCCAGACGCCGTCCGGCGCGTCGAGCGTCGCCGCCACGACATCGCCCTCGGAAGCGTGAACGAGGAACGGATGCCGTTCGCGCAGTCCGATTCGATCCGACATCGCAGCGCCGATGCCGTCGAGCTCGAACCGGGCCGGCGTCGGCGGTCGGGCGATCTGCAGCGATGGCACGTTGTGCACCGGCTCGACGCGGACAGCGGTGAGGGCGTCTTCGGCGTCACCAATCGTGACGGCCAAGGTCGTGCGTCTGGTGATCAGCGTCGTCCGCTCAAACGGCGAGCGATCGAAGAGCGATACCTCGATGTCGCCGTCCTGGATGTCGATCGTCTCGACGATGGTGCGCTCGCCGAGCTCGATCAGGTCGCGGAGACGGAATGCTCCGCCGACGTCGACCGCGGGGACGAGCCAGCTGGTCGGCGGCGAACCTGGAGTCTCGTCGATGACGTGCAGGACGTAGTCATCGACGCCGTCGTCGTTCAGGTCGCCCAGCGCAGCCTCCGGCTGCATCGAGAAGGCGCGATCGGGATACGAGACAGCGAGAGCCGTCTCGACGGAAGCGGCGATCCGGTCTTCTTCGGGCACGTCGGCGCTCGAGTCTCTCGGAGCGAGCCGAGGCTTGACGGCCCGTGGATCGGCGTCCTCCGTGGCTCCATTGCCGGCGCCGTCTGATGTCTCGCTGGTCGGGAGGAGGCTCGCGGCCTGCGTCGTCGCCGGTGGCAGCGTCGGTTCGGCGCCTTGCAGTGCCGTTGTGGGAGGCGAGGTCGTTGGGGACGCGACCGATGCCGGCTGGGTGGCCGACGCCGCGGTCACGCCAGCGGCTTCGCGTCCGGCGCCGGTGCCGGGCTCGGGGGTGCCGGCCGACTCCTCTGGCGCGAGCCGGAACTGGCAGCCGCCGACGAGCACTGCCGTGACAATCAGCAAGCAGAGGCTCCCGCGCCTGCCGAATCCCATCATGACAACTGATCATGGCCGATGCGCTCAGCGGCGAGGCGGCACCCGGCTGCCGTGTGATGGACGCTGCGGCGTGCGGCTTAGCCGCGGCCGCAGTTGGGGCGCTTGCCGTGGTTGGCCTTGCTGCGGCGCGCCCGGAGCTTCCGCTTCTTGGTGCGCTTCGACATAGGCGTTGCAGGCTACCGAGGCGGCCTTCGCATCCGTCCCGAGCCAGAGCGGCGGGGCTCAGCCGACAGCGCCCACCTCATGCAGCTTTTCGATGTCGTCGGCGTCGAATCCCCAGTCGGCGAGCACCTCGTCGGTGTTCTCGCCGGGCGCTGCGGGCGGCCGGGCGACCTCGCCGGGGGTGCGGCTGAAGCGGGGCGCAGGTGCGGGCTGCATCACGCCCTCGACCTCCACAAAGCTGCCGCGGGCCGCATTGTGCGGGTGGTGCGGCGCTTCGGACAGATCCAGCACCGGCGCGTAGCAGACATCGGAGCCGGCCATGATCTCGTCCCACTCGTCGCGGGTCTTGGTCTTGATGACCTCCGCCAGGCGAGCCCGCTTGTCGGCCCACGCATCACGGTCGTTGCGGTCCACCGTCGGAGCGTCGGCCAGACCGGTCTTCTCGAGCAGTTCGTCGTGGAACTTGCCCTCGATCGAGCCGACCGAGACGAACTTGCCGTCGGAGGTCTCGTACACGCCGTAGTAGTAGGCGCCACCGTCGAGGAAGTTGGACTCCCGCTCGTCGGCCCAGCCGCCCGAGCCGTAGATGCCATAGATGGCCGCCATCAGCGATGCGGCACCCTCGGTCATGGCAGCATCCACCACTTGGCCCTGCCCGGAGTCACGCGCTTCGAGCAGTGCGGCACACACGCCGAAGGCCAGGTACATGCCGCCGCCGCCGAAGTCGCCCACCAGGTTGAGCGGCGGGCTCGGCGCCTCAGCAGGACCGATGGCATGCAGCGCACCGGTCAGGGCGATGTAGTTGATGTCGTGGCCGGCGGCGTGCGAGAGCGGGCCTTCCTGGCCCCACCCGGTCATGCGGCCGTAGACCAGCTTGGGGTTGCGAGCGAGGCAGTCGTCGGGCCCCAGGCCCAGCCGTTCGGTCACGCCGGGGCGGAAGCCTTCGATGAGCGCGTCGGCCTGCTCAACCAGCTTGAGGATGGTCTCGACACCGTCAGG
>JAJEIW010000063.1 GCA_022828045.1 Acidimicrobiia bacterium | reverse complement strand
CGGCACATCGGCAGCGTCGGCCTCGGCCAGCAGCTCGAAGGCGAGGTCGTAGGTGTAGTCGACGCCTTGGGCGCCGGTCACCTCGATGCGAAGCGCCAGCTGATCGCCGTCGACTTCGCTGTTGCGCAGTTCGACCACCTTGGTGAGTGCGGCTTCGGTGACGGTGAACGTCTCCCGCCGTGCTTCCATCACCGACTCGCGAACCGCCGTATCGCTCAAGGCCATGTCGGCAGCCTACTGAGGGCAAGTCTGTCGAAGCGGGCGCGTGACTACAGCACCGAGGTGATTGCAGCGAAGCCGGTCAGCAGCATTGCTGCTACGACGAGGACTGCGGTCCACCACAATCCGGGCTGACGCTGGCGCAGCGGGCGCAGGTTGCCCGCCGCGTCATAACGATGTCGTGCCATGCGCTGGGCCTAGCCCTTCAGTGTCCATTCGATCGCGCCGTTCTCGTTCAGGACTTTCACCTCGATGTCCTGCGTCGCCCCGCTGCCCGACTGGGAGAGCTTGCACAAGAAGGTCTGGTTGACCGAGACGACGAGGTACTGGTCGTCGCCGCAATCCGCCTGGACGTCGAAGCCCAAGGCAGTCGCCGCCTCGGCGCCAAGGGCAGTCTCGGTGGCGTTCACCTGCATCACCGCTTGGCGCGGCCGGACCTCCCGGCGGCCCTGCTCGTCGATGATCGTCACGTGGGCTTCGTAGAAGGCGCCCTCGACGAGCCCGTTGCACAAGAACGTCGAACCGGGCCGGATCGGAGCATTCGGCGGGCAGCTGACGTCGGTGAGTTCCGCTGGCGCCACGACGCCCTGCAGGTAATCCTGGACTTCGCGTTCGAGCTGTGTCTGATCCGGTTCGCCGCCGCACGCCGCCACTGCCATGGTCGCCACAGCAAGCGTTGCCAGAACCCGAGCGAGCCCGCTCGTGTCAAGGCATCTTGCCGGTCGCCCCGGCACGCGGGATCGTCCCGGCGTGGACGGTCTGGTCAATGTGGCGACCTCCGGTGTGGCAGTCGGGACATTAGCCCTTGATCAGACGAACTAACGCCAACACTCGCTCAGATGAAGGGTCGCTCCTGGTAGCGGCCGAAGACATCGGCGAGCGCGTTGGTCACCTCGCCCACGGTGGCCCTCGTTCGCACGGTGTCGATGAGGTGCGGCATCAGGTTCGCGTCGGTCTCAGCGGCGCGGCGCAGCGCCGTCAGGGCGTCGTCGACCGCAGCCTGGCTGCGATCGGCCCGCACCTGGGCCAGGTGTTTGATCTGTCGCTGCTCGTCGTCGTTGGTGATCTTGAGCAGGTCGATCTCGTCGTCCTCGCTGCCTTCGGTGAAGGCACTGGCGCCCACCACCACCCGGCGGCCGGCATTCACCTTCTTCTCGAACTCATACGCCGCGTCGGCGATGCCGGACTGGTACCAGCCCTCATCGATCAGCCGGAACGCCCCCTCCAGCATCGAGCCGTCGCCGGCAGCATCGATGTGAGCGAACATCTCCTCTGCTTCGGCTTCGAGCTTGTCGGTGAGTTCCTCGATGAACCAGCTGCCGCCCAGAGGATCGATGACGTTCGCCGCGCCGGTCTCATGGGCGATGATCTGCTGTGTCCGCAAGGCGATCCGGGCCGCCTTGTCGGTCGGCAACGCCAAGGCCTCGTCCATCGAGTTGGTGTGCAGGCTCTGGGTGCCACCGAGCACCCCGGCGAGCGCCTCGATGGCTGTGCGCGCAATGTTGATCTCGGGCTGCTGGGCTGTCAGCGAGACGCCCGCTGTCTGGGTGTGGAACCGGAGCATCGTCGAGCGCTCGTCGGCGGCGCCGTAGCGATCGCGCATCCAGCGGGCCCAGATGCGGCGCGCCGCCCGGTACTTGGCGATCTCCTCGAAGAAGTCGATGTGGGCATTGAAGAAGAAGCTCAGCCGTGGCGCGAATTCGTCGGTGGACAGTCCCCGCTCTGCAGCGGCCTCGACGTACGCGAACCCGTTCGCCAAGGTGAAGGCGAGCTCCTGTGCCGCCGTCGAACCCGCCTCACGGATGTGGTAGCCGCTGATCGACACCGAGTTCCAGCGGGGCATCTCGTGGGTGGCGAACTCGATGGTGTCGGCGACGAGGCGCATCGAGGGCCGCGGCGGGTACACCCATTCCTTCTGGGCTTGGTACTCCTTGAGAATGTCGTTCTGCAGCGTGCCGCCGAGGTTGCGGCGGTCCGCACCGTGCTCTTCGGCGTTGGCCACGAACATCGCCCAGATCGTGGCGGCCGGCGCGTTGATGGTCATCGACGTGGTGGTTGCCTCGAGGTCGATGCCGTCGTACAGCGTCGACATGTCCTCGATCGAGTCGACGGCGACGCCGCAGCGGCCCACCTCGCCCAGCGACATCACGTCGTCGGAGTCGAGGCCCATGAGCGTGGGCATGTCGAACGCCGTCGACAGACCGCCCCCGCCCGCTTCGAGGATCTCGTGGAAGCGCTTGTTGGTGTCCTCGGGCGTTCCGAAGCCGGCGAACATGCGCATCGTCCACAGCCGGCCGCGGTAGCCGCTGGGATGCACGCCGCGGGTGTACGGATACTGGCCGGGCCAGCCCACCTCAGGATCGGGTTCGCTCTCAGCGGGCGCGTACAGCGGCTCAAGATCGAGGCCGCTCATCGTCTCGAAGTCGGCGTCGCGCACCGGAGTGGCCTCGAACTCTGCTTGCCAGCGCTCGCGTGTCACCCGTGACCTCCCGAGATCCGCGGCCTCGTCACTGCCGGGATGCGCTCAGCTTCAGCGCCACCTGCGGCGCTTGAAGTGTATGCAGGCGCCCGCGTTCGCTTCTCAGTGCCGCTCAGAACTGTGAGATGTCCCACTGCTACGCGACTTGCCTCCCGCTCTTGTTCGCTGCGCTCACGGGCCGCTCGGGCCACGGCTTCGCCTAGCCGCTCAGCCTCTGGTCTCAGAGGCTGAGCGGGTCGACGGGTCCGCGGCCGCTGCCGAGCAGGCGATCGGCTCCCGCCGAGAGAGCGCGTGCCGTCAGGTCGTGGGCACGGTCAATCGCTCGGTCCGCGTCCGTGCCCTTGGCCAGCTCGGCGCAGATAGCGGCCGAGAAGACATCGCCCGACCCCCGGACGTTGCGGGTTTCGATGCGCGGCGCCGACAGCAGCCGGATGCTGCCGTCCCGGACGACGACATCGGTGATCGTCTCGCCAGTCCGCAGCCGGCCACCAGTGACGACCACTGCTTCCGGGCCAGCGGCTGCGAGCTCGTGGGCGGCCTCGATCCACGCCTCGACCTCGTCGCCGAGGTCTCTGCCCACGAGTCGACCTGCCTCGAGGTGGTTGGGTGTCACGATTCGGGCGTTCGGCAGCAGGCGTGTCGCGACCGATCGCTCTGCTTCGGCGCTGAGCAGGGGCTCGCCGGCCCCGTCGACCAGCACCGGGTCCACCACCAACTGGGGAAGCCTGCGGGCAGCAATCGACGCCACCGCCGCGACGGCTTCTGCCGTGAGCAGCAGGCCCGTCTTGGACGCCGCGATGGGCATGTCGTCGAGCACTGCGTGGATCTGCGCGGCCACCAGCTCGGCATCGACGGGTTGCGCGGCCCGGAACTCAGCGGTGTTCTGTGCCGAAACCAGCGTCAGCGCGAATGTCCCGTGCACGCCGCATGCCGCGAACGCCCGCAGGTCCGCCGCGAGTCCGGCCCCGCCAGAAGAGTCCGCCCCCGCAATCGTCAGCGCCGCGGGCCACCAGGCATGCTGCGCGGGCGGACGGGGGTTCTCGCTCACGATCCCACCGGCCATGTCCCCAGTACAACAGCTGAGCGCTCCGCGCGGCAGTCACTCCCGCCTGTGGTTAGCGTCGGCAAGCGATGGCCGGATCTGCGTCGAATCTGAGCGGCTCCTGCACTGGCCGCATCTCCCCCGACGGGACCGTGGGGATCATCGCCAACCCGGTCTCCGGGCGCGACGTTCGCCGGGTAGCGGCACGAGGCGCGGTGTCGACTACGGAGGACAAGCGCAACCGGATCGCCAGGGCCGTCATCGGCGCCGTGACAGCGGGGGCCACACGGATTGTGGCCATGGCAGAACCGTTCGGCATCGCAACCGGGGCGCTCACCGACCTTCGCATCGACGCCGAGATCGAGATCGTCGACGTGGGAGCGACCGTCTCGCCCACCGACACGATCCGGGCAGTCGAGGCGATGCGGGCCCGTGATGTCAGCGTGCTGGTCACCCTGGGCGGTGACGGCACCAACCGCACGATCTGCGGGGTCTGGCCCGAGGCGACGCTCGTGCCGATGTCCACCGGCACCAACAACGTGTTTCCGAGCCTCACCGAGCCCACCGTCGCCGGTGCTGCCGCGGGACTGCTGGCGAGCGGCGTGGTGGAACCTGAAGCGTGTGCGCCCCGGTCGAAGCTGATCACCGTCACATCGGGATACGGCACATCGGGAAACGGCGCATCGGGAAACGGCAGGTCACAGGATGGGGAGCCGGCGGGGGGCTGGACCGAGATCGCACTGGTCGATGCGGTCACGCTGGCCGATGACTTCGTCGGCAATCGCATGCCGGCGGACGGGGCGCGGCTGCGGCAGGTGCTCGTGTCGCGTGCTCATCCCGCCAGCATCGGGCTCAGCTCGCTCGCGGGGCTGCTGCAGCCATGCTCATTCGAAGACGACGCGGGCGTGCTGGTGGAGTGCGGTCCGGGCGGGCGCCCGATGCGCGTGGCGCTCGCACCCGGGCTGTACCGCACGGTGCCGGTGATCGATCACCGCAGCGTCGAACTGGGAGAGGCCGTGGAGCTTCGGGGCCCGACAGTGCTGTCGCTCGACGGCGACCGGGAGCGCACGATCGGCCCCGATGAAGCAGTGACTGCCGATGTGCAGCGCTGCGGGCCCCGGGTGGTGGATGTGGACCGGGCACTGGAATTGGGTGCCGCCGCCGGAGTGTTCGAGACCTCTCAGGCGCCGACCGGCGACCGTGCGCTCAACGAGGCCTCCAAGGTCCACTACCACCACTCTGACGGCAGCCCGATCCGCGATTGCTGCT
>JAJEIW010000286.1 GCA_022828045.1 Acidimicrobiia bacterium | reverse complement strand
GCATGTTCGAGATCGCCGAGCACAACCGCCTGCCGGTGGTGCTGCTGGCCGAGGGCGGCGGCGGCCGGCCGGGCGATACCGACGGCATCGGCGGCTCGGGGCTGGACTGCTGGGCCTTCACCTTCTTCGCCCAGCTCAGCGGCTTGGTGCCTCTGGTGGGCGTCACCAACGGTCGCTGCTTTGCGGGCAATGCGGTGCTGCTGGGCTGCTGCGACGTGATCATCGCGACCGAGGGCTCGAACATCGGCGTCGGCGGACCCGCCATGATCGAAGGCGGCGGCCTGGGCGTGTTCCGTCCTGAGGAAGTCGGCCCGGTCGACGTGCAGTGGCCCAACGGCGTCATCGATGTGCTGGTGGAAGACGAGGCCGCGGCGATCGTGGCCGCCAAGCAGTACCTGTCGTACTTCCAGGGCTCTGTCGACGAGTGGGAGTGCCACGATCAGCGCGAACTGCGGCACCTGGTGCCCGAGAATCGCCTGCGGGCCTACGACGTACGCGACATCATCGACAAGCTCTGCGATGTGGATTCGGTGATGGAGCTGCGACGCGGCTGGGGGCCGGGTTGCGTCACGGCGCTGGCACGCATCGAAGGACGCCCGATCGGCGTGGTGGCCAACAACAACCACCATCTCGGCGGTGCGGTCGATGCCGACACCGGCGACAAGGCCGCCCGCTTCATCCAGCTCTGCGACGCGCACGAAATCCCGCTGCTGTTCCTGTGCGACACGCCGGGGATCATGGTGGGACCCCAAGCGGAGTACGAGGCCACGGTGCGCCATGCGGCCCGCATGTTCGTGACTGCAGCCAACGTGACGGTGCCGTTCATGACCATCGTGCTGCGCAAGGGCTACGGGCTGGGAGCCCAAGCCATGGCCGGCGGCAGCTTCAAGGCGCCGACGTTCACCGTGTCGTGGCCGACCGGCGAGTTCGGCGGCATGGGCCTCGAGGGCTTCGTGAAGCTGGGATACCGCCGCGAGCTTGAGGCCATCGACGACCCGGAGGAGCGCATAGCGGAGTACGAGAAGCGCGTCGCCCGCCTGTACGAGCAGGGCAAAGCCGTCAACACGGCCACGTTCTTCGAGATCGAC
The DNA here is from genome assembly GCA_022828045.1 of Acidimicrobiia bacterium. GTDB lineage: Bacteria > Actinomycetota > Acidimicrobiia > Acidimicrobiales > Poriferisodalaceae > Poriferisodalis. The sequence continues at coordinate 2,101 of JAJEIW010000286.1, read as the reverse complement.
GACGTGATCGACCCCGCCGAGAGCCGCGACTGGATCCGTATGGCGCTGTTGGCCGCCCCCAAGCAGCCCCCGCGCACCGGCAAGAAGCGCCCCATGGTCGACACCTGGTAACGCCCCGGCTCAGATCGACGTAGAGAATCGCTGCTGCAGCCAGTCGTTCAGGAGCGGATCGATCACCTCAAACCGACTGCCGCTGCGGCGGAGGATGCCATCGCCAACAAGCGCCTCGGCCGCATCACGAGCTGTGCCGGGTGACAGGTCCACGAATGATGCCGCGGTGCCATAAATGCTGCCGCCGTTTGCTACCGCCCTGAGGGTCTTCTGGCGACCAGCAGATTGAGAGCTGTAGAAGCGCTCCAACCCGCTGTCCACGCTGCGGCGAACCCCCCTGAGCGCGTGTTCCCACGTGCGTTCATCGGCGCTGTCGCCGGAGCTGACCAATCTCCAAGCGGCGTCGGCAAGCTGCATCGCCCGCTGAGGATGGCCTTGAGCGAGCGCGACTATCTCGCCGGGCAGGTCGCCTGCCATTCGCCCGGTGCTGCGGAACCCCTCCTCGACGATGCGATACACGTCTGCGTCATCCAGCGGCTCGATCTCCACGAGGTCCGCCTGGGCGAAGAATGGCTGATCCTGCACGCTGAACAAGGTGCGCATGGTTGACGGTTCGGAGCCGGCGAACACGATGCCGAGCGACTGATAGTGATGCTGCAGCGAGGTTCGCAGCAATCCAGCGGCACCATCAACGTTGGCTATGCCCGAGAACTCGTCGAACACCACAAAGAGCGCCTGCCGTTCGGCCGCCCTGACGAGCAGGTCCAGCAGTCGCTGCAAAGACAGCACTGGGTCGGGGCGCCGGGCACCACCGCGCGACAACTCGGCGCTCAATACGCCCAGATGAACCGACATGGTGCTCGCGATCGCTCCGAGCACCTGTCGCACAGAGCCCACGACTGCGCTGAGCCCCTTATCCACCCTCGCTGCCAGGTCAGACATCGAGGTCAGCTCATAGAAATCGATCCAGATCGGCTGCGGCCCGACTGATTCGAGATCGGCTGCCACGCGCCGCAGCACGCTGGTCTTGCCGTAGCGCCGGGGACCGATCAGGGCAGTCAGACGCCGATCTGTGATGCGCTCCGCGAGGTCGCGTCTCAGCGCGTCGCGCCCCGTCAGTTGCTCCGGCGCCAATGGCCCCTGGTACGGAAACGGACTGCGATCCACACCGCAAATGTACTCGGAAAATCCGAGCATAAAACACTCGGGAAAACCGAGTGTACCGAGCCGCGGTCCGGCACCTCACTGGCGAGGGCCCGACACCAGTCCCACCAGAGACTGTCCAGCGCGCCGCCTCACCGATGGTGCCACAACTGCTGTCGTGCCGATGACTCAGCCCGTCGAGCCTGGCTTGGTGCAGCTACTGGATGGCACGCACGCCTCGCTTCCTCGACGCTTCATCCGCGTGCAAGCCCGCCTTTTTGATGTGGTCGTCGCGGCAGTCTTGGCCGCTCTTGCGACAGCTGCCATTGCGCCTCACTTGCCGGACAGCATGAGTGGTGGAGACCTCAGTGCCATCACGCCAATCATGGTGTTTGTTCTGGCTTGGACGGCTCTCAACTTCCTCGCGGAGGCCATTCCGACTGCGCTGTGGGGGAAGACCTTTGGCAAGCAATGCATGGGCATCAGGGTCGTGAGTCTCGAGTCGAACTCACTACCCGGGTGGGGGAAGGCGATTGGCCGGGCGCTCGTCCCAGTCCTGCTGTTCGCATTGATTGCTGTAGTGACGACGGGTGTGCTGCTCTTCTACTTCATCGGCATCTTTGTGGCATCTGTGACAACGCCGCTCATCCTCCTGGCAACGACGTGGAACAAGCTTGGCTGCGGCCTACACGACCGACTGTCCGGCACACTCGTCGTTGTCAGCTAACACCCTGACTACTCCGACAGATCGTTAGGGGTCGATCAGGCGAGGAGTTCGGCGACGGCGAGTTCGGCTATGCGGTCGCTGTCGTAGCCGAGCACCTCGGTGAGGATGTCGAAGGTGTGCTCTCCGAGCGTCGGGCCGCCGTAGGTCACCTGTGCCGGGGTGCGCGACAGCGCGAAGCGG
>JAJEIW010000024.1 GCA_022828045.1 Acidimicrobiia bacterium | reverse complement strand
CGGCGGGCGCTCCGCGCCTGCGCCAAACGGCCACGGGCTTCGCGGCCACCATTGTGAATGGCGAAGTCATCACCGAGCACGGCAAGGTGACCGGCGCCGTGCCGGGTCAGCTCCTGCGAGGCCCGCTGGCCCGCTGAGCAGTCCTGCTGGGCGTTCTCGCCGATTGGGCGAGCTGGCGACTGGACTTGCCTAGGACTCGGCTGCGTTCAGGTTCTCGCGTTTCTCGGTGACGCCCGGGTTCGGGCGGTTGCCGACGTACGCGCTGCCGTAGTTGGGTTCGCTCGACCACTCGATGCCGTCCAACGCGGTCGCAAGACCGCGACGAGCGTCCTTCCAGGCCGCGATCAGGCGGTCCTCGGCGTCGTAGTCGAAGGGATCGCCCAGCCGCTGCTCGAGTGCCCCGCCGCGTTCCGGCGGGTTCTCAACCAGCCAGCGGGTGGCGGCCCGCCACGCATCGACAGGCGCCAGTACATCCTGGTAGCCGAGATCCCGCACCGTCGGACCGATGTCGAGCACCCGGTGGGTGGTGGACCAACTGCCCACCAGCGGGCGTGCCGGTGCTGCCAGCTCGTAGGGCAGCGACACCAGCTCCCAGCGGTGGCCAAGCTCGTCCGCGATGACTTCGGCGATCTGGGCGATCGACAGCGCTGACGAGTCGGCCACGTTGTAGATGCCGCCGAGCGCGGCGGCAGGCGCATCGCACGCCAGCAGCGTGGCGTGGGCGGCATTGCCGATCCATCCCTGGCTCTTCACCGTCAAGCCCCCATCGGCCACCACGAGGTGCGGCCGCCGGTCCAGTGCCCGCCGCACCAGCGGCCACTCACGTGGCAACGGCTGGCGTGGTCCGTAGAGCTGCGGGTAGCGCAGGTGGATCGCACTGGGGTGGTGCTCGAAGACGGCCTCTTCAGTGACCCGGATCATCCGCAGCTTGCGGAACTCCTCGCCGTCGCCGACCAGCGGCGCGCCGTACGGCAGCGGCACCGGCATGCCGAGCGGGAACAGGTCGTCGGGGCTGCCGAAGCCCCGGTACACCCCAACACCGCCGATCGACACGAAATGGCCGCAGCGTCCCGCCAGCAGCGGCGCCAGCATCCGCAGCCGCCCGTACATGGCCACGACCAGGTCAAACGACTCGTTGCCGAGCGCTGCGGCGGTGGCCTCGCCGTCGAAAGGGTCGGTGTAGATGCGGCGGACCTCGGGGCCGATCAGGTCGGTCTGGTGCCGTCCGGTGTGCAGGATGGTCACGTCGCAGCCGCGTTCGATCAGCCCGTTGACGACAAGCGGCCCGGTCGGGCCGGTTCCCCCGACCACCAGCGCTGTGCGGTGCGACGTCACCGGATCATTGTGCCGTCTCGTCTGGAACGATTCTGAGCCGCCGGTTCGAGTGTGCTCACGGCGAGGTAATGCCGCGGCGCGGCGTGTAGCTTCATACGGACCACATTTCGCATTGACACGATGAGACCAGGGGGATGCTGTGGCGACCAAGGCTGGAGAGCGTCTGGACTTCGACGGCGGCGTACAGGTCATCGTCACCAAGGGCGGTGAGGCTGACATCTCCGCGTCGTCTGGCGGCGAGGGACTGAAGGTCGGCAAGCGCTACCAGGACGAGGATTCCGGCATCGAGGTGCTCGTCACCAAGCCGGGCGCAGTGACCTTGCAGTGCAACGGCAAGGACATGGCGCTGCAGGAGCCCAAGAAGACCAAGTCGGCCGATTAGGGGAAACCTGCGCCGGCCACCCGAGGGGGTGGTGGCACCCTGAAACGCATCGAGCACACACTGCGAGGCGGCGCGCTGGACCGCGCCGCGGCGCGTGCACTGGCTGATCTGTGCGCGTCGGTGCGTGAGGCGCGCGAGCCGGCGGTGCTGGTGCTGCGCAACGAGCCCGGCAGCGACTTCTGCTCGGGCGTCGGCTTTGACCCACTGGAGCTGCAGCCCGACCCGGCGTCGGCATTGGCCGCGGTTCGGAGCCCGGTGGTCTGCGCCATTTCGGGCGTATGCGCTGGTGCGGGACTCGAGATAGCGCTGGCCTGCGATGTCCGTCTGTGCGATTCGAGCGCTCGATTCGCGATGCGCGATGCGCTGGAGGGGCGGCTGCCGGCCTGGGGCGGCACCCAGCGGCTGCCCCGTGCGGTCGGTGCCTCGCGAGCGAGTTCGATGCTGCTGCTCGGAACCGAATTGGATGCGGCGACTGCGCTGGAGTGGGGGCTGGCACACGCCGTCGAGGATGATCTGGACGAGGCGGTGGATCGCTGGCTGGACGAGCTGGCTGGCGCGGGGCCGCTGGCGCTGGAGTTCGCCAAGGAGGCCGTGCACCGGGGCTCGGAGCTGCCGCTGGCTGACGGCCTGCGACTCGAAGGCGACCTGAATCACCAGCTCGCAGCTACCGAAGACCGCGCCGAGGGTCTCGCCGCCTTCTTCGACAAGCGCCCGCCCGACTTCTCAGGGCGTTAGCCATGAGAAGCATCGGACACAGTTCAGGGCGTTAGCCATGAGAAGCATCAGACACAGTTCAGGGCGTTAACCGTGAGCGATTGGCTGCCGTCGGGCCTGTTCGAATATGGCACCGAGCTGGCAGCTGCCGTCGACCGACGACTGGGCAACGGCGTGGTGGGCGATTCCCAGCGCTGGATCGAGATGCCCCGTCGGGTCCGGACTACCGACGTGCCGAGCCGACCAGTTGCGTGGGGTGATGGCGCGCTGTGCGTCGACCTCGGACCCGACGACGCGGAGACCTGGGAACGTTTCGCCGATGTGCACCGCGGCGAGTCCAATCCAGAAGCCGTCGCGGTTGCGGCCCAGGAGTGGCGCCTGCCGGTGACGCCCTACCGCCGGCTTCCCGTTGCGTCGACCCGGCGGGGTGCGATCTCAGCATCCGGCACGCCGCCGACAATGTTCGGCATCGACCTCGGCGCGTCCGGCGCGGCACGGGCCTCATCCGGCATTGGCAGTGTCAACGTGGTGGACCTGACCTCGATGTGGGCCGGGCCGCTGTGCACTGAGTTGCTGGGCCGCGCGGGCGCAGACGTGCGCAAGGTCAGTTCTGCGGCAAGGCCTGACGGCCTGGCGGGCACGGCGATGTACGACGATCTGAACGCACACAAGACCG
>JAJEIW010000092.1 GCA_022828045.1 Acidimicrobiia bacterium | reverse complement strand
CAGGTGGCCGACGTCGAGGAGCATGCCGATGGACACGAAGAAGGTCGCCGAGAACAGGATCTGCAGCGGCATCACTTCGCCGAGTGCCCGCGCTGCCACTCGGCTCTCGCTGACCATCAGGCCCGCGAGGAACGCTCCCAGCGAGATCGAGACATCGAGCAGGCTGGTGGCGTACGCCGTGCCGAAGCAGATGGCCAGCACGGTCAGCAGGAAGACCTCGGCCGACTGGATCCGCGAGACGTACTTCAGCACGGCGGGCACCAGCGTGCGTGCCACCACGATCACCGCCACCACGATGCCGGCGGCTTTGGCGAAGGCGATCAGCACGTCGGACGGGCCGGTGATCTCGCCGCCGAGCAACGGCACCGCCAGCACCATGGCCACAATCGCCAAGTCCTGGAAGATGAGCAATGCCACCGACACGTTGCCCACCGGCGACGTGGTGGCTCGCCGCTCAGCGAGCACCTTCAGCACGATGGCCGTGCTGCTGAGCGACACGAGCAAGCCGGTGAACACTGCCGTTCGCCAGTCCACGCCGAAGGCGGCCACGACCCCGGCAACGATGCCGGTGGTCAGGCCCACCTGCACCGCCCCGCCCACCAGGAACAGCGATGCCAGCCGCCGCACACGTTCGAGGCTGAACTCGATGCCGAGGGTGAACAGCAGCAGCATCACACCGATATCGGCCGATTGGTTGACCAGATCGATGTCGCTGATGAGGCCGGTGCCGCTGGGCCCGATGATCGTGCCGGCTGCGAGGAAGCCGACAATCGGCACCACACCCAGACGCGTCGACACGAAGGCGATCAGCGTCCCCGCAACCAGCAGGATCGCCAGCTCGGTGAACAACGGCGGTGCCGACGCAGCCAACAGCACTTGGGTCCGAGACTATTGGTGCGGACGCCTCACGGGACCTGCAGGTCTGCATCGAGCGAACCGGGGCACAAGTACGTTGGCCCAGTGGTTGACGGCGGCGTCGCGTTCGGCATCGTGTTCCTGGCGGAAATCGGCGACAAGACCGGGCGATGCGGCGGTCCTACCGGTGGGTGAGCACGACGTTGTACGACGTCAGGATCATCTCGAGGTAGAGCCGTGCGCTGCCGGAGTCGAGGACTCGATCATGGGGTGGGAGCGGCAAATCGCCGACGACCTCGGCGAAGCAGTCCGGACCACAGCGGTCGTCGAAGAAGACGTATGAGAACCCGGCGGGTTCTCGGTGCGACTGCCAGGTCAATCCGCATGCCCAGGGCGCCCAGTCTCGGATGGCGGAGGCCCAGTGCCGAGTCAACGAATACTCCGAGGCGGGTGTCGAGGTCAGCCAGGTGTCTTGACCGATGGCTCCCAGGTCTGTGCCAGACCGGAGCGTCACGAGTTCTAGGTCACGGGTCACCTCGATCTCTGCGATTCTCAGATCCTTGATCGCCGCTTCGGGGAGGATGCGGGCGCCGTGACTGACCGCCGGCAGGTCGCGCAGCAGCTTCTCGCTGATCGCTGTCTCGGCGTCGTCGCCGGCATACAGGTACGCGTACGGATCGCTTGGTGTCGAGTCGAAGCGGCCGCCTTCTAGTGAGTGAGCCGCCACGGTCGGATTGAACGCCGTGGCCTCGAAACGCGTGCGGTGGATACGTACGAGCTGGCCTCCCTGTCGCACAACGTGGCGGCGAGGAGCGCCCGTGTAGTTCGGCGGCGGCTGTTGGCGGGGAGGCAAGTGCTGTTAGCCGACCGGCTCTGCGACCGCTCGTGCGAGTACCGGCAAGTCATCTGCTCTGTCAGTACCGACGAGTTCCATCGGGACGGCAGCGACACGGGCGTTGGTCGAGACCCACCACGATGCGACACCCCAGGGATCGTCAGAGGCGCCGAGCAGTTCGTTCACGGCGCGGACCTCGGGGAAGATGTCCTCGCGCAGGTGATCGAACTGAAAGACCGGGTACAAGTAGCCGCGGCCTCTTGGCAGGCCCAACAGCCAGGAGCGCATGCGCCGCTGGCGGACTATCTCGCGATTGGCTGGCTTCGCCCCCAACGCGACTGCGGCGCCATTGGGCTCGAGCATCGGCACCTGCCAGATGGCCTCCATCGCATCGCCTCGCAGCCGTGCCTGGATGAGCTCCCGGTATGCAGCGGCATCGAACACCTCCCGCGGACTGCCGCCGATCTGCCCGGTGAGTTCGCGTCCGGATGCCAGCAGCGTCAGCAATGACCGCACCCGGCGTTCTTCGTGCTCGAGCTCGGAATGCCGGGCGGCAATTTGAGCAGCAATGTCGAGCCAGAGGGAATCATCCGCTTCAGTCAGCCCGAGCGCCAGCAGGTCGACGAGCTGACGGTACGCCTCATCGTTCAATCGCTCAGCTGCCATAGCCTTTTCCTGACGGTCGTGACGCCAGTATATCTACGTCAGGAACGTCAGGATCAATAGGTACGTTTACCTATGGCCCAAAACCAGTGCCGCTGGCCAGAGTTGACTTCTGGCTGGGGTTCCGTGTCTTGCTAGCGGTTCGGCGTCAGCGAACCTCGAACGCATCGAGGTGCAGGTCGCGCATCTCGCGACGGAAGCGGGTCCAGCTGCCGGGGAAGAACGGCAGGATGCGACCGTTGCGGTCGCGGTACCAGCCGGGGCAGTCGCCCGCCCAGCTCATCTCCTGCAGCTCCGCCTGGGTGGCTTCGGCCCATTCGTGGGTGGCGTCTCGGCGAGCCTCGATGGCGCTCGCGCCGCGGGCGAGCAGGTGTTGGATCCAGCGGCCGATGTAGTTGGTGGCGACCTCGGCCGTCATGAACACCGGAGCATGGCCTGGGGATCCGTTGACACCAGCGACGGTGAACCAATTCGGGAAGCCCGGGATGGCGACGCCCCGGAATGCTTCGGGCGCCCGAGCGAAGGCTGTGCGCAGGTCGAGGCCGTCGCGC
>JAJEIW010000292.1 GCA_022828045.1 Acidimicrobiia bacterium | reverse complement strand
GAGCTCGGCGCGGATGGCGTCGTCCATCGGCGGCTCTTCGTAGTCGGCGAGCAACTGCTTCCAGATGCCGTTCGCCCGCTGGGTGGCGTCGAGCGCGCCGTCTTCCTGCCACGTCTCGAAGTTGCGCCAGTCCGACAGCGTCGGCTCGTAGAAGGCAGTGTTGTAGCGCTCGAGCGTGTGAGCAGCGCCGAAGAAGTGGTTCGCCGGGCCCACCTCGGCGATGGCATCAACCGCCAAGGAGGCATCATCAATGGCGGTGGGCTGCAGCATCGCCCGGATCATCTGGATCATCTCGGCGTCGATGATCACCTTCTCATAGGAGGCACACAGCCCGCCCTCGATCCAGCCGAGTCCGTGCAGCACGTAATTGATGCCGCCCACGATGCACGCCCACAGCGACATCTGCGACTCGTAGGTGGCCTGAGCGTCGGGAGCGTTGGAGGCGTTCGCGTTCGAGGCCCGCAGCGGCAAGCCGTAACGGCGCGCCAGCTGGCCGCTGATGATCGTGGCCTTCACGTACTCGGGCGTGCCGAATGCCGGAGCACCCGACCGCATGTCGACGTTCGAGGTGAAGCTGCCGTAGACAACCGGCACGCCGGGGTTCACGAGCTGCGCCAGCGTGATGCCGGCGAGCGCTTCGGCGTTCTGCAGGGTGAGCGCGCCGGCGATCGTGACCGGAGCCATCGCCCCCGCCAGGGTGAACGGCGTGTACACGACCGGCTGACCGTGGCGGGCCAGCTCGATGGCGCCCTCCAGCATCGGTTTGTCGTACACGAGCGGCGAGTTCGCGTTGACGACCGTGTGGATGGACGGCTCGCGCAGCAGCGTCTCATGGTCGATGCCGCGGGCGATGCGGGCGATCTCGATGGCGTCGCTGACACGGGTGCGGCCCAGCGAGTAGCAGAACCCGGGCTTGGTGGACAGGGTGTACATCGCCGACACCGCGTCGAGGTGACGGGTGCGCACCTCGAGATCGATCGGCTCGACCGAATGGCCGGTGCACGTGTCCGCCGCGTCGAGCGCCTGCTGCAGGCGCAGCATGTTGCAGAAGTCGGCGTAGTTGCCGCTGACCCGACCCCGATCGAGGTCGGACACGTTCGGCGGGCTGCCGACCATGCCGAAGACGACCCAGTCATCGCCGAAGACCACGCTGTTGGCCGGGTCGCGGGCGTGCAGCGTGAAGGTCGACGGGGCGAGCGCCACCTGCTCGACGACCATCTCGGGATCGAACCGCACCCGCACGCCGTCGTCGGAGCTGGCGCCCGCCTCGAGCAGGATCTGCACCGCTTCGGGCAGCAGGAAGTTCATGCCGATCTCAGACAGCACCCGCAGCGATGCCTCGTGGATGCGTTCGACTTCGTCGGCGCTGATGAGCTCGACGGGCCGGAAGGTGTTGCGTGCCTGCTGCCGTGGCGCCGCCGCGGCGACTGCGGTATCCCGACGTTTCCGGCCTCGACGCGTCACTGCAGCGAACCGTACGGTCCTGTCTGGAACACGTCAACAAGAGGCTGAGCCGGCAGGCGAAGCCGTGGCCCGAGCGGCCCGTGAGCGAAGCGAACAAGAGCGGGAAACAAGGCTCAGCAGCGGAAATGATGCGGCAAACCGCGCGCTGCATGAACAAGATGCACGTTGCGCAATAACTGAATGTCAGAGGCGCAACCCGGCCAAGATGGCCGCTCGCTCGTCATCGGTCGGCGGGCGCCCCACGTAGATCTCGAAATAGTACGTGCAGGACTCGATCCGGGCATCCATCGGCACCTCCACCTCGAGCTCGTACCACCCCATCTGCAGGTAGTACATGGTGCGGGCGCGGTGCAGGGCCATCGTGGGGTCGGGAACTTCGGGGGCGAGCATCGCCACGAAGGCCTCGACCCGTCGCTCGTCGGCCGCCCGCAGCCGCTCCCACAATTCGGGATTGCTGCGGCCCCAGTGCCGCACTGCCACTTCGAGACGCGGGTCGAATCGCTCCATCGAGAGCCAGCAGCGCATCAATGCGACGTACCGCTCGATGATGCCGCCCTCGCGCGTGGCTGCCGCGATGATCGTGCCCGAGTTGGTCTCCTCCCACACCTCGAGCAGACGGTTGAGCAGGGCTTCATGGTTCTCGAAGTGCCAGTAGAAGCAGCCCCGGGTGACGCCGAGCCGCTTGGCGAGCGGTAGGATCTTGACAGCACCGATGCCGTCGGAAACGAGCACCTCCAGTGCGGCCGCCACCCAGTCATCGGCGCTCAGGCGTGCCCGTTGAGCCATCGGACCACCCTATCCAGCGACCTGCCGGTCGGTAATTGGGGGGAGCGAGAGCCGCTGCGGATGGACAGAGCGGGCACTCTGGGAGTTATCACTCCCATAATGCGCCTACGCTGAAGGCGTGCGAGTGGAGGAGCTGGCGTCGGCGCATGAGGTGAGCGTCGACACCGTGCGCTATTACCAGAAGATCGGGCTGCTGCACCCGCCTGCACGCCAAGGGCGCATGGCGCGCTACGACGACAGTCATGCGCGGCGGCTCGGCGAGATCCGGCGCCTGTCCGCGGCGGGCTTCTCTCTGGCGCAGATCCGCCAGCTCGGCGACGGCGGCGACGACCCGATGCTGGTCGCGCTCGGCGCACGCCACGGCGACACCCTGACCTTCGAGGAGCTGGTGCGCCAGTCCGGGCTCGACGAAGAACTGGTGCGGCTCGCGACCGACACCGGCCTCGTGCGGCCGTTGCGCACCTCCGCCGGCGGTGCCGATGGCGCGCCCGAGGCTGCCAGCGGTGCCGCCGGTGCCAGCGAGGCGGCGGACGGCGAGGGTGCCATAGCCGACACGCTCTACAGCACCGGCGCACTGACGATGCTGCGCGCGGCCACGGAGCTGCTCGCCGCCGAGATGCCGCTCGACGATCTCATCGGCCTCGCGCTGCGGCACGCCTCGAACATGGAAGCTGTCGCCGCGGATGCGGTCGGGCTGTTCGCCGACCGCTTTGCCGACGTGCCTACTGCACAGCGCGCCGACCTGGCTGCTCGCCTGATTCCGCTGGTCACCGATCTGGTGGCGCAGCACTTCCGCGAGTCACTCGTCGAGCACGCCACCGAGCGCATCCTGGCCGGCGACATCGACGATGAGCCGGCTCGTTCCGATGCGATGGCAACCGGTTCGCCGAACGCCCGGTCCGCAGGGGATTCGGGACGCCGCACCTCAGCGGGGTTGCGTACCCGGACTGCTGTGACGCTGGAATGCCGGGAGCTGTCCGGCGAGCTGGACCCGCTGGCGGTGTTTGCGGCATCCGACGCGCACCAGCGCGTGTACTGGGCGTGTCCCGACGGCGACTTGGAATTCTGTGCGCTCGGCAGCGCCTTCGACGCCACCGCCGAGGCCGGCGCCGACCGCTTCGCCTCAGTCGCCGACTCGCTGAGCCTGCTGGACGTCACCATGAGCGGTGACAGCGGTCACCCGATCGGGCCGCTGGCCGTGGGCGGCTTCTCGTTCCGTCCCGAGGCACCCGCGGCAGGTTCGGTGTGGGCGCCATTCGGCACCGGCTGCCTGACCGTGCCCGAAGTGCTCGTCGTGCGCCGGGGCGGCCAGTCGTGGCTGACCTCGGTGCCCGGTGCCCCCGTCTGGCCGGTGATGGCTGCATCACGGTCGGGAGTCGGGGGGGCAGGTGCCACCTGCGGCGCGGCCGACGGCAGCGGAGTCTGCGGCCTCGCCGCTGCTGCCGGTGCGCCCGGCTCGGACTGCGCCCGTGACGACATGACCGTGCGAGGCGACGCCGGCGGCGATCTCACCGGCGCAGCCGCTCGCAGCCTGCCGATCCTGAACTCGAAGCGGGGCCCGCGAGCGATCTGAATGCGGCAGCGCTGGCCGTGCTCGGCGAGAGCTATCGAGCCGACGACAGCTACACCGACCTGGTGCGGCGCGCCCTCGGCAGGATCGCCGAAGGCGGGCTGGACAAGGTCGTGACGGCGCGGGAGCTGCGCATCGCGTCGGGGCTCGAGCCCATCGCGGTGCTCAACCGCCTGCGGTCGCGTTACCCGTCCTGCGTCACGTTCGCGTTCGGACGCGGGGCGCAGACGTTCTTCGGCGCCACGCCCGAACAGCTGGTGCACTTCGACGGTCTGCGGCTGCAGACCGACGCGCTGGCCGGTTCAGGGCCCCGTGTCGGCGATCCAGCGCGGGACGCCGATCTCGCGGCCGAACTGCAACGCGATCCCAAGGAGCTGACCGAGCACGCGATCGTGGTCACCGATGTGCGCGACACGCTGCGTGCGTGCGGCGCGGCACTCGACGCCCCCTCGCCGACCCGCGTCATGGAACTGCGGCGCATCGTGCATCTGCACACGCCGATCAGCGGGCGCGTCCCCGCGGGCACAACGGTGCTGGAGCTCGCGAGTGCACTGCACCCGACGGCAGCGGTTGCCGGTCTCCCGCGGCGCGTCGCCCGCGACTGGATCTCAGAGCACGAGGGTTTCGAGCGCGGTTGGTACGCAGCACCAGTGGGCTGGACGACGCTGGACGGGCGCGGCGAGTTCCGCGTCGCGCTGCGTTGCGCGCTGACCGGTCCCGCCGAGACCCGGCTGTTCGCCGGCGGCGGCATCGTGGAGGGCGCAGATCCCGATGCCGAGCTGACCGAGACCAACATCAAGCTCGAAGCCCTCCTGTACGCACTCGAAGGCGACTGAGCGGCGGCATGCAGATCTCCGACGACGATGCTGCCTATTCGGCGTGCCGCTCGCTGTGCGAGGGTCTCGTGGGCGCGGGCATCACCGATGCGGTGGTATCGCCGGGCTCACGATCGATGCCGCTGGCACTCACCGTCGATGCCACCACCGGGCTGCGCACGTGGGTCCGGATCGACGAGCGATCGGCCGGGTACTTCGCGCTCGGGCTGGCCAAGGGCTCGGGAAGGCCCGTGCTGCTGGTGTGCACGTCAGGCACTGCGGCGGCCAACTACCTGCCGGCGGTGGTCGAAGCGCACTACTCCGGCGTGCCGCTGGTGGTGCTGACCGCGGACCGGCCGCCAGAGCTGCGGGGCTGGGGAGCGGGGCAGACCATCGATCAGCACGGGCTGTACGGCAGCCACGTGCGCTGGTTCTGCGAGACGCCGGTGTCCTCGGAGTTGCCGGTTGATCAGGCGGTGCGGTGGTTCGGCGTCGCCGCTGCCCGGGCGGCGGAGCAGGCAACCGGCTCGAACCCTGGTCCCGTGCACCTCAACATGCCGTTTCGGGAGCCCCTGGAGCCGCTGCCGTGCTGAGCGAGTGGGCGGCGGCGCACGAGCGAGGGGTGGTGGTGGCCGGACCCATGTGGGACGGCGACCGCTGGGCGGACGCAGTGGCGGAGTTCTGCCGGGCCTCTGGGTGGCCGCTGCTGGCCGAGCCGTGCTCGCAGCTGCGGCGTCAGCTGGACGGGGTGGTGGTGAACGACCATCACGACCTGCTGCTGCGCACGCCGTGGGCCGACGCCGAGCCGCCCGATGCGGTGCTGCGCATCGGCGGCGCGCCGACATGCAAGCCGCTGCGGCTGTGGATCGAGCGGCACCGCCCGGCGTTCGCATTCGTCGATCCGGCCAGCACCTGGACCGATGGGAGCTTCAGCGTCTCGCTGCACTTGACGATCGGGCCGGAGGCCGTGACCGATACGGCCCGCACGCTGTTGTCGCCGGAGTCCGGATGGGCGCAGCGGTGGGCCGATGCGGATGCACGTGCCGCCGCGGCAATCGACGGCCTGCTCGACGCTGAACCGTTGCTGGAAGCCGGCGTGGCTCGCCAGTTGGGGCGCAGCCTTCCGGCGGGTCACGCGCTGTATGTGTCGAACTCGATGCCGGTGCGCGACATCGATTCGTACTTGCGAGCCCGCGCCGAGCCGCTGGCAGTGCACGCCAACCGAGGTGCGAGCGGCATCGACGGCGTGATCTCCGCTGCGACCGGCGTGGCAGCGTCGGGAACCCCGACCACGGTGCTGGTCGGCGACCTGGCATTCCGTCACGATCTCGGCGGGCTCGTGGGAGCGTTCGACACTGTGCCAGCCACCCATGGTGGGTCTGGCGGGCTGGATCTCACCGTGGTGGTCGTGGACAACGGCGGCGGCACGATCTTCTCGTTCCTGCCTGCCTACGGGGTCATCGAACCCGAAGCATTCGACCGCCTGCTGACGACGCCACCTGAACGCAGCAGCGCGGAGCTGGCGAGCGGACTCTCCGCGGCCATGGGCTTCGAGCATCACCAGATCGGCTCGTGTGACGCGCTGCATGCGCTGCTGGCCGCTCCCGGGTCGAATCGAGGCGTGCGCGTCATCACGATCGATGTCGACGCGGACGCAAACCGGGATCAGCACCGGCGCCTGGCCGACGCAGTCGCGGCGGCAGTCCGGGGCGCAGAGCCCCGCTCGCAGTAATGCCGCTGTCGGAACCGTTGCAGCTCGCCGCTGAGGTCACCGGCAGCGGCGAGCCGGTCATCGTCGTCCACGGATTCACCGGCAGTGCCGAGGCGATGGCACCGCTGGTGGAACGGCTGGACGACTGGCGGTGCATCGCCGTGGACCTGGTCGGCCACGGCCGCAGCCCTTCCCCTGCCGACCTCGCGCCCTACAGCGTCGAGGCCATGGCAGCGTCAGTGGCCGTACTCGCGACTGGCCTAGATGGCGGGCCGTGCCACGTTGTCGGCTACTCGATGGGCGGCCGCGTGGCACTTGCGCTGGCCGCCACGTACCCGGAGATCTGCAGGTCGCTGACGCTCATCAGCGCCACCGCCGGGATCGCGGATGCCTCGGAACGGGCACAGCGCCGCCGGGCCGATGAGGCACTCGCCGGTCGGATCGACGAATACGGCCTGGCCCGCTTCGTGGACGAGTGGATGGGCCTGCCGATGTGGGATCCGCTCCGGGCGAGTCTCGGCCCCGAGGCGTGGCAGGCGTCCATCGATCAGCGCCTGCGCTCCGATCCCACCGGGCTGGCGAACTCGCTGCGTGCCGCCGGGACGGGCTCGATGACGCCGCTCTGGGATCGCTTGGGCGCCCTCGACGTGCCGACGCTGCTCATGTGCGGCGAGCTGGACACCAAGTTCGTCGCCATCGGCCACGAGATGAACGGCCTGCTGCCCGCCAGCGAGCTGATCGTGTTGGCCGGCGCGGGCCACGCCGCGCACCTCGAAGTGCCCGACGATTGCGCCACGGCGATCCGTCGGCACCTCGACGCGTTCTGAGAGCTGTCAGTCCTGCGGAAGCGGGAACTCGAATGCACCGGGCAACAGCTCGGCAACGGTGGTGTTCTCGTTCACCGCGCAGTCGGGACCGCCTGCTTCGAGCAGCAGTTGGCGGCAGCGACCGCACGGAGCAAGCAGTTCGCCATCTGCATCGGTGACGGTCACCGCAACCAGGCGGCCTCCCCCACCGCGGTGCAGATCGCAGACCAAGGCGCACTCGGCGCAGAGCGTCAGCCCGTACGAGGCGTTTTCGACGTTGCAGCCGGTGACGATCCGACCGTCGTCGACGAGGCCTGCCGCGCCCACATGAAAGTTCGAGTACGGCGCATACGCCGTGCGCGACGCCTCGTGCGCCCGAGCGCGCAGCTCGGCCCAATCGATGGCCGTGTTGCTTGGCGCTGCGTCGTCTGGCACTGGGGCGTGCCTCCCGGCTTAGATGGTCGATGAGCGTATGGCGTTGCCGTCGGTCGACTGAACAGTGCCATTGCGTCCACCGTGCGCGGGCACCGCACATGCTGACTTGGGGCGGCAGAGCAATAGCGTTCGGCCAGTGCAGGCGACGTTGGCCGAATTCGAGTTGCCGCTGGTCCGGCCGCTGCTGACCGCCCACGGTTCCATCACCGTGCGGCGCGGCATCGAGGTGCGGGTGGGCGACGACGCGTGCGTGGGCCGGGGCGAGGCGGCGCCCTTGCCGGGGTTCGGCGTGGAGACCTATGACGAGGCGCTTGCCGCTCTGGAGCGCTGGGCCGACGGTCCCGAGGGGGAACCGCCCGCCGAGCCGTGTGCCGCTGCCGCTGTCGAGTCTGCATTGACGCAGCTTGACGCCGAGATCGAAGGGGTCACGCTGGCCACGTTGCTCGCAGGAGAGGCGCCCACCCAGCGACGCATCGCGGTGCATGCGCTCGTGCCGGATCTCGATCCTGAAGCTGCGGCGCAGCGTGCCGCACGTGCCGCTGCGGCGGGCCATCTGGCGGTGAAGCTCAAGGTGGCAGCCCGCGAGCCGAACGGCGGTGCCGACGCATCCGTTGACGGACAGGCGGCGCGCATCGCCGCGGTGCGACGGGCGCTCCCTGCGGGCGTGGCCCTGCGGCTGGATGCCAATGGGGGATGGGACCGCTCCACGGCGGTGAAGGTGCTGCGACGTGTCGGTCATCTCGACATCGAGTTCGTGGAGGAACCGACGCCACAGGCGGCGGACTGGGCGCAGATCAGCCGGACTGTCGGGCTGCCGGTTGCTGCCGATGAGCATCTGCGCGACCCGGCGTCGCTCGACCGGCTGGTCGAGGTGGGCGCCATCGAGGTGGCGGTGCTCAAGCCTGCCGTGCTGGGCGGACCGCATGCCACCTACGACCTGGCGCGGCGGGCGGCGATGCGTGGGGTTCGCGCGGTGGTGTCGTCGTTTATCTGCGGGCCTGCGGGGTTGCGCATTGCGCGCGAGACCGCTGTTGCGGTTGATCCGCATGGAGTGCACGGCATCGGCACTGCCACTTTGTTTGCTGAGGCTTTGCCGGAGGATGTGGTGCCTGCTGGCGGTTATCTGGCTGCGCCTACTGAGGCTTCTTCTGTGGCTGGTTGAGCTCTTGGCTTTCAGACTTTCCAGCGTTGTGTCTTGCCGAGGGGCGTCTGCGGCAACTCGTTGACGAGTTCGAGATTGCGGGGGGCGCAGTAGGCAGGGAGTTCTTCTTTGACTGCTTCGCGTAGTGCTTCTAGTTGGGGGGGTTGGGTGGGGTCGGTGGGGACTACTACTGCTGTTACTGCTTGGCCCCATTCGGGGTCTGGTCGGCCGACAATTGCCACGTCAGCGATAACCGGCATCTCCGTCAGAATCCGCTCTATTGCTACTGGCCAGACCTTTTCGGCGCCGGTGATGATCATGTCGTCGACTCTTCCGAAGACTGAGAGCTGGCCTTCGTCTGAGAGGGCGCCGGCGTCGCCTGTGGGGAACCAGCCGTCGTTTGTTCGGGGGTCGCTGTTGTCGCGGTAGCAGCGCAGGAGCATGGGGCAGCGGAGCTGTACTTGGTCGTCGTGGATGCGCAGCTCTACTCCTTCTAGCGGCCAGCCTTCGTAGATCACGCCGCTGAAGGTCTCGGTCATGCCGTAGGTGGCGACGGTGTTGGGGGGCCGTTGGGGTGGCATGGCGGAGCCGCCGAGCAGGATTGCCCGGAACGCTGATGCGTCGATGCGGGCGAGCGCGGTGGGCACTAGTGAGGTGAGCGTTGCGCCTTGGCGGGCTGCTGCCTTGACGGCGGCTGCGTCGAAGCTGTCGTGGACTTCCAGCGGTGTGTCGGTCAGCAGTGCGCGGACTACCACTGCCAGGCCGCCGACGTGTGCGAGGGGGAGGCATGCCAGCCAGCGGTCGGTGCTGGGGTCGACGGCGAGCGCGGAGCTGGTTGCCATGGCGTTGGCCTCTATGGCTGCGTGGGTGAGGACCGCGCCTTTCGGATCTCCGGTGCTGCCGCTGGTGGCCATGACGAGCGCATCGCCGGCCTCGACGTCCCAGCCACCTCGGCGACGGTGGCGACCCGTGGCGTCCACCACCACGCTGGCGCCCATGCGCTCGACGAGCGACTCCTGCGCAGCGGCCGGGAGTCGCTGATCGACGGGCAGGACTGCATCGCCGGCATCCCAAGCCCGCTGCAGCTCCGCGACGAAGCGATCACTGCCGCCGATCGCCAGCGCTACCAGTCGTGGCAGGTGTTCAGCCCAGCCGCTTGTTGATGTCGGCGACGGCGTCGATCAGCGAGTTGTTGACGGCTGCCAGTTCCGCGAATCGCTGATCGACCTTTTGCTCGACCTGGTTCATGCGCGCATCCACCGTGTCGAATCGCTCATCGACGCGGTCGAACCGCTCGCCGATCTGGCCGAACATTTCGGTCAAGAAGTCTCGTGTCTCGTCTGGAGTCACCGTCGCTCTCCCTGTGCCGCGTCACGGTACCCGCTACTCCGGCAAACGATTGGTCAATTTTCGGCGAGACGCTGTACTCGACAGCGCTGCGAAGCATGCGGAGATCTTCGCGACGCCGGAAACGTCGCACGTGGGCGCGAGACTGTCGGCTGCATGGACGCTGCAGCCATTACGCCGACGCTGCGCTGGACGGGCGACAGCATCGAGATCATCGATCAGACGCGGCTGCCGGCCGAGCTGGTGCTGCTCGATGTGCGTGATGTGGCCAGTGCCGTGGATGCCATCGAGCGGCTTGCCATCCGGGGGGCGCCAGCGCTCGGTGCGTTCGGGGCGCTTGCGCTGGTTGTCGGCCTCGACGAGGCGCAACCCGACTCGCTGGACGCGGCACGCGAGTTGCTGGAGCGGTTGCGGCACGAGATCGGCGACGCCCGCCCGACCGCGGTGAACCTGCGATGGGCGGTGGATCGCACGATCGACGCTGCGCTCGCCGCCCCAGAGCTCTTCGGCGCGAGCACGAACGTCGACAGCAACAGCGGCAGTGCAGGCAGCGTTGACGAACTGCGGCGGCGGCTGCTGGAGGAAGCCTTGGCCATTGGCGCCGAAGACGCTCGGGCATGCGCCGAGATCGGTCGGCTCGGGCGAGAGGTGCTTGCGGAGGCCACGGTGATCGCCACGCACTGCAACGCAGGGCGCCTGGCAACCGCGGGCATCGGAACAGCGCTGGCCGCGTTCTATGCAAAGGCTGCTGCCGGTGAGCCGGTGCGCGTGCTGGCGGCAGAGTCGCGCCCGCTCCTGCAGGGTGCCCGTCTCACCGCATGGGAGTTGGCGGACGCGGGCATCGACGTGTCGGTCGTGCCCGACGGTGCCATGGCGTCGCTGATCGCGGGAGGCGAGGTGGACGCCGTGATCGTGGGCGCGGACCGCATCGCTGCCAACGGCGACACTGCCAACAAGGTGGGCACGCTGGCCCACGCTCTGGCCGCCGCCGATGCGGGCATCGGCTTCTACGTCGCGGCGCCGACCACAACCATCGACGCAGCCGTGCCATCGGGCGACGGGATCGTCATCGAGCAGCGGAGCCCCGATGAGGTTCATCACGCCGGCGGGCAGCGTCTGACGCCGGAAGATGCGAAAGCCGTCAATCCGGCATTCGACGTGACTCCTGCGCGTCTGATCACGGCGATCATCACCGACGCAGGCGTGCTGCGACCGCCGTATGGCGAATCCATTGCCCAAGCGTTGGCCGAGGCTGAACCAGCCGGATCGGAGGCGGGCCGGTGCTGAATCGCTGGAGTGTCGACGATGCGGCGCGCTGGGCTGAGTTGGGCGACCTCGGCGAGATCACCTACGGATCCCGCCTCGTGGGCGCCGACCCGGCACTGGTGCTGCACGGCGGCGGCAACACGTCCGTCAAGGGCCACAGCACCGACGCTTGGGGCGAGCCGGTCCCGACGCTGTGGGTGAAGGGCAGCGGCTGGGATCTCGCCACCATCGAACCGCCCGGCTTCGCGCCTTTGCGCCTCGAGCCCGTCCGTCGCTTGGCAGAGCTGGCGGAGCTGAGCGACACCGAGATGGTGAACCAGCTGCGGATCCACCTGCTCGATGCCAGCGCCCCGAACCCGTCAGTGGAGGCGATCCTGCACGCGTTGCTGCCCCACCGCGCGGTGCTGCACAGCCACGCCGATGCCGTGCTGGCACTCACCAACACCGCCGACGGCGACGCCAGGGTGCGAGACCTGTGGGGCGACCGGGCCGTCGTGGTGCCCTACGTGATGCCCGGCTTCGATCTGGCCCGGCGCTGCGCGGACGAATGGCAGGCGCAAGCCCACGACGGCACCGAAGCGATGGTCCTGCTGAACCACGGCATCTTCACCTTCGGCGAGACCACGCGCCTGGCCTACGACTCGATGATCGACCGGATCAGCGAAGCCGAGCAGTGCCTTGCCGATGCGGGCGTCACCTCATTCGGCGAGAGCAATGCGGGTGCGACCGAGGGCCGCAGCGGGCGTCGTGTCAGCCCCGACGACGTCGAGTCGGTGGCGGACCTGCGCGCGGCAATCTCTGCCGCGGCCGGAACACCGATGCTGCTGCGCGCCGTGCATGACGAGCGGGCTGAGGCGTTCTGCGGCCGTGATGACCTGGCTTCGGTGGCGCAGCGGGGACCGGCGACGCCCGATCACATCATCCGCACCAAGCAGTTCCCGATGGTGGGCCGTGACGTGGACGCCTTCATCGAGGACTATCGCTCCTACTTCGAGCGCAATGCGGCCCGTTACGCCAGCGGCAGCCAGCTCACGATGCTGGACCCTGCGCCGCGTGTGGTGCTCGACCCCGAACTCGGGCTGTGGACTGCGGGACGCCGAGCCGTCGACTGCGACATCGCCGCGGACATCTACCTGCACACGATCGACGTCATCAACGCAACGGAGACCCTCGGGGGATACGTCGCGCTCGGCGAGTCCGACCTGTTCGAAGTGGAGTATTGGGAGCTGGAGCAGGCGAAGCTGGCGCGCGCCGGCGCGCCGGCTGCCCTGGCCGGACAGGTGGCGCTGGTGACCGGTGCCGCGTCGGGCATCGGCCGGGCTGCAGCCGCGGCGCTGGCGGCAGCAGGCGCGGCCGTGGTCGGCATCGATGTCGACCCCGCAATCACGTACGACGATGACAGCGGCGGCCGGCCGCCGGCACTGCACGGTTCGGCATGGCTCGGCATCGGGGCCGATGTGACCGACCCCGATGCGATGACCGCAGCGGTTGCCGGCGCGGTCGAGCGCTTCGGGGGCATCGACATCGTCGTGGCAGCGGCCGGCATCTTCGGCCCCTCGGCGCCGCTGGGAGACCTGGCGACCGAGGACGGGTTGGTCACGGCCTGGCAGCAAACGTTCGACATCAACGTGAGCGGCGCAGCGAACACCCTCGCTGCGGCTCATCGGGTGCTGCGGCACTCTCCAACCGGGGGGCGGGTCGTCGTCGTCGGTTCGAAGAACGTGCCCGCGCCCGGTAAGGGCGCTGCTGCTTACTCGGCGTCGAAGGCGGCGCTGACGCAGCTCGCCCGTGTCGCGGCGCTCGAATGGGCGCCCTACGGCATCACCGTCAACGTCGTGCATCCTGACGGCGTGTTCGACACGGGGCTGTGGTCCGACGAGCTCATCGCCCAGCGTGCTGCCAGCTACGGGCTGACTCCCGAGCAATACCGGCGGCGCAACCTGCTCGGCCGCGAACTGGCGTCGGCCGATGTGGGCGCCCTCATCGCCCAGATGTGCGGCCCCGCCTTCGCCCACACCACCGGCGCCCAGATCCCCCAGGACGGCGGCAGCGACCGCGTCGTCTAGTCAAGCTTGGGCCTCCGGACCGTGGCTTCGATCATGGTCGCTACGGACAGCACGAGCCGCGCATCAGAAACTCCGATTGCAGAGCTTCGAGCATCTGTCAGACTGTCACCGTGATTCTCGCCGCGACGCTGATGCGCCGCCCCGCGCTTCCCGGTGTGCGCGGCGCACATCGTGGCCGGACAGCCTGCCTGGAAACTGGAGCCAGACATGCCTGAGCACGATACCAACGAGGTCGAGTGGGCCTCAGTCGAGGATTTGCTGCTCGACTCACACAACCCTCGCCTGACGGGCAACGAAGAACTATCCCAAGATCAGCTCGCCGAAAAGCTCTGGCGCGAATACGCCGTCGACGAGATCGCTATGTCCATTGCCGCAAATCGGTACTTTCGACATGAACCCCTCTTCGTCGATGACAGTAGTGGACAACTAGTTGTCATCGAAGGCAACCGACGGCTCGTCGCGGTCAAGGTACTCACAGAACCAGAACTGCGCACCAGACTCAAGATACCTGATTTCAACGATCTCACTGCCGGACTAATTGAGGAACTCTCTACGATCCCCATTATACGTCGCGCGCGTAAGGATGTATGGCAATACGTCGGCTTCAAACATGTCAATGGTCCCCAACCATGGCAGTCATCAGCAAAGGCGCAGTACATTGCATGGGTGTATAACGACTTGGGCGTTCCGCTCGAGCAGATTGCGCGTCAGATCGGCGATAGGCATGCTACGGTTCGACGGCTCTACAGAGGCCAGATGGTCATAGATCAAGCGGCCGAAGCTAAGAGGATGCGCCAATAGGTGCTGACCTGCGAAAACGCTGTGTTCATCTGCATGCTCTCTGGTCCTCTGACCTGCGGGTTTGAAGCCGGGGCCAGCCTCAAGCACGAAATACGCTGAAATCTGCGCCACCTATTGGCGC
>JAJEIW010000131.1 GCA_022828045.1 Acidimicrobiia bacterium | reverse complement strand
CCGACTGTCTCGATCAGTACCCAAGGCCAACCCAGTGCGTCGAGCACCCGCACCGCCAGCGGCGTGGCCAGGGTGAGGCCGCCGAGGTGACCCCGAGTGGCCATCGACCGGATGTAGACGTCTTCGTCGAAGGTGTGGTCGGACATGCGCACGCGGTCGCCCAGGATCGCGCCGCCGCTGAATGGCGACGACGGGTCGATCGCCAAGACCGCCAGCCGCTCGCCTCGCTCGCGTGCCACGCCGACGACGGCCGAGTTGAGCGTCGACTTGCCGGCCCCGGGCGCCCCGGTGATACCGACCGTGTGCGCGCTGCCTGATTGGGCGAACGTGACTGCGCCCAGCGCACGCGCCTGCGAGCCGCCGCGTTCGACCAACGACATCACCCGTGCCAGGGCGCGGCGCTGTCCGCTGCGCGCAGCTTCCAGGAGCTCCGCAACCTCGGCGGTGAGCGGATCGTCGGGTGGTGTCATCGGCGCGCCGACGGTAGCGACACGCGCCGAGGGCGGCACGTGTCAGCGACGCGTGATGCTGGCACCGAGACCGGCGAGCTTGCCGGCCAAGTCCTCATAGCCGCGGTCGATATGGGCAGCGCCGGCAACCTCTGTCTCGCCCGTGGCGGCGAGGCCCGCCACCACCAGCGCTGCGCCGGCGCGGATGTCGTGTGCACGCACCGGCGCTCCCGACAGCCGCTCCACGCCGCGCACCACAGCGTGGTGACCCTCAGTGCGGATGTCGGCGCCCATGCGCCGCAGCTCGTCGATGTAGCGGAACCGACCCGTGAAGATGTTCTCGGTGACGATTCCCACGCCGGATGCCGTCGTGAGCATCGACACCAGGAACGGCTTGTAGTCGGTCGCGAGACCCGGGAACGGCAAGGTGGAGATGTCGGCTGACGCCAGCCGCTGGGTCACGGTTGCCAGCAGTCCCGCTTCTTCGACGACGATGTGCATGCCCATCTCGCTGAGCTTGCGAATGAGCATCGTCATGTGCTCGGCCACCGCATGACGCAGGAATACCGACCCGCCGCACATGCCGACCGCCGCGAGGAACGTGGCCGCCTCGATGCGGTCAGGAATCACCCGGTAGCCGTCGCCGGAGGGAGCAGGCGCCAGCTGTTCCACCCCGTCGACCGTCAGACGATCCCCTGACCAGCCGACCCGCGCACCCATCTGGTTGAGGAACTCGACGAGATCGCCGATCTCGGGTTCTCGTGCCGGATTCACGATGCGCGTGCGGCCCTTGGCTCGCACTGCGGCCATCAGCACGTTCTCGGTCGCCCCGACGGAGGGGTACTCGAGCACAACCTCCGTCCCCCTCAGCACCTCTGCGGTTCCCGAAATGTCGCCATGGGCGGTGCTGAACGTCGCTCCCAGGCTCTCGAGCGCCTGCAAGTGCATGTCGATCGGTCGCGGCCCGAAGTCGTCCCCGCCCGGCAGGGCAACCCGGGCAGTGCCGAAGCGTCCCAGCAACGGGCCGAGCACCACGATCGACGCACGCATGCGCTCCACCAAGTGGTAGGGCGCCTCGGTGTTCAGCTCGGCAGGCACGTCGATGACCAGCCGGTGATCGGCACGCGTCACGGTCACGCCCATGGCCTCGAGCAGCTCGCACATGAGCGCTACGTCAGAGATGTCAGGCACGTTGGCCAGGACATGCTGCCCCTCTGCCAACAGGCACGCCGCCATCAGCTTGAGCACGCTGTTCTTGGCGCCGCCGATGCTGACTTCACCGTCGAGCGCGCGGCTGCGCTGCGTCACGAACGTGTCGCGCTCGCCGCTGGTGGCAAAGTCCACCGACATAGCGATACCACTGTTGACGGCAGCATCGTGACGCTCTGCGGCACCGCGATGCAGATGCAGGACGTGCGGGTGTGCTAGGCCCGCCGCCGTGACCCGCCTCGTGCGCACGTTCGTGGCCGATGCCGACGAGGTGGATGCCCTCCTGCGCCCCCGCGACGACATCGTGGCCGAGACACCGGCTGCCACGATCGACGGCAGCCACCGTTTCGGGCTCGCAGAGGGGCCGTTCAACAGCTACTCGCGCCTGGTGGAGATCTCGCCTGCTGCGGCGCAAGCGGCCGGAGGCACACACAACGCAGCAGGCAGCGTCACCTCTCGCTACGAGGTCACCGAGACGGTCGAGTGGCGCCTGGCGGTGCCGTGGTTCGGCCCGCTCTTCAACGTCGCCGTCCGGCGCGCGATGCGCACGGGACGCACCGGCGACGGCACCCAGCCTGTCTGGGCACCTCCGCGACGATTCACCCCGCGCGCCGCAACCGTCATGGCCATGCTGGCTGCGGCGGCCATGCTGAGCGGCTACCTGGCGAACGCACCCTCAGAGCTGCACACCTACGCCGCCGACGAATTTGGTGCCGATCAAGCCGCCCAAGGAGTGCTGGGCGCCGTCGTGCGCATCGGGACGTTGCTCGCGATCGGTGTGTCCGTGCTCGCAGACCGGCATGGCCGTCGACGCATCGTCGCGGGCGCCATAGGCGTGGGCATCACCGCCGCCGCGCTCGCAGCGCTGGCGCCGAACATGGTCTGGCTGGGCACCTTCCTGCTGATCGGACGCACGGCGAATGCGGCGCTCGGAGCCACGGTTGTCGTGATGGCGCTGGAGGAGATTCCCGCCGGCTGCAGGGCGTGGTGCCTGTCGGTGCTGGCCATGTCGGCTGCGCTCGGCGCGGGCGTGGTGGTGTGGCTGCAACCGGTCTCGGATCTCGCGCCGTGGGCCTGGCGCATGCTGTTCGCGTTCCCGCTCATCGCGCTGGCTGCCGCCCGCCCACTGCTGCGGCGGCTACCGGAGAGCCGGAGGTTTGAGCGGCGCGGCAGGGATGTGACGCTGCGCGGCTACTGGCGGCCGATTGCGTTGCTGGGCGCCATCTACCTGGCATTCGGCTTGTTCCTGGGCCCGATCGACTGGTTCCGCAACGAGTACCTGCGCGATGAGCACGGCTTCAGCGCGGCCCTGGTGTCGCTGTTCGTGCTCGGTACTGCGACGCCCGCCGGCCTCGCCGTCTATGCCGCGGGCAGACTTGCCGACTCCCGCGGGCGCCGCGTCATCCTCGCCGTCGCCTCGGTGCTCGGGCTCGGCTCTCTGGTGGCGCTGTTCAACGTGTCCGGCGCCTCGCTGTGGCTCGCGGGCCTCGTCGGGGCAATGCTGTCGGCGGGACTGCTGCCGACGCTCGGCGTGTACCGCGGCGAGCTGTTCCCGACTGCCCTGCGAGCGCGCGCCGCAACCATCACCGGTGCCATGGGCGTCGTCGGCGCAGCCATCGGCGTCCTCGTCGCGGGCGCGCTGCGCACCGCTTGGGGGAGCTTCGGCGATGTGATCGCGCTGCTGTGGGTGGGGCCGCTGGTGGCGGCCGCTGTCGCCGTGCTGTGGCTGACCGAGCGCAGCGGGCAGGAACTCGAAGAGCTGCACCCCGCCGATGCCGCGGCAGATCCCGACGGCCCGTGGTCGCACGGCGACTGAACGATGCCGCGAGACTGCGCCGGGACATGATGGGGTTGCGATGCGCTCTGCCGAAGCACTCCTGCTGACGCCAGGTGCCGGCGGCGGCGCGGATCATCGCACGCTCGTCGGCATCGAAGATGCGCTGTCCGACCGCCTGCCGGTGCGCCGTCACGACTTCGCCTACCGGCGAGCCGGGCGGCGGGCTCCGCCGCGCGCCCCCAGCGTCGCCGCCGAATTGGTGGGCGACCTGCCCCAGATTGCTGCCGAGATGGGCGTGTCGCCCGACGGCCTCGTGATTGGCGGCCGCTCGTTCGGCGGCCGCGTCTGCTCAATGGCTGTGGCCGACGGCGCTCGCGCCGCGGGGCTCGTGCTGCTCAGCTACCCGCTGCACCCGCCCGACCGGCCCGAGCGCCTCCGCACCGAGCACTTCCCCCTGATCCGGGTGCCGTGCCTGTTCGTCTCGGGCACGCGCGACCCCTTTGCCGCTCCCGACGAACTGAGCGAGCACACTGAGTCCATCTCGGGCCTGGTCACACTCAGGTTCATTGACGGCGCCCGGCACGATCCCAACACGATCGCGGCGCGCCGGGCAGTGGTCGAACACCTCGGCAGCTGGCTCGACACGCTCAGAGGCTGAATCGCCTGGCCGCCTGTGTCAGTTGGGCTGGCCAGCGGCTGGTATCACCAACAAAGCCCAGTACAAGGCTTGAAACGGAATCGCCACGATTGCCGCCTTCACGACAGATCGATTCCTTGTGCGCCACGCGACGAACCATGTGCTCGCCGCTGCGATACCAGCCACAGACCATGCCGCTACCGGATTTGGCGGCATCGGATCAGCCCAATCACCAACGAACGACATGGTGAGGATCATGGTGGCGAAGACCAAGACGCACACACTGACCACTGCCCAGTGGATCCACGCATCCCGCGGCCGAGTGCGCCGAGCCGCTGCGTCAGCCGGAGGTACCGGCAGCGGCCGCACAGCAGATCGAGGCCGCGCCCCGCGGAGCTTCTGACTTCTGCCGCATCCGCCGACCACGGCTAGAGCAAACCAGAATCGCCTAGCCCGATGTGGCGTCACCGTACGCATCATTGATCGCTGCCTGCCAAAACCACGCGTGAAACACGAGTGCACCTACCGAAACGAGCCGAAGAGATCGCAGGCCTGGCCGCCATCCGACCCAGACAGACGCCAATGCGCCGATGCTGCCAAGCAGCCATATGGCTGCACGAGGGGGAGGCGTGGGATTGTCCCAATCACCGACGAAAATGGCGACGAGCACCAAGATTGCCGAGTACACGACTGCGACGCTGGTCGCTGCCCAGATGACCCACGGGGTCACCCTGCCCGACGACGGCTCAGCATCGCGCGACTCGACTTGAGCACTCTCAGGCAAGGAGGGAACAGGACGGTGTCGCCGTGCCTGCCGCCGCATCACACCGCTACCAGTTGCAGAACCCGATCCACTGCGGCAGCAGGTAGCGCCAAGTACTGCGACGGTGGCCTTCGAGATCCCACGATCCCCCACCTCCGACGATCTGATACACAATGTGACAATGCAACTGCTGCCAGATTGCAGCCCAGCTCTTCACGGTTACCTGCAGGCTGTGCAGGTCAAGGCAGTTGTGCATGTCGTTGTACAGCGCATGTGCTCCAGCGATAGTCGTCGCCGCGCTACTTGACGAGGCGCGGCCGGCATTTGTTGGTACCAGATGGATCGTGTCGTAGCCGCGATTTGATTTCCAGCTCACGCCAATCTGGTCCAGCAGCACACCGCCGCAGTCCAAGTACCCAGTGTCAGTACCGGCATTGCCGCACCAGCCAACGCCGAACCAGCACGGTCCCTGCTGCGGCTTCGCGTCCTCCGGAATTTCCTCCTGCGCCTCAAGGATCTTGGCGGTTCGCTTCTCGACCTTGCGCGGCACTTCGACTTCGGTCTCCGTGTCTCCCACGCGGCCTTTACCGCCCGCCGCGCCCGCCGGTGTTCCAATCAAGGCGAGTGTGAGTGACGCAGCCACAAGCACAGACACCATCGCCGCACAGAATCGCTTCATCCAATGTCTCCCAAGACCCGTTGAGACAAGCACGAGCGTATCGCTGAGGCGGCGCGGCTGTTGGCACCGTCAAGCAGGTCCGCCAGTCAGTCGTCGATCCGGTCGACGATCATCTTGGCGATCTCGAGGCTCGAGGTGGCTGCAGGACTCGGGGCGTTCAGGACGTGGGTGCTGCGGCCGGCGACCGTGACGGCGAAATCGTCCTCGAGATCGTCGGCGGGATCCATGGCCTGGGCACGCACACCTGCGGGCGAACGCACGAGATCGTCGGCTTCGATGTCGGGCACCAGCCGCTGCAGCGCCCGAGTGAACGCTGCCTTGTTCAGCGAGCGCCACACCTCGCCGGCACCGGTGCGCCAGTAGCGCCGGGCGAGTCGCCACAGGCCGCGATTGGTGATGTGCTCACGCAGCTGCGCCCTGCTGATGTCGCCCCAGCCGTAACCCTCGCGAGCCAGCGCAAGCACCGCGTTGGGGCCGGCGTGGATCGTGCCGTCGATCATGCGGGTCAGGTGCACTCCGAGGAACGGGAAGCTGGGGTCGGGCACCGGGTAGATCAGGTTGTTGACGAGGTGCGAGCGCTCGGGCACCAACTCGTAGTACTCGCCGCGGAACGGGACGATCCGGTAACCATCCGCCGCACCGGCGAGCTCCGCCACTTGGTCGCACCGCAGCCCCGCACAGTTCACGAGCCAGGTTGCTTCCAGGTCGCCGGAGGTCGTGGTGATCCGGACACTGTCCGCGTCCGGCGCGAGCGCGACAACCGCGGCACTGGTCCGCAGTTCGCCTCCGGCAGCAATGATCTCGTCGATCAGCGCGCGGCACACCGCGCTGTAGTCGACAATCCCGGTGCTGGGAATGAACAGCGCCTCCACACCGGCGCAATGGGGCTCGAGCTCAGCGAGGCGGCGGGCGTCGACCAGCTCCGCGGGAACGCCATTGCTGGCCGCTCGCTCGGCGAGCGCTGCAAGTCGCTCCTGCTCGGAGCTGTCCACCGCCACGATGACTTTGCCGCACACCTCGTGCGCAATGCCCCGCTCCCGGCAGAACTCGATCAGCGAGCTGCGCCCGGCAACCGCCAGCGAGGCCTTGATCGACCCTGGCCGGTAGTACACGCCTGAGTGCAGCACGCCGGAGTTGCGACCGGTCTGGTGCAGCGCCGGCCGCTCCTCGGCCTCACAGATCACCACCCGGCGGCCCGGATGGTCGGCCAGATACCTGTGCGCCGTGGCCAA
>JAJEIW010000200.1 GCA_022828045.1 Acidimicrobiia bacterium | reverse complement strand
TGAGATCCGCGATCTGACGCGGTCCTTCAAGGCCATGATGTCCATCCACGAGGAGTCGATCGGCGGCGACGGCAGTGAGGCGTTTGACGGTGCAGCCGGCGGCGCCGGCGCCAATGACGGGGCGTTGCGCCTTGGCGATCTGGAGGCGCTGCGCGGCGTCGTGAAGTTCCCAGTGCGCATCAAGTGCGCCACCCTCGGTTGGAACGCGCTCGCCACCGGCCTCGACGAGACAGCCGAGGCAAGTTGAGTCCTCAAGAGCATCGGCTCGCCTGCTCGCGCTGCTAGGTCTGCACTGTGTCTGCGGGGCCTGCTTCTATGGGGACGGTGTCTGGGGAGACCGACCGGCGTGCCGAACTGGTCGAGCGGGCGCGCCAGCTCGCTCCGAAGCTGGCGGCGCGAGCCGTCGCCGACCCGTGGGCTCGCCGGGTGGAGCCCGATGTCATCGACGAGCTGCGCGGCGCAGAGCTGATGACGATCGGCCAGCCAAGCGCCAACGGCGGCCAAGAGCTCGACTGGATCACCTACCTCGAAGTGAATGCGGCGCTGGCTGAGGGCTGCCCATCGACTGCCTGGCATTCGTGCGTGGGCAACGCCCATGCCTGGCTGGTGGGCCACTGGCCCGATGAGTGCCAGGAAGAGATCTACTGCGACGTGCCCGATATCTACGTGGCCGGCGTGCTGGTCGACCGGGGCGACGCCACCCCCGTCGACGGAGGCTGGAGGCTGAGCGGCTTCTGGCCGTTCGGCTCGGGCATCGACCACGCCGGCTGGGTCATTCTGGGCGGCCACTTCCCGTCACCGAACGGCGACGAGCAGGTCTCGGGCATGTTCGTGCTGCCGGCATCAGACGTCTCGGCGCTCGACGACTGGCACGCCAACGGGCTGCGCGCCACCGGCAGCAGCAGCATCGTGGCAAACGACGTGTTCGTGCCCGAGCACCGCTTCGTTCCCGGTGAAGTGCTGGCGTCGGGTGAAACTCCCGGCATGGCCCGCAACGTCGGCTGGATCCAGCGCAGCTCGCTCATGCCGACGCTGGCCTATGCACTGGTGCCGCCGGCGCTGGGCGCCGCTCGGGCCTCACTGGCTGCATTCGCCGAAGAAGTTGAGGGCAAGATCATCAGCCACGTCGACGTGCCGCAGACCGACTGGCCGCTGACACACCGCCAGTTCGCCGAAGCCCACGCGCTGGTCGACCAAGGCGAATTGCTGATGCGGCGCACCGCAGCGCTTCTGATCGACACCGCACGCAACGATGAGGCTCTGGAACTGCCGCTGCGGGCAAGAGTCCGGCTGGACTGCGCGTACGCCGTCCGCCGCTGCCTCGAAGCCGTCCAGACGCTCTACCTCGCCACCGGAGGCCGCGGCGTGCGCGACTCCAACCGGATCGGCCGCCTACAAGCCGACCTGCAGGCCATCAACATGCACGCCATCACGGCCCTCGACCCCGCGCTGGAGGCCTACGGCCGCATCCTCATGGGCCACCCGCCCCGCACCCCCCGCCTCTAGCCGTCCGGCGGAGGCCAACGGTGCTACCAGCGGTGGCCGGGGGGGACTCCTGTCATCCACTCGGAGATGCGGCGTGAGGTGCCTGGTGTGGTGCCTGGGGGCAGTTCGCCGGGGGGGAAGAAGGCCACCTCGGCGATCTCGGGTGAGACTGACTCCTCGACACGCCAGTCGGTCACCACGAATACGACGATGTGGTCGCTGCGGTTGCCGTGGCGTGAGGAGTACACGCCGAGCACGTTCTGAGGCGTCTCGGCCACAACGACACCGGTTTCCTCGCGCAGCTCCCGCGCCACCGCCTCCACCAGTGCCTCGCGGGTCTTGACGCCGCCGCCGGGCAGGAACCAGCCGTCCCGGTACGTGTGGCGCACCAGGCAGACGCGGCCCTTGTGGTCCACAACGAGCCCACGTACGCCGAGCGTGACCCTGGCAGGTCGCAGCCGCACCCAGAACTCGAAGAGCTGGTGCAGCATCCGGCGCACGCCGGGTTTCGACTCGATCGTGCCCTCCACGACGGGCGCGGGCGCGGGCCGCTCGGAGCGGTCGGGTTTCGCGCGCCGTTTCAGGCGTGGCAGTCGCATCGAGCGGCGGTCAGCCCGCGGCGCCCGCTAGGCCGTCCATCGCACGAGCCAGCGCCGCGTCCAGCTCGGTCACGCCGCCGCGGTCGTGGGTGTTCAGCGCCACCTCCACGGTGCTGTACACGTTCGACCAGTTGGGATGGTGGTCCATCTTCTCGGCCACCAGGGCGGCGGCGGCCATGAATCCGAATGCCTCCACGAAGTTCCCGAAGCGGAAGGTGCGGCGCAATTCGCTGCCCGACACGTCCCAGGCCCCGAGTTCGGCGGCGAGTTCGGTCAGTTCGTCCTGCGTCAACAGCTCTCGTGCCATCGGTTCACCCTCCCCAGGTTTCCCCGCGCCCAGTCAACACCAACAGGCCCGTACATCGAAAGATCAATATCCCGCGCGCGTCAGGGCAGGCATCAAGCGAGGTTCAGCGCCGCTCAGCCCAGTTCGTCGAGCGGGTCTGCCCAGGGATCGGCAAGTGGATCCTCCCGAGCAGACGCCCCCGTTCCTACAGCCGGGGTACTGCCGAGCCCGCCGATGGACACCGCCACGCCGACATCGGGTTCTTCGGGCAGATAGGGCGTGTAGCCGTCGGCTTCGAGCGCTTCGGCAAGCTCGGGACCGCCAGAGTCGACGATGCGGCCGTCCACGATCACGTGGACCTCGTCGGGCCGGAGGTACTCCAGCACCCGTGTGAAGTGCGTGATGGCTAGCACACCCAGGCCCGCCTCGGTGAGCGCCTCGATGCGGTTGGCGCAGGCGCGCAGCGCGTCGATGTCGAGACCGCTGTCGATCTCGTCGAGGATGGCGATGCGGGGCTGCAGCACGGCGAGTTGCACCGTCTCGTTGCGCTTCTTCTCGCCGCCCGACATGTCGACGTTCAGCGGCCGCGCCACCAACTCGGCCTTCAGCCCGACGGCGGCGGCTTCAGCTTCGAGCAGGCTGCGGGTGCGCTCGAGCTGGTCGCCGCTCGGGCCGTCGGCGCCGGCCCGCAGCGCCAACGCCTCGGCCAGCGCTTGGGCGGTCGACACGCCGGGCACCTCGGTCGGGTGCTGCATAGCCAGGAACAGCCCGGCCTGCGCCCGCTCCCACGGCGCCAGGCTCAGCACGTCGACGCCGTCGAGGGTGACCGATCCGGCGGTGACCTCGTAGCCCGGTCGGCCCATCACGACGTGCGCGAGCGTGCTCTTGCCCGAGCCGTTGGGTCCCATGACTGCGTGAACTCGCCCGGAGGACACTTCGAGATCCACGCCCTGGAGGATCTCGGTGTCGCCCGCCGATGCGTGCAGTCCCTCGATGCGAAGCGTGTGCGCGGCCTCGGCGATCGGAGCGCTCATGGCAGCACCACCGCCACGCCGTCGTCGCCAGTGCGAATCTCATACACCGGGACCGGCTGGGTCGCGGGGAAGCAGTTCGGCCTGCCCGTTCGCAGGTCGAAGCTCGACGAGTGCTGGGGGCATTCCAGTGCGCACTCGTC
>JAJEIW010000234.1 GCA_022828045.1 Acidimicrobiia bacterium | reverse complement strand
GGAGATCGCACGGGGATCGCACCGGTGGCCGACCGGCGGAGACCAGATGGGCGAGTTCCATGCACCGGAGGACTACCGGGCCACCGTCACGGCTGCCGCCGGCGCCAGCGGTGCAGAAGTCGACCTTGCGCCGGTGGAAGTTCCCGCCGGGGGCGGATCGTTCCATCACGGCTGGACTTGGCACGGGTCGGGGCCGAATGAGTCCGATCGGCACCGGCGTGCGCTTGTGCTGCACTGCGCCTCCAGCGAGGCTCGGTTCAACCGCGCCGGCTTCGGAGCGGGCAATGGACCGATCTACTCCCGCTATGCCCGGCTCGCCGACGACGAGATGGACGAAAACCACTTCCCGATCCTGTGGCGGCGTGACGGCTACCGGACGCCCGGGATCTAACGACGATCAGCAGCAGCCCGAAGCCCGGGATCTGGCCGGTATCAGCGGCCACCGGGCGTGAGCGCCTAGCGTTCGATGACACCGAGGGGGAACATCGATGGCACAGACCGTGCAGAACTCGACGGCATCGAACGAATACCGATACCTCGTTCAAGACGACCGCATCCACGGCAGCCTCTACACCGATCCTGCAGTGTTCGCCGACGAGATGCAGCGCATCTTCACCGACGGCTGGGTCTTCGTGGGCCACGAATCGGAGGTTCCCGAGGTCGGCGACTGGGTCTCCCGGCGCCTCGGCACTGAGCCGGTGCTCATGGTGCGCAACCGTGACGGTGCGATCAGCGTCGTGGCAAATCGCTGCGCGCACCGCGGCACCACGCTCTGCCCGCAGAACGACGGCAACAACCGCAACTTCCGCTGCGCCTATCACGGCTGGACCTACGACCTCGACGGCACGCTGCTCGGCGTTCCCGGGCCCAAGGGCTTCCACAAGGACACCGCCGATCTGGGGCTCGACCGGCCCGGCCAGGTCGACGACTACCGGGGGTTCGTGTTCGCCAATCGCAGCGGCACCGCCGGACCGCTCAGCGATCATCTCGGCGCAGGCGGCACAGATCTCATCGATCGCACCTCGAATATGTCGCCCACCGGCAGGGTCCGCCTCTCGGCCGGCTGGATCGGCCAGCGGATCGACTCGAACTGGAAGATGTGGCC
This sequence comes from Acidimicrobiia bacterium, assembly GCA_022828045.1. Lineage (GTDB taxonomy): Bacteria > Actinomycetota > Acidimicrobiia > Acidimicrobiales > Poriferisodalaceae > Poriferisodalis. Next base: position 1,889 of record JAJEIW010000234.1, on the reverse strand, counting down.
CGAGAGCGACCACGACGGCTACCACCTCAACTTCACCCACGCCTCGATGGCCCGGGCCGTTCCCGACACCTACTACGACGAGATTGTGATGACCGGCGAGGAGGCCTCAGAGTCGGCCACACGCGCCTACGACGGCGGTCATCTCGAACTCGACTTCCGCCGCAGCTACACCGCGGAACTGGCGTGGCTCGGCACCACACGCGAGAAGGTCGCCGACTACTGCGATGCTCTCGAAGGGTCCTATGGCCCCGAGAAGGCCAAGACGATCATGTGGGACGGCCCGCCGCACGCGCTGGTGTTCCCGAACCTGTTCCTGGCCGAGATGAATATCGCCCGGATCGAACCGGTCTCGCCGGGCGTCACGGTGCACCGTCACACTCCCCTGCTGGTCGAGGGCACCGACGAGAGTGTCAACCGACGGCTCGTGCTGCAGTCCGAAGCGGCGATGGGCCCTGCATCGTTCTTCCTCACCGACGATGCCGTGATCGCCGAACGCATGCACCGGGCCTTCGAGGGCGCCGCTGCCGGCGAGGACGGCTGGGTGGACCTCAGCCGGGGCCTCGAACGAGAGCACATCGAAGACGGCCAGCGCTGGAGCGACATCACCGACGAAACTACCAATCGCGGCTTCTGGCACCACTACCGCGAGGTCATGGCCGGCGCAGCGGGCGGCCGGCACAACGGCACCTGAGCCACTGCAATGGCCGTAGTCGACGAACCAACGCGTCGCGACATCGAGGCGTTCGTGTATCTCGAAGCTCGGCTCGCGGACGAATCCCGCTACGACGAGTGGGAAGCGCTGGTCACCGACGACATGCACTACTGGGTGCCGTTCGGCCCGGGTGACTACGAGCCCGGCACCCGGGTCAGCTACATCAACGACAACCGGGCCCGCCTGGGCACCCGTATCCGGCAGCTCGCCACCGGCGTTCATCACGCACAGGACCCGCCGTCATCGATGCGCCGGGTGGTGTCGAACATCGAGATCCTGAGCGCGGAAGGCGATGAATTCGAGGTTGCCAGCAACTTCGTGCTCTACGAGCACGCCGTTCAGGCAACCGGGCACCTGCGCCTCTGGGCGGGCCGGGCGACGCACCGCTTGCGGCGCACAGCCGACGGACTGCGCATGGCGAGCAAGAAGGTGGAGCTGGTGAACTCCACGTCGCCGCTGCCGAACCTGCCCTTCATCATCTGAGCAGCGCCACGACTGGCTAGTCGAACTTGGGCGGTCGCTTCTCCACGAACGCCCGCTGGGCTTCCCGGGCGTCGCTGCTGTGGAACGTCTCGCCCTCCAGGCTCAGCGACAACGGCAGGATCTGTGCCGACATCTGCCGGATCCAGTTGTTGATCGGCACCTTCGAGGCGCTGATGGCCTTCTGCGGGCCAGCGGCGAGCTGGTCGGCTTTCTCGACTGCCGTGTCGAGAATCGCGTCATCGTCCACCAGGAAGTTGACGAGCCCCATGTCGTAGAGCATCTGGCCGGTGACCCGCTCGCCGGTCATGAGATGCCACTTGGCTCGGTTCACCCCCATCAGCAGCGGCCAGATCACCTGGCCGCCGTCGCCCGCGCCGATGCCCATGTTGACGTGCGTGTCGGCAAACACCGAACTGTGCCCTGCCACGACGACATCGCACAGCAGGGCGATGTTGGCGCCGAGGCCCATGGCGTAGCCCTGCACGGCGGAGATGATCGGCTTGCGCAGCTCGAGCAGGTGATCGACGATCTGGCGCCCCTCTTCGAAGCTGACTGCCGGCCCGCCGGTGTCGCTGAAGTCGCCGCCCGCACAGAACGCACGGCCCGAACCGGCCAGCACCACGACCTTCACGTCGTCGTCGGTCTGGGCGTCACGGGTGAAGCTGGCCATCTCGTGGTGCATCTGGCCGTTGAC
>JAJEIW010000306.1 GCA_022828045.1 Acidimicrobiia bacterium | reverse complement strand
GTACTTCGACCAGGCCAGTGGAGAGCGTTACGTCCCCCATGTCATCGAGCCCGCCGCCGGCGCAACGCGAGCGCTCATGGCGTTCCTGCTCGCTGCCTACCGCACCGAGAACGTCAACGACGAAGAGCGGACGGTGCTGGGCCTGCACCCGCGCCTGGCACCGTACAAGGTGGCGGTGCTGCCGCTGTCGCGCAAGGATCCGCTTCCCGCGCTGGCAACCGAGGTGCTCGGGCTGTGCCAGCCGCACTGGATGTGCGATTACGACGAGACACAGGCCATCGGGCGCCGCTACCGCCGCCAGGACGAGGTCGGCACGCCGCTGTGCGTGACTGTAGATTTCGACTCCATCGACGACCGCTGCGTCACCGTGCGCGACCGCGACACGATGACCCAGGATCGTGTGCCGATCGCCGCGCTCGTCGGGCACCTGACCGCCCGCTTGGGTCTCTGAGCGCGATGGTGGGCGTACGGAGGCTGAGCCCCGGGCCCGAGCGGCCCGTGAGCGCAGCGAGCAAGAGTGTGAAATAGTGACGGCCCAGCAGGCGGGTGAGCCGAGCAGCGCAGGCTCGCGAGCTGGGCTGAGCGCTCGCCAGCAGCAGGCCGTTGCCGAACTCAGCTTCGAGGAGCTGACCGCGGCTCTGCACCCGACGTTCGCCGGCGATGCCGGTGTGGTGCTGACGACCGGTCTGGCGGCGTCGCCGGGCGCAGCCTCCGGGGTCGTGGCTGTCGGCTCGGAGGTGGCGCTGGACCTTGCGTCGGCGGGCAGCACGGTGATCTTGGTGGCCACCGAGACGACCCCTGCCGATGTGGCGGCGATGGGCTTGTCGGCGGGGATCCTGACCGCCCGGGGCGGCTTGGCGAGCCACGCCGCGGTGGTGGCTCGGGGCTGGGGCATCCCGGCCGTATGCGACGCTCGCGAGATCACCGTGGAAGCGGACAGCTTCATGGTCGGCGCTCGGCGCATCACGAACGGCACGCCGATCTCGATCGATGGGTCGACCGGCGAGGTGACGCTCGGCAGTCGCGAGGTTGCCGGATCGGCTGCCGGCGATGTCGGGCCGAGTTCTGGGAAGGGCACAGGGTCGGTCGCGGCCCTCCCGGCGGAGATCGTCGAGGTGCTCAATTGGGCGGATCGGATCGCGGCCGGCCAGTTTGCTGTGCTCGCTAACGCGGACACCGCGGTCGACGCAGCGACGGCGCGCGATCTCGGGGCGCAGGGCATCGGACTGTGTCGTACCGAACATATGTTCTTGCAGCCCAACCGGCTAGAAGTCGTGCAGCACGTCGTGCTGCGGGGGCACGACGAGCACATCGACGATCTCGCGACTGCCCAGCGAGCGGACTTCCGCGAACTGCTCGCGGCCATGGACGGGCTGCCGGTCACCATCCGGCTGCTCGATGCGCCCATGCACGAGTTCCTCGCCGGCGCAGATCCCGAGGAGGCCGCGCAGTGGCACGAGCACAACCCGATGCTCGGCGTGCGCGGCGTGCGGCTCGGCCTGCTGCGGCCCGAGCTCTATGCCGCGCAGGTCGAGGCGCTCGCAGGCGCGGCGGCGGACCGCCGTGCCGCAGGCGGCGATCCCCGAGTGGAGATCATGGTGCCGCTCGTGTCCGCCGCCGATGAGCTGACGGCCGCCGTCCGTGCCGTGCGTTCAGCGTGGGAAAGTGCAGATGCCGGTGCGGTGCCGCCGATCGGCACCATGATCGAGACGCCCCGCGCATGTCTCATCGCCGGTCAGTTGGCGACCGGCGTGTCGTTCGCCAGCTTCGGCACCAACGACCTCACCCAGATGACGTTCGGCTTCAGCCGCGATGACACGGCGGCACAAGTCATTGCGCCATACATCGCTGACGGGCTGCTGAATGCCGATCCGTTTGCCTCGCTGGACCGTCCCGGCGTCGGCGAGCTCGTGAGCAGTGCGATGGAGCGAGGGCGCGCTGCCAATCCAGGCCTGCGCGCCGGCATCTGCGGCGAGCACGGCGGCGACCCGGCCAGCATCAAATTCGCAGTGCACGCAGGGCTCGACTACGTCTCATGCTCGCCCTACCGCGTGCCAATAGCCCGCCTAGCCGCCGCACAAACCCTTCTCGCCACGTGAAATTGTCGTGTGTCCGAGGGACGGCTGTGCCAAGGTGTGGATGTCGGCGTGTGCCCGACGCGGAGTTGCGTATGCCTTCCCAAGCGCTGTCGAATCATGACGCCTACCAGCGCTTCCATCGCGAGCAGATGGAGGCCGACCACTTCGGCAAGATCGCTCTCTTGCACAACGGTGACGTGGTCGGTGTCTACGAAGACAGGGAGTCCGCCTACTCAGTTGGCATCACGCAGTACGGGTCGGGCGAATTCTCGTTCGAAGAGATCGGCGCCCAGCCCATCTTCGTGAGCCTGCCCATGGTGGGCCAGGAGCGTTGAATGGATTGACAGTGGCCGTTCAGAACTGGCAGGTTCTGACCGAGACACTTGTCGCTGCCACTCCCGAGGCCCAGGGCCGCCGATTCCTAGGACTCGTAGACACTGGGAGCCAAAGATCGGCCGTGTCTGAGCGCGTCATCAACGCGGTGGAATTCCCGGGGAACCCAGTTGAGTACCTTGACGTTGGCGGGATTGGAAGCTCTGCCCAGTCGACACCGGCGTTCTGGCTCTGGTTGGGCATCGAACTCGGCCCGGGACACGGTCAGGTGGTCCCGCACGAGCGGCAACTCTCCGTATGGCAACTGCCGCCGCCGGCGCCGCCCAACTTCGACGTCCTGCTCGGCATGGACTTCCTGGGCCTCTTCGAGCTCGTGCTCAACGATCGGACGTGCATGTTCACACAGAACTGACAGGCCATGCGGCTTGGCTGTGGGCGTCTCCTTCGCCGGGGTGTGTTGCAGGCAGTTACTAGCGTCGTCTGCAGATGAGCATTCGGGATTCCGACGTGCAGCGTGTGCGCGAGGCGACCGATCTTGTCGCGCTCATCGGCAGGCGGGTGAGCCTGAAGCGTGTCGGCAGCCGCCATGTGGGGCTGTGCCCGTTCCACACCGAGAAGACCCCCTCGTTCAGCGTCAACGGCGCGGAGGGTTTCTATCACTGCTTCGGCTGTAAGGCCTCCGGCGATGCCATCACATTCGTACGTGAAACCGAGCACTTGGGCTTCACCGAGGCAGTCGAGCAACTGGCGGCAGCAGCGAACATCGAACTCACCTACGACGCGCCCGGTGCGCAGCACGCCAACCAGCGCCGCAAGGAACTTCTGGATTTGCTCGAGCGTGCTGCTCGCTTCTACCACGAGCGCTTGATGAGCAGCCCTGATGCGGGCGAGGCCCGGGCGTACCTGCGACGGCGAGGCTACGACCGCGACACGGTGGTGAAGTGGCGCCTGGGCTACGCCCCGCCGCTCTGGGATGCACTGCGCCAGCACCTCGGTGCGCCGGCGGATCTGCTCGGAATGGCCGGCCTGGCGTCCCAGCTTTCTCGACGGGCAAGCAGCACGGGTGTCGAAGCCGAGTCGCCAAACAGCCGTCGAGCGGAACAGGCGCCGGACTTCTTCCGCGACCGGATCATGTTCCCGATCTGCGACGCCGGCGGCCGGGTAGTCAGCTTTGCCGGGCGCGTCTTGCCCCGATCCAGCAAGCCGCCGCCGAAGGGGCCGAAGTACAAGAACACCGTGGGCACGCCGGTGTACGACAAGAGCAAGGTGCTCTATGGGCTGCACTTGGCCAAGCAGGCGGCACGCAGCGCAGAGCGGATCGTTGTCTGCGAGGGCCACACCGACGTCATCGGCTGCGACCTCGCGGGTATCTCCGAGGCAGTCGCCACCTGCGGCACAGCGCTGACCAAGCAGCACGCCGAATTGCTCTCACGTTCCGCCAAGCGCATCGTGCTCGCGTTCGACGCAGACGCTGCGGGCCAGACCGCCGCCGAGCGGGTGCACCAGTGGGAGCGGGAGTTCGGGCTCGACATTTTTGTGGCGGCGCTCCCACCCGGAGCCGATCCGGGCGATCTTGCAGCTAGCAACCCGCCTGCGCTGCGCAGGTCGCTCGACGAGGCTCAACCGCTGCACACCTTCCGGGCCGAGCGGATCCTGGAGCGCGCCGACCTCGACAGTCCCTCAGCCCGCGATCGCGCAGCCGACCAGGCGGCCGAGGTGTTCGCCGTGTACCCGCCGGAGATCCTGCTGGACGGCGATCTGGAACCGATTGCCGGTGGCATCCCCATGGACGTCGAGAAGTTCCGCGAACGAGTCGACGCAGCCCGGCAGCGTCTCGACGAGCGTCCAGCCCGCGCTGCGTCCGACCCCTACGACGATGCTCCGCCCCCGCCCGACCCCGGCGAGGATTACTTCGGCGATCCCTATGCGGGCGACAGTTGGGACCCGCCCGAGGAACTGTCGCTGGCGACGCGGAAGCCAAGGGGTCAACGCCCCGAACGAAGCGTTGTTGCAGTCGAACAGGTCCTGCTCGAAGCGGCCGCTTCGACGGACACTGACGCCGTTTCGCTCATCGTGCCCCAGTTGTTCTCGCTGCCTGAATATCGCGAGGCGTACTTCCGAATCGTCGGCGCGCCCGATTGGCGTGATCGGTTGAACTCGGATGTTCCCGATCGCGAATTGCTCGCCCAGACGGCCGCTGGGGTCAGCGAGCTTAAGGAGGGCGAGGCTTTGGAGCGAGTGGCGACGGCACTGCATCGACATGTTCGGGCGACCGTTCAGCTCATCGGGGAGGGAGCGGAGATCCCGGGCGCCGAATCCGACCTTCAGCAGTCCGAGCATGAGCGCCTGCGCTCGCGCCACGACCTGCTCGTCTGGCTTCGCGACCGCGAAACCGAATTGCTGAATCCCGACTTGCAGGTTGGAGCGGCTGAGGCAGTCGCGGAATGGCTGCGTGCCAGTTGAGGGCGCCAACCGACTGGCCGAGAGTGCTCCGGGGGTGGGGCTCGAACCCACGACAAACGGATTAACAGTCCGCTGCTCTGCCAACTGAGCTACCCCGGACCGAACGGGCCGCGCTGCGCCCCGAACGTGCGGAGCAACGATACTGAGTCATGGTGCGCCGCTGACGGCGTGGTCGCCGTGCGCGGCCGACATCGTGGTCGTTGTGCACTTCGGACTGTGAGTGGGCCGGGTGGGGATCGAACCCACGACCCAGCGATTATGAGTCGCCTGCTCTGACCACTGAGCTACCGGCCCGACCGCACCGTACCGGCCCAGCGAGCACGACGGTCGTGAGCGACATATGGTGCCGAACGGATAACACTGCCGGGTCAGCGCCCGGCAGCAGAGCTAGTAGATTTCGCCGAAAGCACCGCCGGGTGCCGTTGGGGAGGGGAATCCACGATGCACACAGGTCAATCGCGGCGCCATGCCGGTCAACTCACGAGCAGGCGCCGCCGAGGGTCGCGGCGCTCGCTTGGCATCAGGCTCGGCGTGGTCCTCGCGGCATTCGCCCTGATCGCGGTCGCCTGCGGCGGCGGTGATGACGGCGGTGACACCGGCGACGGTGCCGCACCGGCGGAGCCGGACACCACCGAGGCTGCGGTCGAAACACCGGACACCGCCGCGTCCCCACAGGAAGACGAGGTGGTCGAGGCACGCGAGGCGGGCGAGGCCACCGGCGAGGACGCCCGCGAAACCGAGACCGGCCCGGTCCACGGCGGCAAGCTCGTGTACGGCATCGAAGCCGACTCGGCCAACCCGTTCGTCCACTACGCGACATCGTGTGCCATCAGTTGCCGCATGATCTTCCGTGCCATCACTGACTCGCTGTACATCACCGACAGCGACGGCGAGATCGTGCCCCTGCTCGTGGAGTCGGAGGAGCACAGCGACGATTACATGACGTGGACGCTGACCATCCGCGACGGCATCAGGTTCCACGACGGCACGCCGCTGGACGGCGAAGCCGTGGCGTACAACATCAACCTCTGTCGCCTCAGCCAGCTCACGGGCCCGGCATGGCTGGGTGTCGACAGCGTTGTCGGCGAGGGACAGACAGTCACAGTGACGGCCAGCCCCGGTCAGCCACTCGCGGCGGGCGTCGGACCGGCTGGCCGTGCTGAAGTGTGCGGGCAGATGTTCAGCCCGACATGGATGGAGACGTTGGCAAACAATCCGCTGTATGTCTCGCCGGCATCCCCGCTGCCTGAGGCCGCTCGCGAGACTGCTCTCGCGAACGCCAACGGCGATCCATCTGCGCCGGTCGGGCTGGGCGCCTTCAGGTTCGTGAGCTACACGCCGGGCAACGGCAACAGCTTCATCGCCGAGCGCAACCCGGACTACTGGCGCGGCCCCAACGGCATCACCGGCGAGAACCTGCCGTATCTGGACGAGATCGAATTCGTGGTGGCCGTGGACATCCAGGGCCGCTCCAACGGTCTGAAAGCCGGCCAGTTCGACATCATCCACACGGCGAACGCCGATGAGATCGCCAAGTATGAGGGCGACCCCGACTTCGTGCTGCTGCAAGCCAACGATTTCGGCGAGACCAGCCACAACCTCATCAACGTCGCGTCCGGCGTGAACCCCGTGCTCACCTTCGTGCGCGGCGGCGACCCCACCGATGCGAGCCAGCTCATCCAGATGGACCCGCTTGGGCTCAACGCAACCAATCCGTTGGTGCATCTGAGCTGCCGCAAGGCGATGGCGCACGCATTCGACGGCGAGCGCTTCGCCAACGAACGCCACCAAGGCTTGGTGCAGGTGGCGAACGGCCCGTTCCCGCCGGGCAGCGTGGGCCACCTGGAAGACTCCGGCTTCCCGACCTACGACGTCGACGCCGCACAAGCAGAGTTCGAGCAGTGCAAGGCCGACAGCGGCCAGAACCCGGTGACGTTCTCGTTCAACACCACCAACGACGCGTTCAACGTGGAGTCCAACGAGCTCATCGCGTCGATGTGGACCGACGCATTCGGCGATGAGCTGGCAGTGACGATCGCTCCCATCGAGCAGGGCCAGTACATCGGGCTTGCACTGGCAGGCGTGTTCCAGATGCAGGGCTGGCGCAATCACGGCGGCGTCGACCCGTCCGAGCAGTGGTACTGGTGGAACTCGGCGACGGCGAGTCCGGTCAACCCCGGCGTGCCCGAACTGGCGCTGAACTTCGGGCGCTTCCAGGATCCCGAGATCGACGCTGCCTACCAGGTCATCCGTCACAATCCCGACCCAGAGGCACGGCGAGAGGCGGCTGAAGCCGTCAACCGGGCATTCGGCAAGAACGTCTGGAATCTGTGGACCTACTGGACGCTGTGGGGCGTCATCGCCAACCCGCGAGTCCAGAACATCACCGATCTGCCCATCCCCGACAACGCTGAGGGCGCCTTCCCGGTGATCTCCGGCAAGCACCACCTGGCGCAGATCTGGTGCACAGACGGGAACTGCCAGGGCTGAGCACCTGCCAGAACGAAGGAGGAGCCGGCAGTTGGCGCGAGCGCGTTCGCTGGCAGCATCGGCAGCGTTCGCGCTGATTGCCGTCGCCTGCTCGGCCGGAGACGGCGGTGGGGGCTCGGGCACCCCATCCGACTCAGCCGATGACTCGGCAAGCGACGCAGCCGGTGAGGTCGCGACCACGCTGGGGGAGTCGCAGGCGGAGGTGGTCGAGGCACGCGAGTCCGGCGAGGCCACGGGCGAGGACACACGGGAGGTTGCTGGCGGCCCGGTGCATGGCGGCCGGCTGGTGTACGGCATAGAGGCAGACACGGCGAACCCGTTCGCGCCCTACGCAGCGCTGTGCGCTATCTCCTGCCGCATGATCATGCGGGCGATCACCGAGTCGCTGTACGTCACCGACGCCGACGGCGAGATCGTGCCGTACCTGGTGGAGACCGAGACGGCCAGCGACGATTTCCTGACGTGGACTCTGAAGATCCGCGACGGCATCACGTTCCACGACGGGACGCCGCTGACCGGTGAGGCCGTGGCGTACAACATCAACCTGTGCCGCTTCAGCCAGCAGACCGGGCCCGGCTACCTGGGCATCGAGAACGTCTGGGGCGAAGGCCAGTACGTCCACTACGACACGTCCATCCCGTTCGCGACCGGGCCCGGTCCCGCGTCGAGAGCGCAGGGCTGCGGCTTCATGTTCTCGCCGGCATGGCTGGAGACGCTGCCGAACAATCCGATGTACACGTCGCCGTTCTCGCCCCTGTCGGCCGATGAGCGGGCTGCGGGGTTAGCCAGTGCCACCGGCGATCCTTCGGCGCCGGTGGGGCTGGGGGCGTTCAAGTTCGCGGAGTACACGCCGGGCAACGGGAACAGCTTCATCGCCGAGCGCAACCCCGACTACTGGCGCGGTCCCAACGGCATCACCGGCGAGAGCCTGCCCTACCTGGACGAGATCGAGTTCGTGGTGTCGGTGGACATCGTGGGCCGCTCCAACGGGCTGAGAGCGGGCCAATTCGACATCATCCATACCTCGAACGCGGATGAGATCGCCAAGTACGAAGGCGATCCCGACTTCGTGCTGCTGCAAGCCAATGACTTCGGCGAGACCAACTTCAGCCTCATGAACGTGGCATCGGGGACGAATCCGGTGCTCGCCGAGCTGCGAGGCATTGACGAACCGATCGAGATGGAACCGCATGGGCTCAATGCGGCCAACCCGCTGGTGCACCTGAGCTGCCGCAAGGCACTCGCGCACGCATTCGACGGCGAGCGATTCGTCAGCGAGCGGCTCCGGGGCTTGGTGCGGGTGGCCAACGGTCCGTTCCCGCCTGGCAGCATGGGCTACCTGGACGACTCGGGCTACCCGACGTACGACGTTGATGCCGCACGAGCGGAGTTCGCCCAGTGCAAGGCCGACAGCGACCAGAACCCGGTGACGTTCTGGTTCAACACCACCAACGACCCGTTCAACGTCGAGTCGAATGAGCTCATCTCGTCGATGTGGAGGGCTGCCTTCGGCGACGAGATTGCGGTGACGATCCAACCCATCGAGCAGGGCCAGTACTTCGGCTTGGCGCGGGCCGGCCTGTTCGAGATGATGGGGCTGCGCGCCCACGGCGGGGTGGACCCGATCGAGCAGTGGCTCTGGTGGAATTCGGCGACTGCGCTCCCGGTTGACCCGAGCGTGCCCGAGCTGGCCTCCAACCTGGGGCGCTTCCAAGACCCCGCCATCGATGCCGCATACGACGTCATCCGCCACAATCCCGACCCCGAAGCTCGCCGTGAGGCCGCAGAAGAGGTGAACCGAGCCTTCGGGCGCAACGTCTGGAACCTGTGGACGCACTGGACGCTGTGGGGCGTCATCGCCAATCCGCGGGTGCAGAACCTCACCGATCTGCCGATCCCGGGCAGCGATGTCGGTGCGTTCGCCGTGAACGCCGGGGCGCATCACGTCGCCCAGATCTGGTGCCATGACGGCGATTGTCAAGGTTGATGCGATGCGTTGGTGTAGTAACGGCACTCGAAGGGGGGCACGACGGGCATGAAGCAGGCTGTTCGCGATCAGCTCGGTCGCATCATCGGGGCAGCGCTGCTGGCCACGATCGCGTGGGCCTGGTTCTGGCGACCCCCGTTCAGCTGGACCTTCGGCGTGCTCGTCACCATCGGCACCATCGGGGCCGGCATCGCCGACGGCCGCTACGCGCTACGTCGCATTGCCGGCGTGATCCCGGTGCTGGTCGGTGTGTCGTTCGTGGTGTTCGCGCTGATGGCGAGCCTCCCGGGCGACCCCGCCATCAACATCCTGGGTCCTGCGGCGACGGCGGACCAGATTGCGATCGTGCGCACCGAGCTCGGCCTCGACGAGCCGTTCTTCAACCGCTACGGCAACTGGCTGGGCGGCGTGCTCACGGGTGACCTCGGAACGTCGATCGTCCTGCGCGAGGACGTCGCGGATGGCATCTCGCGCTCGATGACCCCGACGCTGCAGATCATGGCCTACTCGGTCGTGATCGCCCTCGGCTTCGCCATCCCGCTGGGCATCTGGGCCGGC
>JAJEIW010000178.1 GCA_022828045.1 Acidimicrobiia bacterium | reverse complement strand
ACGATGGATACTTCTGGTTCAGGCGGGTTGTCGTCGAAGCCGTGCAGGAAGTCGCTGATATCCGGCTGCACCAACGGCTCGGGTCGGGTCTGTGCCCATGCCTCGATGTGGGTGGGCAGCAGCAGAGGTGCTGCGGGGCGCGGGGCGCGGGTGTCAGGCGGCATGTCGACGAGCGCTCCGCTCGACGGACCGATGTCGATGAAGCCACCGTCAGCCCGCTCACTCAGCTCTCGCCACGTGGCCTTCACCGCGTCGCCGTAAATCGGATCGGATCGCTTGCCTTCGACATCGGGCTTCAGCCCGAGCACCCAGCAACGCGCCGGCCTGACCTTTTCCGCGGCGAGCAAGCCGCGTCGATCCAGGCGACCGGCACGCTGACGCAGACTGTCCAAAGGGCAGGCTTCGGTGATGAGGGCATCGAAGCTGAAGTCGGCGCCGACCTCGATCGCCTGAGTGGCAACGACTACTGCGCGGCCTGCATCGGGCTCTCGTTTGTCGGGATCGACGAGCGCGTCGATCTCCCGAAGCCGGCGTGCTCGGTCCAGCGGACGCATGCGACCCGTGACCAGGTGTGACGCGAATCCCGCATCGCGCAATGCGCGGTTGATTTCTCGCGCCGTGCGGACCCGGTTCACGATCACACCGATGCTTCGCTCGTGCTCTTGGAGTTCCTTCTCGATGATCGCGGTGACCTTCTTGGGCAACGCCACATGCGCTGCGGAGCCCGAGACCGGAACGAGACTCGCCTGCTTGGCTGCGCGAGCGATCTGGCGGAGCCGCTTGCTCGGTTCTCTGTGGCCATCGAGATCAACAGTGGGCTCCAGAGCAAAACGGCGGCGGTCCTCTCGGGGAGGCGTAGCCGACATCTCCACGATGCAGCCGCGTCTTGGCAACCGACCGGCGTTGAACGAGTTGACCGTGGGCTCATTCTCGACGTCCCGCAGCGTGTCGACGAACGGTCTGCTCAAGTGCACTTCGTCGAGGATGACGAGGCAGTCGTTGCCGGCGAGGCCCGCATGAATTGGCCGCATGCCGTGGCTGATTCCGTAGCCACGAAAGAGCAGCTTGGAGCCGAACTGGTCGACGGTTGACACCATCACCCAGGGTTGGTCGGGCCGCAGTGCCCAGTCGTTGTCGATCGGGACGCCGCCACGCAGGGCGGACACGCCGATCGGGTCCGTCACGTCATCGGCAATGTCCATGAGCGCGGAGCGCATCCGGCTCAGGATGTTGTTCTCGGCGGCCCAGATGGAGTTGCTGATCTTCCGAGCGCGCTCATAGACCTGATCGACCACGATGCGGCGGTCGATCACGAACACGACACGCCGCGGAAATGCCTCCGGCCGTGCCGCGAGCGTGAACACGGCAGTGTCAAGCACAGCGGTCTTGCCTGCGCCAGTCGGCAGATCGATGACGTCGGGCCATCTCCCCTCTGTGAGCACCTGGCCCGTCAAGCGCTCCTGCCATGGGTAGGGCTCATGGCGGTGCACCAACTCGAAGTAGGCCGCGAAATCGTCCGCGGACAGCCGCTCAGCGCTCATCGCTGGCCGGCCGTTCGTCAGGACTGCCCGGCGACGCATCCCATTCGGGGACAGGGCGCATCAATCCCAGGCCGAGGAATCTGCCAGAACCCATGACGAATGGACCCTCCACCTCTTGGGCAAATCGCACCGCGGCATGCACCAAACGACGACGCACGCCCTCACCACGACGCACGCCCTGCACGAACGCCGGAAAGTCAGCCGCGCCGCGGGCGCCGACGATCAGCGGACCGAGCGAGACTGCAACGGCCGCGGGTTCGGGCAGTCCGACGTGGACGCATGACTGTCGCACCTGCTCCTCTGCCGCAGCCCACGCCTTGGCTCGTGCGCTGGGCGAGCCGCTGGCCAGCCGGCCGGGATTCTTCGGCAGAGCAATTGGTGTCACGCTCGCCCAACTGCGAGACGCCCGTGCCCACGTTCCGCTCTGCAGACCCGGGAGTTCGACTGGAGGCTGCTTGCGCTGAAGGTCGATCACATTGCCCCTTGTCAGCGTCAGCCGGCAGAGACCAGGCGGCTCGGATTGCTCCCAGCGACCAATGGCGCGGTAGGCGGCGCGGGCTGCGAGCTCGTCGATCCCGGCGGGAAGCAGCACGGCCAATCCCATGAGCCGGCCGTCGGCATGGGAATGGCCGACGTTGGGAAGGGACAGGAAGGCGACATGAGGGTCACGGCTCGGTGAACCGCTGGGCAGATGACCGCTTAGTCCTTCTGGCATCGGCTCCTCAGCGTGGTGGAACAACGCTCCACGCAACGTCTCAACCAGCTCGACAGTGCGCGTCACTGGCAACCTGCGCTTGTCGGACGGAATCTCGAACACGACCAAGTCGCCGGCAATGTCCGGACGCGAGACGGGTACCGCTTCGTCCTCTTCGCTGCGAACCTGCCCATAGCGAACGCCCAGAAACGGCAAAGCCCGAGGGCGCACGCCCCTGTGCTGGGAATGCGCCCTCTCCAACGCGTCGAGTTGGCCACGCTGAGTGCATCGCAGAACCATCGGCCCCTCCCCGGGCTTCAACGTCGGCTCCAGCGCAGAATCGACAAGCCGACACGACACCAGCGACGACGAGTGCCCGAGTCGCGTCACGCGACTCAACAGCGCGTCGAGTGCTGTTGCAACGTCCGGATCAGCAGACTCGTCCCATGCGAAGGTCACACAAGGGCAGTCGGGCGTGACCGACGGAAACTGGCGCTCCTGCTTGATCCTGCCTTCGGGCAACAGCGCCAACGCCGATTCAACTGCTCCTTTCCCTGATCGGAGCCGCGCGTCGTTGACGGGAACGAAATGGCTCACAGCACGCCGCACGGCGACATCGTCGGGACCAGAGGCCCCGATTGCCGGCGGCTTCAAGCTCTCCAGCCACTCGAGCGCGCGCCGCTCGGTTTCGTCGGGCGTGTCGGCATCAGCCCAGGTCCCGACCAAGGCCGAGAAGAGACGGGCCGGATGGGGCGGCCACTCATGCCCGCGCCGGTCGTGATGTGCCGTTGCTATGTACCGACCGGTGAGCAGCGTCACCTCGATCGCAATCACGAGTCCTCCGAGACTCCATCGCGCGCTGCTGCCTCGCGGCTGCGCCGGAGCAACTCGACCAGTTTCGGCGCGGGCACCAGACTGATCGGGTTCGTCTCCCACGCGACGCCTGCCCCCGCTGCAGCGCTCGCCGCCTGTTCAACCAGCGTTCGGCTCGATGCGCGATCGATGCTGACGGCTTCCGGCTCGGACCCGTCGCGACGCAGCAGTTGGAGCTGTGGTGCATGCTCGGGCACCAGCAAGCAGCGCGACCGCAGATCGAGGTCCATCTCGTAGCTGTAGGCAATCGCCGCCACTCCGAGTGCGGCCACCGCCGTTCTCGCGGCGATTGCGGCTTCGCTGTCTGCCCCTGCGAACTTGAGCCGTCTGAGCGCGGCCAGTGAAATCACGGTGGTCTGCCGCGCCGACGAGATGGTCACACCGCCGGCGAGCTCGTCAATCGACGGCGCGATGTTGCCGTGATTGATCTCTGCGGGTCGCCCATCAGAACCAGCCACCTTTGGCTTGCCCCTGTCCAGTGCCGCCTCGTCTCGGTCCAGCGTCCATCGCTGCTCAGGGTCGGCGTGCTCGTACACGACGGCCGAGTCCCTCTCGATCTGCAAGGGGTCGATGCGGCTGCCTACCTTCACCCCGAACTGGGCATCAAGCCCGACCACCTCGGAGACGAACGCCCGCTGGAACTTGGCGCCCAAGCCGCCTTTGGGCCCAGTGGAATCCCACTGCCCGAAGAGCAGAGCCGTCGGCGCGTATCGAAACATGGCTGTCGCGTTACGCGGCTGGGCGTCGGTGACCGCGCGTCCGACATCTGACTGCCGGAACAGTGTGCCGTCCAGCAAGCTGTCGCGAAAGATGGCATCGGCGAGACGATGCGGAGCTTCAAGCACGGTCAACCGTCCAAGATCAGCTACGTCTTGCTCGCCGGTGAAATCCACGAAGGGAACCGGGAATTGCAATTCCTCAAGTTCCCAGCCCTCCAACAACGCCAGCTCCGCGCGGTTCGCCTGGGAGGCGACTGAGTCCAGAAGCACGGTCTTGGTGACCCGGTCGTCAACCTGACGCTCTTCTTCGGCGTACCTATGGGGTGCCGTACTGGCGACCGCGTAGGTCGGAGGGAAGACTTTGTAGGTCGGAGGGAAGACTTTCCCTCCTGGTCCGTCCGCGGGCTGCAGACGCATGATCGAGCGCAGCGCAACCGCCTCGCCCGCCACGGCGTCCCGCAGCACTTGGTAGTTCAACTCAGACATCTCGTCCTTTCTGACGACTCGGAGTCGTCCATCGAGCAATCAGGATCTTGCAGAAGGGGTGTGACATCGCGAACAGCGAGTCCTCGTGTGCCGACGCGAACGGCAGTGCGGGCCCTGCGGGCCCCTTGCGGCACCTTGATCGTGTTGCCGGCACTGCCCCTACCATCGATTTCGCACCGAGACGTACACGAGACAGAAAAGCCCGCCATTCCTGGTCAGCCGAACGGCGTCCAGGAAGGCGGGTAAGATTGACCGCAGCATACAGCCATCGAGGGGCGAAAGCGCGCTCGGAGATTGCCGAAGACCACATGTCCATCATCGCCGACGGGTTCTGCGGCTGTAGTTCGTCGGGTCCTGGAGTTTCCGGTAATCGTGCTCGCGGAGAACGTGCAATCGGACTTGCTCCCCACCGATCACGGGCGAACGCGGCCAGCGGACGTTCGGAGATGCCCACGCCGCCACTTCGCAGGCTGCAGCGGTCTGCTTGATTTCCGCCACCGCTTCGAGCGCGGGCGCGAAGTCTGTATCACCTGAGACGAGCACTGCGACATCGAACTCGTCTCGCTGCGCCATCAGGACCATGTCGACAGCGAGTTTGGTATCGACGCCTTTCTCACGTGCTGTGCCGTCGGGCGCGTAGCTGAGCGGTCGTGTCCAAACATGGACTAGTGGACCGCGCTGCCAAGCCGCTATTTGGCGCTGTGCCGAGGCGTGCCCCTTGGGATCACGCGCTTGTTAAGGCATTCCTCGGTAGATGCGCACACCCACGAGCGAGCAGCGAGCGCCGGAGCGCTCGCAGAGGTGCTGTCCGAGCAGGCGAGGATGAACCTGACCGCATGCCGCCGGAGCGGCTTGGCCGCAGAAGGCCCGACGAGCGCTCATGTAGGAGTTCTGACCGTCAACAAAAACTGCCACTCGTGCAATCTCCTGATGCGGCATGCTGGCTCCTGTGGACTTCCGGGACAGGGTAGCGCAAAGCATCGTGAATGCCAATATGAATTCGATATAACAATAGACTTGCTCTCAATATAACTAAAATATCACTCAAGTAGCAGAATCAGGTACAGTACCCGCGCCGAGGTACGCCGCAGCCAGCCATGGGTGCTCGCTTGCTTCTGCCCTCATTGAAGAAGTGACACGTTCGGGATCTTGAGCGGTGCGCTCGCCGATTCGAGGGAGGTCGCATGCCTCCCTCCCTCATTTCGTTGTGGCCATGGGCGCGTGGCTACCATTCAGTCTGTGCTGGAGCAGTCCGCGACAGCAGGCGCGGCCAGCATGGCAGAGGGCGCGCGCGGCGCGGCTGCGTCCCGGGGGCCGGCAGGCGAGCACGACGATGGCACGAACAGCACACAACCGCCGCCGATTTCAGGTTCGCGCGCCCGTCAGCGCCGGGCTCTCTTCGGCCAGACGGCGGCTGTCACGATCATCGCCGCGCTGATCGCGTCCATGACACTCGCCGCCGTCATGGCGTTCAACACGCTCCGCTCCGACATCCTCTCCGTGCGAACCGAGCTGCGAGAGGAGATCAACGGTGAGATCGGATCACTGCGCACCGAGATGCGCGACGAGATCGGGTCACTGCGCACCGAACTGCATGACTTCCGGACCGAGGTCGGTGCGGTGCTGCTCGATCATGCCGAACGTCTCGCGCGCATCGAAACCCTGCTCCTGAACGGCACCATCGACTCGCGCCAGCAGTCCTGAGCACCAGCCCCAGTTGCATGGGACACCCGCCGTGGCGAACCGCTGCTCCGGTGGGCGCGCACTCGTACTGAATGCGGCAACGTTCGGACCTAAATATTCACATACTCGATGATAAAATTGAGAATATGAATACGTCAGCGTCGGCGCTGGTGCCGCTGTTCAGATCAGATCAGCAGCTGCGCATTCTCGGTGTCCTCTTCGGCGGGACGGGCGATGAACTCGCCGTCGGCGAGCTCGCGGTGCGCGCTGAGGTTGCGCAAGCTACCGCGAGCCGCGAGGTGGCTCGTCTCGAACAGCACGGCCTGGTGAAGACGCGCTCTCTGGGCCGCAACCGGCTGGTACGCCCCAACTGGAGCCTCCCGTGGGCGCCGGAACTGCGTTCAATCCTGTTGCAGACCGTTGGTGTGCTGGGGCGCCTCGGCGAGGTGCTCAGCGGGCTGGAAGGAGTCGATGAAGCGTTCGTGTTCGGGTCGTGGGCCGCTCGTTTCGAGGGCGAGCCAGGTCCCTTTCCGAACGACATCGATGTCGCCGTCGTCGGCGATGTGCCGCTGCGGTCGGTTCGCAGAAAATGCCACGAGGTCGAGCAGCACCTGCGAGTAGACATCAATCCTGTTGTGATCGACGCAGACATGTGGAACGCCTCCGAAGCGGAGCCATTCGTCGCTCACATCCGGGGCAGCCGCTGGTGCCGATCTCACTCGATGCAGGCCCCGATGGCTGACTGGCTGGCCGAGGCGATCGCAACCGGAGACGTGGAGCGAGTGCCAGCGAACATGGGCGCGGCCGGTGAGCGCATCAACGACGCTAGGCGACACGTCCACTCGGCCCGCCGGATCGCCGAGAGCGACACGACGCTTGCGATCGCTGCCTGTCACGACGCCATCCGCAAGGCCCTGACCGGCCACATGACGGCGAGAGGGCTGCGCGCGCCGCGGCGAAGGCACTCATCGCATCACTCTCGACTACGCCCGGCACCAATTGGTGGGCACGATCAACGAGAGTGATCTCGTCGAAGCGAACGAGATCCGGATGGATCGCGCCCTCGCCGAGTATGGAGACTTCGCCTTCAGGAAATTGACTGCAAGCCACGCCCGTGATGCAGCCGATGTAGCGGAACGGGTCGTCAACGCAATAGCCAGTGCCCTCGCCGACGAATCGACGCAGCAGATGTAACCACCGGCCGCATCTTTGACCCGGTCGCGTAGGCATCACCGATCGCCATATCTGCGGGGGGCCGATGACCGACGGTGACCATGTCTCGGCCGACGGATCGCGGAAGGACAGCACCTCGATCTCCGGCAACTTCCCTCGCGACAAGTCTTGGCTTGCATCTGGCATGCGCCCAGCCGAGCAACCTTGCTGAGCCACGACGCTGATCGCGCACTGCCCGCCGAAGCCGATACTTGTAACACCCCTTTCATACGATTGTTCTTATGGAGATGGACAGCGGCGACCGGGTTGGCGGTGGCGATTCCCCTGCTTCAGATGCCTCATCGGGGGCATCTGCCGGTGTCAAGGTGCGGGTTGATGCGGTGGTGGTGTCCGATCTGTCCGATGCTGCGTTGCGGCGCCGACTGGCCGAGATCGGCCGGGCAACGTCGGCGTTGGCGGCGCTGCGCAGCGAGACGCTGCGCGAGCTGACTCGCCGTACTGACGCCGCGACAGCCGAGCAGACGGCCAAGGACACACTGAGGATTCCGGGGCGGGCTGCGCGCAGCGATGTGAAGCTCAGCGTGGCGCTCGGCGATCTCGACGCGACTCGCAGCGGTCTGGAGGAAGGCACGATTCCCGACGGGCACGCCCAGCTGATCGCCCGCGCATCGACCGAGGGGTCCATCGACGAGGCATGGCTGGCTGAGCGGGCTCAGCGCGAGGGGTATGACCAGTTCCGCCGCACCGTCGCCCGACATCAGGCTGAGGCGAGCAGTGATGACGGCGCCTCACTGCTGGAGCGCCAGCGCCAAGCGCGCTCAGGGAAGATCTTCACCAGCCGGCACGACGGCATGGTGGTGCTCAATGCTCAGTTCGATCCCGTCGCCGGCGCCCGGCTGGCGACGGTGATCGCCGCGGCAGAGCGGCGCCTCTACAGCAACGAAGACCCCAAGTCACGACCGTCGCACCCCCAGCGCACTGCGGATGCGATCGCCATGCTGATGCTGGAGCCCGACACTGCACGGCCCGTGGGCATGTCGTTGCTGGTGGTGGCCGACTACGACGCAGTGAACCACCGGCTCACCAACGCTCGCCTGTCAGACGGCACCCCCATCCCCATCGGCGAGATCGGCCGCATCGCTGCCGATGCACAGGTGCTGCCGGCGATCTTCAATCACGCAACCGGCGATCTGCGCATGGGCCGCAGCCGTCGTACCGCCACTGAACTGCAGCGTGCCGCGCTCGCACTGCGTGATCAGGGGTGCATCGGCTGCGACGTGTCGCCCGACTACTGCCGGGCGCACCACGTCATCGAATGGCAGCACGGCGGCCGAACCGACTACGACAACCTCGTGCTGGTCTGCAACGACTGCCACCACAAGATCCACGACCACGACCACACCGTCGAACACAAGCCCGGCACCAGCCGCTACGAGCTGTGCTCTCCTGCGCGGCCCGCAACAGGCGACAGCACGGTCCCGAGAGCACCTCCGGCTTGAGCGCCGAGGCGGGCGGGCGAAGGTCTGTCCCCGCAAGAGCGCTCAGCCTTGAGCGCCGCTGTCAAAGGTCGCGAGTCAGTCCACACCGAGAGCCTTGAATTGTGGAGTCGGAGGCCGGGAATCTGGGGAAACGGAGGCACGGGATCCAGGGAACTGGAGGCCGGGTTACTGGGGAATTGGAGACACGGGACCCAAGGGATTGGAGCAGTACAGTCAGCCGGTCAGCGCAACGATGGCTGCAACCGGTACGGATTGGCATCTTGGTTGTTTGACGCCAGATGTCGGCACCAGGCCGGGGAATCAGATGCCGACGCGGATCTGCAGGTTGCGGGGGCCTCGGATCTGTGAGCCGCCCCATTCGGCACTGCGGCCGTCGGCGTCGGTGGCGAGCTCGAAGTTGGGGAAGCGTGCGAGCCATTCCTCGAGCGCCACCTTGAGCTCCATGCGGGCGAGGTTCGAGCCCAGGCAGCGGTGGATGCCGATGCCGAAGGCGACGTGCCGGTTGTGGGCTCGGTCGATGAGGACCTCATCGGGACGGTCGAACATGGCGGGGTCGCGATTGCTCGCACCGAACGGCAGGTACACCTTGTCGCCCTTGGGAACCGGGCAGCCGGCGATCTCGGCTTCGTCGGTGGCGCTGATCCGGGCCATGGTCACCGGTGCGTAGGCCCGCAGGAACTCCTCGATGGCCGAATCGAGCAGTTCAGGCTCGGCCAGCAGACGCTCGCGGTCGTCGGGATAGGTCGCCAGGTGCAGCAGGCTGGCCGAGATCGAGCTCCACGTAGTGTCGATGCCGGCCAGCAGCAGCAGGAAACCGACACCGATGATGTGGCGATCGGTGAGCGGGTCGCCGTTCGGCAACGGTGTGTCGATCAGCTTCGAGGGAAGATCATCCGCACGTTCCTCACGGCGAGCGTCGACGAGGTCGCCGAAGTACTTCAGCACTTCGCGGGTCGCAAGGGCGCGGTGGTCATGCTCCTCGGGCGTCGCCTGCAGCACGGCGACCGCCCAGCGGGTGAACATCGGCTCGTCCGACTCGGGCAGTCCCAAAATGCGGGCGATCACGCGCACCGGGATGTACTTGGAGAAGGCGTCGGCGGCATCGATCACCCCCGAGCCGCCCCGGTCTGCCCCCGTCTCGGCCGCGATGACATCGAGGCGCTCACGGGCGATGCTGCGCGTCACCTCCACAAGCTCCTCCACGGCCTTGGGCGAGAAGAACGGCAGCAGCATCCGGCGTGCGTCCGCATGGAACGGCGGATCGGACGTGATCGGCGGGGCCGAGATGAACGACGCGCCTTCGGGCGTCTGGGCCACCGAGCTGTCACGCGAGCTGAAGTTGTCGGTGTCGTACGCCACCGCCGCGATGTCGTCCCAGGTGGTGGGCATCCACCCGCCGCCGTTCCGCTCGCTGTGCGCAACGGGGCATTCGGTGCGCAGTTCGTCCCAGACCAGCGACGGGTCCGCTATGTACTCGTCGCTGAAGATGTCGAAGTCGCGCTTCACATCACCGCGCTCGGCGCCGGTCATCGTGCTCACGGCAGCCCCCTCACCTGAGGCTCGGCAGTCCCAGACGCTGCCAGCGTAGGCCAGGCGCTCAGCAGAGGCCGCGTGCGCGTCATGAGTAGTGTTATGAACTATCGACACACACCAGTGTATGGAGAGCGCTCTAATCTGCCGGTATGTCACTCCCGCGACCATCGCAACCCCGGTTGGAGCCCCTGGAGTGGGCCGCCGAGCTCGCACGCGAAGCAATGAAATCGTCGCCCGCCAACGTGGTGAACATGCGGGCGACGATGGCGCACAACCGCCTCGTCTCCAAGGCCATGGGCATGTTCTCCCAGACCATCCTGCTGCAGTTCGAAGACGACCTCACCCGGCGGGATGTGGAGATCGCCGTGCTGCGGACATGCTGGAACTGCGGCTCGGAATACACATTCGGCCAGCACGGCCTGGTGGCTGTGGTCGACGGCGTGAACGAAGCAGAGCTCTACGACGCAACGCGCCCCATATCCCAAGGCCACTGGACGCCCGCCGAGGCCGCCATGCTCCAGCTCGTCGACGATCTGTGCGCCGACGACTGCGTGTCCGACTCGGCCTGGGCCGAGGCGTCGCAGCACTACAGCGCCGCTGACATGTGCCAGTTGCTCGCCGTGTCGGGCTGCTACCGCATGGTGTGCGGCTTCAACAACAGCGCCGGCGTGCAACTCGAAGAAGGCGTCCCTGGCTGGCCCACGCCCCCCGCAGCATCCCAGTCCTGAGTCGGCCGGTTCGCACCGCCCGAAGCTCGCCCGAGACACCCCAGTCCTCAGCCGCCCGATTGCCCTCGCAGCCATGCGCCTGGGCCTGCGCAGCTAGCGTCCGCGCCATGAACTCCGACGTGGGATCGGCTGAGAGCGCCAGTGAGCCCGAGCCGGTGGTGCTCTATGACGAGGTCGACACGGTCGCGTTCATCACGCTGAACCGGCCCGAACGCATGAACACGCTGACCGAAGCCGTCATTGCCGGTGTGGCAGACGGCATCGACCGGGCGACGGCGTCGCGCAACGTGCGCTCGATCGTGCTCCGCGGCAACGGCCCCACGCTCACAGCGGGCTACGACCTCAACCCCGGCAGGGGCACCCCGACGGCATCGGAGCAGACGTCGAGTGGGGGGACCCACGACGAGATGTACGACTCATGGGGCAGCCCCTACAGCGCCCCCAGCCCCAAGCCCCGCGACGGCGCCTGGGACCCGGTTCGCGACTGGCAGTTCATGGGCCACAACGTCAAGCGGTTCATGAAGATCTGGGAGTGCCCCAAGCCGGTGCTGGGCCAGATCCACGGCTGGGCGATCGGTGGCGCCACCGACATGATCCTGTGCTGCGATCTGCTGTTCATGGCCTCCGATGCGCACATCGGCTACGCCCCATCCCGCATCTACGGCACGCCCACCACGATGGTGTGGGTGTACCGGCTGGGCCTCGAGCACGCCAAGCAGTTCCTGCTCTCTGGTGATGCCATCGACGCTGAGACCGCCCACCGCATCGGTCTCGTCGCCTACGTGCACCCGCCCGACGGACTCGGCGAGCGGGTCGAAGCGTTCGCGCGGCGGCTGGCGCACATCCCCGCCAACCAGCTCGCGCTCAACAAGCTGCTCATCAACCAGGCCTACGAGAACATGGGCCTGCGCACCAGCCAGCTTCTGGGCACGTTCTTCGACGGCGTCACCCGGCATACCGAAGAGGCCTACCGCTGGGTGGAGGACTTCGAGACGAAGGGATTCCGCCAAGTGATCGCCGAGCGCGACGCACCCCACGGCGACTACGGCGAGCGGCCCCGACCGAACTAGCAGCGGATTCCCAAGCGCCGCATCGACAACCGATGACCGTACGCGGCGCTGCGAGCCGCAGCATGGCCACACGGCTGCCGAGCGGCAGGGCGGCACTAGCGTTCGTGCGATGGCACAGGGCACCACGCTGGTACTGCTGCACGGGCTCGGCGCCAACCGCCATGTGTGGGACGGCGTGGCCGAGCTGTGGAAGGGCGACGTATACGCGCCCGACATCCGCGGACACGGCGAGGCGCCGTGGCGCGCTCCGTACTCGTTCGGGGCGATGGCGGCTGACGTCGCGGAGGTGCTGAATCGTGACTACAGCGGGGTCCCTTACGCCGTCGTGGGGCACTCAATGGGAGGCGCAGTGGGGCTGGCACTGGCGTCCGGCTGGTTCGGGACACCTCCCGCCGGGGCCACGACCGTCGGTGTGAAGCTGCGCTGGTCCGACGAGGAGTTGTCCCGCATACCGGACCTCGCCGCACGGCCGCCACGGGAGTTTCCCGACCGTGCCGCCGCCGTCGAGTGGTTCATGAAGCTCGCGGGCCTGCACGGCGTGCTCGCCGACGACGACGCCCGCATCGCAGCGACCATCGAGGCGGGCGTGACCGGCCCGCTGCATCACGACGCCGAGCGGCGCGTCACGGACGGCAGGGAACCGGCGCGCACCGACCCGCCCGGGATCCCTGAACCCCCAGAACCGCTGGACCAATCCAGTCTGCCGCCAGCCTGGCGCACCGCCCAGGACCCGGCCACCATCGAAGTCGGCCCGCCCGACATGGCGGGTCTGCTCGCCGCGGCGAAGTGCCCAGTATCCATGGCCATCGGCGAGCGCGACCCGCTGGTCGCAGCCGACCATCACAACGATCTTGCCGCAGCAGCGACAGCCAATCCGCTGGCGACCGGTGTGACTGCGCCACATGTATTCGGCGGCCTCGGCCACAACGCGATGGTCGAAGACCCCCACGCAGTCGCCGGCTGGCTCACGAAGCTGCCAGGCTTCGCCGACGCCCACTGACCGTCGGGCCGGCCCAGGCCCAAGGCCAGAGCCGGGCGGCCGATTCTGCCCTCGTTGACCGGGGGGCCGGGGCTCAGGGTCAGAGCTGGCCGGCTCAGCCCTCTTCGAGCGGCAGTTCTCCGGAGATCTTCACGCACTCGCCGCCGTCGATGTCCATGACATGACCGGTCATCCACGAGCCGGCAGCAGACAGGAACAGCGCAGCTTCGCCGATGTCGGACGGCTCGCCGAGCCGCTTGAGCGGCAACTGGTCGGCAATCATCTTCCCGCGGGGCCCGTCCCACAGCACCCGGGCGAAGTCAGTGCGGATCAGCCCCGGCGCGATGCAGTTCACCCGCACCTTCGGCCCCATCTCCGCCGCGAGCTGACGGGTCATGTGCATGAGCGCGTCCTTGAACATGCAGTAGACGCCCAGCGCCTCAGACGTGTGGTGCCCGCCCACCGACGCGATGTTGATGATCGAGCCGCCGTGGGTGCCCATCCACTTGTCCCACGCCACCTGCGACCACTGCAGCGGCGCCCGCAGGTTCACCTCGTAGGTCTTGTCGAGCCGCGGGATGTCGCAGTCCATCATGGGGCCAGCCCACGGGTTCGTGGCCGCGTTGTTGACCAGCATGTCCAGCGACCCGTACCGCTCGATCGTGCCGTCCATCACCCGCTCGGCCTCTTCGAGGTGCCCGATGTGCGACGCGATGTAGCTCACCTCGCCGCTGGCCGTCTCGGCCAGCTCGGCCACCGCCGCCTCGCATTTGTCGGCCTTGCGGCTCGTGATCATCACGTTGGCGCCCGCATCGGCGAACGACTTCGCGATGCCCTTGCCGATGCCGGCCGAGCCGCCGGTCACCAGCGCTGTCTTGCCGTCCAGTCGCAGTTCCATGGTGAACTCCCTCTTGCTTTCCGCTCTTGTTCCCAAGTCTCCATGTGACCGCGCTCACGGGCCGCTCGGGCCACGGCTTCGCCTGCCGGCTCAGCCTCAGGTCTTGCCGATCTGGTTCCACGGGCCGCCGTCGGCACGCGGCTCACGCGGAAGGCCGAGCACCCGGTCGCCGACGATGTTGCGCTGCACTTCCGAGGTGCCCGCGTAGATCGTCCCGGGCCTCGCGCCCATGAACGTCTGCACCCACGCCAGAGACGAGAAATCCGCCCCGACAGCGTCGGTATTGATGCCGTTCACCGCGGGATGCCCGCTGGGCGCCGTCGCCTCCATGCCGAGCAGATCCATCGAGAACTCAGTGATCCAGTGGTGATACTCGCTCCACAGCAGCTTGTGCAGCGACGACTCGGGCCCAGGGGCCTTGCCCGCCAGCACGTTGGTGACGTTGCGCTGGCCCATCCACTTCATGATCTCGACCTTGGCGTGCGCTTGGGCGAGGTCCTGACGCACGAGCGGGTCGTCGGTGGCGCCGCGCTCGACGGCCACAGCCGTGATGCGGTCGAGCTCGTCGCGGAAGCGGAGCGCGTCGGTGGTTGCGCCATGACCCCGCTCGAAGCCGAGCAGCACGTTGGCGACCCGCCAGCCGTCGTTCACGTCGCCGACCACGTTCTCCTTCGCCGTCTTGGCGTCGGTGAAGAACACCTCGTTGAAGTCGTGCCGGTTGTTGATGTTGATGATCGGGCGCATCTCCACACCGGGCTGGTCCACC